>WRCJ01000022.1 GCA_009784085.1 Oscillospiraceae bacterium | reverse complement strand
GTATACGCACGCGATGTTGTTGTACGTCGTCGCGGTATCCGGGTGTTCCGCCCCCAAGGCTTTCTCACGGATCGCCAAAGCCTTATCATACCACGCCAGCGCCTTCGTGTAGTCCCCTTGGTTATGGTATACGCCCGCGATGTTGTTGTACGTCGTCGCGGTAGACGGGTGTTCCGTCCCTAAAACTTTCTCACAAATCGCCAAAGCCTTATGATACCACGCCAGCGCCTTCGCGTAGTCCCCTTGGCATCGGTATACCTCCGCTATGTTGTTGTACGTCGTCGCGGTAGACGGGTGTTCCGCCCCCAAGGCTTTCTCGCGGATCGCCAAAGCCTGATCAAACCACGCCAGTGCCTTCGCGTAGTCGCCTTGGTAGTAGTATACTAGCGCGATGTTGTTGTACGTTTGCGCGGTGTCCGGGTGCTCCGCCCCTAAAACTTTCTCGCTAATCGCCAAAGCCTGATCAAACCACGCCAGCGCCTTCGCGTAGTCCCCTTGGCCTTGGTATACCAGCGCGATGTTGTTGTGCGTTTGCGCGGTGTCCGGGTGCTCCGCCCCCAAGGCATTCTCGCGGATCGCCAAAGCCTTACCGTACCACGCCAGCGCTTTCGCGTAGTCCCCTTGGGCTTGGTATACAGCCGCGATGTTGTTGTACGTCGTCGCGGTAGACGGGTGTTCCGCCCCTAAAACTTTCTCGCAAATCGCCAAAGCTTTTTCGTACCACGCCAACGCTTTCGTGTAGTCCCCTTGACCTTGGTATACTTGCGCTATGTTGTTGTAAGTCGCTGCTGTAGACGGGTGTTCCGCCCCTAAGGCTCTCTCGCGGATCGCCAAAGCCTTTTCATACCACGCCAGCGCTTTCGCGTAGTCCCCTGAGTTATGGTATACTAGCGCGATGTTGTTGTACGTCGTCGCGGTAGACGGGTGTTCCGCCCCTAAAACTTTCTCGCGGATCGCCAAAGCCTTTTCATACCACGCCAGCGCTTTCGCGTAGTCCCCTTGGTTATGGTATACAGCCGCGATGTTGTTGTACGTCGTCGCGGTAGACGGGTGTTCCGCCCCAAAAACTTTCTCGTAGATCGCCAAAGCCTTTTCATACCACGCCAGCGCCCTCGCGTAGCCCCCTTGGGTTTGGTATACAAGCGCTATCTCATTGTACGTCGTCGCGGTAGACGGGTGTTCCGCCCCTAAAACTTTCTCGCGGATCGCCAAAGCCTTTTCATACCATGCCAGCGCCTTCGCGTAGTCACCACTTCTCGCAAAGCCATACCCTGCTATATGATATAACCATGCAACCTTTTCTTGTTCTGCCTCATCTTTTTCAAACATGTTCCCCGCATGGCTTGCGATCTCCAGCACATGGGGGACGTTTTGCGCAAACGCCTCCATCGACTGTTTGTTTCCCCATTCATATTTGAAAACGGCGCGTGCCAGGTTCAGGCAGTAGGCTAGCCACTGCGTGTCGGCGGCGAGGCTTTTCCGCGCATCCATTTGCACCAGCCGGTGTATGCTCAATAAGTCTCCCGACCGCTTGGCCAGCGCGTATTTGGTTAGATCTTGAATCACCTCGTTGGCAGTCAGCGCGTCGCCCAACTCATCGCAAAGCGGTTGCGGCAGTACATCCCTACCTTGTGTGAAGAATTCCAGCGGTATGTTGTCCGGCGCCATATAGGCGCACAAATAAAACAGTTGCCGCGCGGATTCGCTGAGTTTTTCGAAGGAGCTGTTCCCTGTTGTCGTCACAATGTTGTTGTAGTCCTCAGGTCTGGCCGTTTCGTCCTCAAACATTTTCAAGCCCTGCTGTTCAAGCAGCTCCAGATACCGTTCGCAATATGGAGTTGCCTGGTTGCCCTTCCATCCCTATCAGGATTGTAGTGTATGTCCGAAATGTGTAGCCAATGCATTTTGTTCATCCCCTCACCATGATGCCCTTATATATAGTATATACCTTGAGCCGAACCTTGCGCAAGTCGATCATGACTGTCAAGCAGAAAAAATTAATTTCCCCCCTTGACATGCGCAACCACCTCTGTTATACTGTATATATAACAGATACCACGAATGACACGCAAAGGCAGGCTAACACGTTAAGGCTGGCAGGCGGGAGGGATTCTTTATGATTCTCCAAATCGACACGCAGGATGCGTTGCCCATTTACGCGCAGCTGCGCGACCAAATCGTACTGGGTATCGCCGGCGGGCGGCTGGAACAGGGGGAGGCCCTGCCGTCGGTGCGCCGGCTGGGCGCCGACCTGGGCATCAATTTCCACACGGTGAGCAAAGCCTACACCGCGCTGCACGACGAAGGGTATATCGTCATGGATCGGCGGCGCGGCGCGGTGGTGGCCCGCAGAACGGCGGGCGGCGCGGACTTCTTGTCCAAGCTCGGGCGAAATATCACGCTGTCAGCCGCCGAGGCTGTCTGCCATAATATGGGCGGCGACGAATTCATGGCGTTTTGCGCCGAATGCTATCGAAATGTAAACGGTGAGAAAGGAGATTCCTCATGAACATGAACATGAACGACGTAAACAACGATGTAAACTTGATACTTTTTGTCACCAACGTGGTGGTGGTTGTCATGTGCGGCGCGTTTTCGGCGATTATCCCGACGCTGACGCGCAAGTCGTACCTGTTCGGCGTAAAGATCCCCCTGGAGCAACAGCTCTGCCCCGAGGCCAAGAGCATGAAAAAACGCTATGTGACCGTCATCTGCCTGTGCGCGGCCGCCATGCTGATGCTGTGCGTTTTGCAATATGCTTTCCGGCCCGATTTGTCCCTGATCGCGGTCATGTATATCCCGTTGCTGATCGTCCCTGTGCAGCTGATCGCGTTTGTCCCCAACTGGAAGCGGGCATTGCGGCTCAAAGAGGCGCGCGGGTGGCGGGTTTCCGGCGCCACCTTCGCAGAGACGGGTTCGTCGCATTCGAGGGGGACTATGTCCGAGTTGCCGTGGGCGTGGTATGCCGCGTCGCTGGCGCTGGTCTTTTTCAGCTTGGTGGCCGCGCTGGTAAAATACCCCTCGCTGCCCGACCCGGTCCCGACGCATTTTGACATCAACATGCAACCGGATGCCTGGACGGCCAAATCGCTTGGGGCAGTCCTGATGACGCCGCTCCTCAACCTGGGCACGCTGGTGGTCCTATGGCTTTCGGGCATTGCCATTGTCAAGGCCAAGCTGCAGATCGACCCGGCGAGCCCGGCGCTGTCTTTCGCCCAGCACCGCATGTACCGCAAACGCATGGGGCATAGTCTGGGCTTTTTGACGCTGGCCATCGCCGCCACGGTCATGCTGCCAGGCTTACTCATCCTATGGCCGGAACTGAGTATCCCGTTCTGGCTGGTCGTGGCTTTGCCGACAGCCGCGATCGTCCCGGTGCTGGTGGTTGGGGTGCGATCCGGGCAGGGCGGCTGTAAGCTCAAGCCCAGGGTCAGGGATGTCTTGTCCGAGGCCCCTGGCGGCGGCCCGCAGGCGACCCATTCCCGGCTGGTCCCCGGACGCGGCGACGACAAGCATTGGGTATTGGGCATGTTCTATTACAATCCTGAGGATCCGGCCCATATTGTGGAGGATCGGTTCGGGACCAGCTTGGGTTTCAACTACGCCCGGCTGCCTGTTAAAATCGGCGCGGCCGCCTTCCTGCTTCTCTTTGTGGGGGGATATGCGTGGTTGACAGTCTTGTTGCAGTCGATCCCGCTGACATAGGCTGACAAAAGCCGACACAAAAGCCGCCCGCAATCCTTGCGCAGGCGGCTGACAGAGACGCGCCTTATGCGGGCGCATCAAAACGGACGCGCTTATGCGGGCGCGCTTTGCTCAAGGCAATCGAAACCGATTCCCGATCCAGATCCATCCCCGATCCCGGCCCCGGCCCCAGACCCGATCCCGGATTCGGATCCACCCTCACCCGGCTTGCCGGCAGGTTTTATCAAGGAAAAAAGGAGGGACAGCCCCTTTTCCCCCATATCGATCCTGTGTGTCCGATGCTCGGCGCCGTGAAGCGCGGATCCGCTGAAGCAATACCTTTCCAACAGGAAAACGAATGCCTCTTTGTCGAAGGGTTCAATCCTGCCCAACTCGATCAATTTATCCAGGACTGGTATGAGCAGACGCTCTATGGGGAGAAACAACATCTCTTGGATGAACTGTGCGCAGCGGGCGTCGATCGAGACGTCGCGGATGGCAATCGATAAAATTGCCTCCCGCATCTTCTTGGCTCCGGTATCCCGCCAAGTCATAATTCTCTCGATCAAAGCCTGTGGGGGAACGGTTTCCGCCATACGCAACAATTCTTCCAAGTCTGGAAGGGCTTCTTTTTGCATCCCTTCATAGTACTCGAAAATGCCCTCTCGCAACGCCCTTCGAGAAGGAAAGTGGTAATTCACGAGGGAGATGCCCACGTTTGTCGCCATGGCGATATCCATCATCGTGATTGTATTGTAGCCATACTCATAAAACAGCTGGATAGCGGTAAACAAGATGTGTTCTCGGGAGGAATCCGTGCGACCCTTTGTGTAAGAACCCATCATATGCCTGCCCTCCTCTCTCACTGTCAACTAAAGAGGATTTTACTCGCCTTAAATATATCACATCTTTTCAGAAATTACAACCCCCTTTTCAGAAACACTTTGTTGCAATATAGTTACAATTCAATATTATTTTATCACGATATATTATATTCCTAACATGGTAATCTATACATCGGCGCGGGAGGGGCGCGGGATCGGCCCAGGATCGGCGCGGGAACGACATAGGGTGGGCGCGGGATGGGTTAATCGCTGGCGAAGCATGCGCGGAAGAGGCGCTGGTTTTTTGAAATTATGTATTGTAAAAACCTTCTCCCTATTATATAATTGTTGGTGCTATGCGATATCGACGGAGGGTTCCGCCGCGTGGGCCGCGTGGACAGATTTATTGTATAAGGAGAGAATAACCCCCATGACATCCAATATCCGCAATCTATGCCTGATGGGCCACGGCGGGGACGGAAAAACTTCCTTAGCCGAGAGCATGCTTTGGTTGACGAAGGGCTCCGATCGGTTGGGCAAAGTGACTGACGGCAACACGGTCAGCGACTTTGAGCCGGAGGAGGTGCGCCGCCAAATTTCCCTGTCGGCCAGCCTATTGCCGGTGAACTATGCCGGCGTGAAACTCAATATCATCGATACACCTGGTTTCCTGGATTTTGTCGGCGAGACGCTGCAAGGGTTGCGCGTGTCCGAGGCATGCCTCATCGTGCTGGGCGGCAAGAGCGGCGTGGGCGTGGGCACGGAGCGGGCTTGGAAGCTAGCCGCCAAAAAGCCGCGCATGCTCTACATCTCCAAGATGGACGAAGAAAACGCGGATTACCACAAGACATTCGAGGCGTTGCGCGCCCAGTTCGGCATATCGGTCTGCCCGGTGGTTATCCCGATTATCGAGTCCGGAAAGTTTACCGGCATCGTGGACATCGTGACCCACAAGGCGTACAAGTGCAACGGCGCCAAGGTCGAAGAAATCCCCGTGCCGGCCTCCATGGAAGACAGCATCGAGGAAATGTACGCCTTGTTGGCCGAAAATGTGGCGGAAACCTCCGAGGAGCTGATGGAGAAATACTTCGGCGGCGATCCTTTCTCCCCGGAAGAACTGAAAGCCGGCATCGCCGCCGGCGTGGCTTCGCTGTCGCTGACGCCGGTGTTTTGCGGGTCGGCCGTGACAGGGCTGGGAACCGAGGCCCTGATGCGCGGCATTTGCGACTATGTCAGCGATCCGACAAACGCCCCGCCCGAAATCGCGGCGGATGACGACGGGAACGAGATTGAGGTGCCCCGCGATCCAGACGGCCCCTGCCGCCTGTTTGTCTTCAAGACGCTTTCCGATCAGTACGGGAAGTTTTCCTTCTTCAAGGTGGTCTCCGGCCGCGTGTCGGGCGACACCACGCTGGTCAACGCCCGCACCGGCGCCAACGAGAAGCTGGGGCGTTTGCAGCTGGTCAAGGGCAAAACCAAGTCGGAAACCGGCGAGTTTTGCTGCGGCGACATTGGCGCGGTGGCCAAGCTGACCGATACCAAGACCGGCGACTCGCTGTGCGCGCCCGGAAATCTGGCCGCCCTGTCCGGCATCGATTTCCCGCCCCCCTGCTACAGCTTGGCCTTCGCCCCGAAGGTCAAGGGCGGCGAGGAGAAAATATCCGCCGGCCTCACGCGCATGTCGGAAGAGGATCTCACGTTCACGATGGTGCAGAATGTCGAGACGAAGCAGCTGGTTGTCACCGGCCAGGGGGATATCCACCTGGACGTCCTCTGCGCGAAGCTCAAGGGCAGGTTCGGCGTGGAGGTGGAAACCGAGGCGCCCCGCGTGGCTTACCGCGAGAAAATCCGCAAAAAGGTCACCGGCATCGAAGGCAAGCATAAGAAGCAATCCGGCGGCCATGGGCAGTTCGGGCTGGTCATCATGGATTTCGAACCGGGCGAGTCCGAGGAGCTGATCTTTGAGGAGAAGGTCTTCGGGGGGAGCGTGCCCAAGCAGTACTTCCCCGCCGTGGAGAAGGGCTTGCGCGACTGCATCCAGCGCGGCATCCTGGCCGGCTATCCGCTTGTCCATTTGAAGGCGACGCTGACGGACGGCAAGCACCACGAGGTGGACTCTTCCGAGATGGCGTTCAAGCTGGCTTCCCGGCTGGCTTACAAGGCGGGCCTGCCGCAAGCCAACCCCGTATTGCTCGAACCGGTGGGCATGCTCCGGGTGTTTATCCCGGATCAGTATATGGGCGACATCATCAGCGACCTCAACAAGCGGCGCGGCCGTGTCATGGGGATGAGCCCCGGCGAGGACAAACAGCAGATCGTGGAGGCCGAGGTACCCATGGCCGAAATGTCGTCCTACGCCATCGACTTGCGTTCCATGACGCAGGGGCGCGGCTCGTTTACGCTGGAATTCCAGCGCTACGAAGAGACCCCCGCATCCGTCCAGCAGAAGGTCATCGAAGAGACCAGGCAACTGCAGGAAGAGGAAGATTGATCGCGGCCTGAGCGGCCTGCGGGCCGCTAGTGGTTAGTGGTTAGTGGTTAGTGGTTAGTGGTTAGTGACTCCCTACACCCTACAGGCGTCCCAGGTAATGGCGCCGCCATAGGTACACAAAGCCCCTGTCTTTGGATGGGGGTTTTTGTTTTTCCCACATCGCGTACAGCTTTTGCACGTCCCCCACGGAGATGTCCCCCGGCCCACAGCGCAGGCGGCAGTAGGCGTCGGCCAGCGAGACAAAGCCGTTGCCATTGTCCCCGGACGGCGAGGACGGGGAGGGGGTTGGCGGAGGCGAGGACGGGGACGGGGTTAGGGACGGCGATGGCGACGGTGATGAGTACGGATGCGCGGGGCGCGCGGTGAGATCATCGGCGCGATGGGCCCATTCCAGCGGCGTCTCGGACATATGGGGCGGCGCGACGCCCATGTGATGGGCCAGGGCGCAAGCCCGCGCGAATATCCGCACGACCGCCCGCTCCGGCGTGGGGATGCCCCGCCGCAACAGGGACCGTCGGAAGGCATGCACCGCCGGTGTGGCACACAACGCCATAAGCATCGCTGCGATAACCCAAAGCCAGGCCGGCGGCGTCCAACCGGCATCGCCATCCGGATCCAAAGGATCGAACGAAGGATACGGCATATCCGATTCCTCCGGATTGTCCGGCCAGGGCATGCCGGGACTCACAGACGGAGCTGGGGGCGCGGAGGGATCCTCGGTAAAATTCCGCTCCTCAAAGGTTCTCCCCAAGGAACCGCCCGTCGGTTCGAAGGGGATCCAGCCGAAGCCGGGGAAATACACTTCGCACCATGCGTGGGCTTGCTCGCCGGTGGCGTAGAACGTCCCCTCCTCCTCGCCACGCTCCGGCGCGAACCCTTCCACATACCGGGCTTTCAGGCCGACCGACCGGCACATCACCGTCATGGCGGTGGCGAAATACGTGCAGTAGCCGCGCTGCAGATCGAACAGGAAATAGTCCACAAAATCCCGGTCGGCCGGCGTCTCGGGTACATCGGTGTCGTAGGGGAAGCTGGTGCGCAGGTAGGTCTCGATGGCCAGCGCGCAATCGTAATCGGTGTGCTTCCCGAACGTCAGCGACATGGCCAGGTCATAGACCCGCTTGGGCACCGTATCGGGCAGGTCGCATCCCGCCAGCATGTCCGATGCGTTTTGGGCGTCCCAACGCGCGAATGGCAAGAGGGTGTCGAACAAAAAGCCGAATCTCTCGCCCTCCGGCACATCGACCCCGTCCAGGAATCCCCGTCCGCCCAGGCGCAACAGGTCGCCCAACTCGTCGCGGGTGAGGTTCAGGTTGCAAAGCTCCAGCTCGTAGGAAAAGCCGGTACCTTTCGCGTCCTGCATGCGCATATCGCCCAGGCGGGAACAGGTGAGGGTCAAGGCGTCCTCTTCGCCCGGCCGCAGGTCGACGGCTTCCATCGGGGCAAACAGCGAGCGGGTGCGCATCTTTTCGAAGGTGATTTGCATGGTATCGTAGCTGACGGCTCCCGGTTTGAGATCGACAAATATTCTGCCCGTAAGGACCCATTCGCCCAAGTCCTCAAGGATCCAATCGCCCGATTCCGTTTGAACTAAAACTTCTGTTTGTCGCGCGTACTCGTTGGGATTAATGTCAAAGAGTTTGTCCAAGGGCGGTTCCATGGGGCGAGAGTCGGCGTATCTGTTCACGTAAAGGAACGAGCCCGACAGCCGCTGGTAACCGCCGGCCATCGTTCCATAGTGATGCGGGAAGGATGTAGGCAACATCACGCCTGTGCCCATATAGTAGACCATGGTTGATCTGGTTACTTCGTGTCTCTGCGGCATCCGCTCGAAAGCCACGTCGGCTTCTTCACTCACGGACCATGAGCGGCCGGTGTATTTGTTGTAGGTGTACGACTTGAGATAGGGCGCCCGGACGGCTTTGATGGTCAACAGCAACGTGTTCGACCCGCGCAACGGGCCGCCCAGTTCGTCATTGTCGCCGCGTTTCCGGAGCCCGCTGTGCGAGAAAAGCCCTGTGGGGAATTCCACCATCCCGTCGGAGGAAAACGAAAATCCCAATTCACTTGCCAAGTCCATGACCGGCTGCCCCAACGCGGTGTCCCGGACGGGCATCAGCATTGCCAGCAGGACAGCCAGGAGGCATAGCGGGACGGCGGCGCCCAAAAAGCGCATCCTGGGCATGGCGCCCGCCGCCCAACGGCGCCAGCTACCGTACGTCTGTCGAAACGCATACAACGAAAAAGCGGCCAAGAACAGCAAAAATGGCGGGATGACCAGCATTTGCATCAGCGTCTCCTGCACAAAAAAGAGACTGCCCCCCACGAGCAGGAAAACGGCGGGATGCGTCCGAAACCGGACAAGGAGGCCGGTCAACAACGCCGTGCCCAGGCTTATCAGCAGTAGGGCGCGATCCAAGTACTGCTGGGAGGGCGCCGGGAGGATGCGGATAAAGGCTTCCCCCGCCCAACTGAAAAAGCCCACCCAATCTTCGACAAAAAGTTGCATCCGATCGGAATCGCAGGACATGGGGACAAACCAGAGGAAGACGATGGCGCAGAGGAGCGCGGACAGGACGGCAAAGGCGAACGGCACGCGCAGGACGACAAGCCAAAGGGCTGAAAACAGCAAGAGGAAGAAGGCCATGCGCCACACCGAAAATGTGTATTGCATGGCGTAAAAGGAGCTCCATAGCAGGCTGAAGCCGAATAGCCAAGCCGGCAAAAGGTCTCCCAGGATTTCCAGGAGGAGGGGCTTCCTTCCCGGGGGGGCTACCGTTTTGCCCATAGTTTCGCCCATCGTTGCGCTCATCGTCCGACCTCAATAACAACAGAAATAACAACAGAATGCAAAATTAAACCTCTCAACTTTTAACTATTGACTCTCAACTCTTGACTTTCAACCCTAAATCAAGCGCCTCGGCGACATCCGCCCCATAAGGCACGACATGCATCTCAAAGAACCGCTGTGCCTCCACAGAAGGTATTTGTGCCTCGGCGCCCCTGGCCTCCCCCGCCCCGGACGGGGCGTACACCACGGAGGCCGGGCGTTGCGGGGCGCACAGGGTATTCATGGCGGTAATCGTATCCTCGTCAAAATGCGCGGTAAACGCGACAGCGCCGACAAAGGATTTGGCAGCGGCGCGCCCGGCGAGTACCCGCAACGGCGCGGCGCCGTCGAAAGGCACAACGGCTAAATAGGCAAACAAAGCATCAAAGGAATCCTTGTCCCGCGATACGGCTTCATACACGCTGCCGTCGGATTTTCCATGCATCAGGCAAACCGGGCAATTGCGCCGCAAGCAGTAATACATCACAGCCAACGCGCTTTCGACCAGGCGGTCGGCCGATTCGGGCGGGTAGGCTTCCGGCGGGGGCGGCGTTGTGTCCAGCAGCAGCAGGAGTTCCTCTTTTGCCTCGGTTTCGAATTGCCGCGCGATGAGTTCGCCCTTTTGCGCGGTCAATTTCCAGTGTATGCGGTTGATCGGATCCCCGTATTGGTACAAACGGCTGTCCGACGACGCCGACGCCTCCTCTTGCAGGCCCGACGCCGTTTGGTACGACAGGAAGGGCCTCTGCCCGAACTGGATCCGGCAATTGCGTAGCGTGCGCAGCATAGGGAAGATCGTCACCGTATCCGGCGTGTCCGCCTGCGGCAAATCGAGCCAGCACAGACCCAGCAGGTCGCCTACCTTTACGGAAAGCTTCGGCAGCGGATACAATCCCCGGTAGGCATAGCGCAGGGGCAGGGAAAGCTTAACCCCTTTGGAGGGACGCAACGCCAGCGCCAGCCGGGAGGTTTTCCCCTTATTATTCGGCGCCGTGCCGGCCAGTTCCACACGCATAGCGGGGAGGGTGAAAAACCGGTTTTTATTGCGCAGGCGATATGTGCAGCTAAACGGCTGGTTCTTTTCGGCGCGCGAGACGCTCAACTCGTGCGACAGCGCCAGTTTTTTATAAGACAGCAAGAGATGCAGGATCGACAGCGCGGGCAGGAGGATGCACAGGGTGAATATGGTGTATGTGACCGTGCCACCGAAAAAAAAGACCCAGGAAAACGCGACCGCCAAGACAAACGCATAGGACAAGCGGCGCGTGGCGGGTGATTTTTCCCGCCTGTCTTTTCGCATCATGGAAACTCCCTGTTGCCGCGCGGCGCGACGCGCGGCGTAGCGTGCGGCGTGGTATGCGGTGCGGCCCCTCCCGCACTGCCTCCCGCGCCGGCGGGCGCGTTGGTGGGCGCGTTGGTGGACGCGTTGATGGGTACGCGCGAGTTTGTCAGGATCTCCTTGATGATAATATCCGCGTCCAGGTGGCGCAGCAGGGCTTCCCGGCGCAAAATGAGGCGGTGGTTCAGCACGACCGGCGCCATGCGCTTGATGTCGTCGGGCAGCACGTAATCCCTGCCGTTGAGCAACGCCAACGCCTGCGACGCGCGGTATAAAGCCAAACTGCCCCGGGGGCTGGCGCCGAGCTCCACGTCGGGATGTTCCCGGGTGCCGCGGACAATGTCCACCAGGTAGCGGTAGATGCCGTCCGCCACAAAAACCTGTTTGACGTACCGTTGCAAGCCAATGATATCCGCGCCGCCGGCGACCGGTTTGAGCGTGAGCAGGGGATTGTCCTGACGAAAGCGGTGCAGGATGGCTATCTCTTCGTCGGCGGAAGGGTAGCCCAAGTTTACGCGCATGAAGAACCTGTCCACCTGCGCCTCGGGCAGCGGGTAGGTACCCACATATTCCGACGGGTTTTGCGTGGCCATGACCATGAAGGGCGGCCCCACCGGACGGGTCACGCCGTCCACGGTCACCTGGCCCTCCTCCATCACCTCCAGCAAACTGGCCTGGGTCTTGGGCGAGGTGCGGTTGATCTCGTCGGCCAAGATGAAGCAGCTCATGACCAGGCCGGGCTTGAAAACAAATTCGCCGGTCTTTTGGTTGTACATGGAAAAACCGGTGATGTCCGAGGGCAGGATATCGGGCGTGAATTGGATGCGGCGGTAAGAGCAATCCACCGATCGGGCCAGTGCCTGCACCAACGTGGTCTTCCCCACGCCCGGCACGTCTTCGATGAGCACATGCCCTTCGCACAACAGGGCGATGAGCATCAGCTGGGCTGTCTCCCGTTTGCCTACAATCACGCGTTCCACATTGTCCACAATGGCGCGGATGAGTCTTTGTGTGTCCATTAGGTCCCTCTCTTTGTTTGTTTGTTTGTTTGTCTGTCAGTGTTCTTCAATCAAAATGAGTGAGAACAAGCAATAATTCAGAATATCCATGAACTGGGCGGGCAGGCTGTCGGCGGCGGCCAAGCGGCGCGGCGAGTCCAGGATGTGCTTCACGCGGAGGATTTTGACGATCATTTGATCGGTGATCGAGGATACCGCCATGCCGCGCCACGCCGCGCCATAGTCATGGTCTTTTTTGGCGAGCAACCCCAAGGCGCGCGAAGCCGCGGCATCATAACGCCCGAGGATATCCCCGCAGTCCAGGCTTTCCAGCACAGAGGGTTCCCGCACGACAGCCTCGGCGGTGGGCAGGGTCCCCTCGTCTTTCATCAACCCGACCAGGCAATAGTTTATGATGCCCAAGTATTCGTCCCGGGGCGCATCGGCGACCATCCGCTCGTCCGGGGCTTCCTCCAAGGCGCGGATACGGCACAGCTTGATATAGATTTGATCGACCAAGGATAGCCAGCGGAATGCAAGCCAAGCAGGGCCATAATCCAGCAATTTTTCCTGAAATATCCCCCGGCAATCGGCAAGGATCCGCTCAAAAGGTAATGGCACGAATAGAATCCCCGTTTCCTGGCGGGCCGCCGCAGCAGCCCAAATTCGAAATAAGACAAACGATGTTATGCGGGTGTTTGGTGGGTGGCGGGACCCGCGATGCCGCGGTGTCACGGGCGGTTGGTTGCCGCCCACCCCGTCATCCTGCGCGTGGCCTGTCCTGCGCAGTAGTCGCAGGATCGCAGGATCCATACGCGCCCTACGCGGGCGGCGCGTTGCCGGCGCCCAACGCGAGAATGGCGTCCCGGCGCGTGTTGCCCCGGGGGCGGTCGCAAGGTAGCCCCAACAACCGGGCCGCCCGGGCAATGTCGCCGGCCGAAGCGGGCGCCTTCCCGTCCACGCCCGCCTTGTACAAGCCGATCCCGACAGCCCAATCCAACACCCCCGCATAGGGGTTTCGGCCGCCGGCCGCCGTCAGTTGCCCCTGTTGCCCCTGTTGCCCCTGTTTCTGCCCGCCCGCCGCCATCTGGCACAGCTCCCCCGCCGTCACCACCCTATCCGGCTGGCAGGAATTGTTCCGGTAGCCCACGACATGCCCGTCGCGAAGCATCGCGCGGGCCGCGTCGAAGCAGGGGTCGTCGGGAGACAGGTCCTCGAAGGGCGAGAGATCAAGCATCTCGGATACGGTCACCACTTCGTAACCGTAGTCGGAGAGCAGTTGCAGCTGCAACGGAAGGGCTAGGGCCACGGGGGATCGGCGGGACATGTTGTAGCCGTCTTTTTGAAAGATGATCTTGCCGCGCAAGGCATCCGGATCGTCTTGCAACAAGGCGCGGAGCCGGGAAACGGAAGCCTCCGCGTCAGCCCTGTCGTCTTGGGAGGAGGGGAACCAGCAACCGCCGTCCGCGCTGGCCGCCATGTATTGGTATCCCATGCGGATGTAAGCGTCGTAGGCGGAAGACCCATCCGGGATGCGGTCGACATAATGCGGCGGGCGGGCCAGGCGCATGGCGACGCCGGTCTCGTTTTCGACCGCTTCGTGTAGGCGGGACAAATCGCCCACCACCTCGTCCAAGGTGTGCCAGTGGCGGCGGCGGCGATAGACCGTGAGGTTGCGGCCAAACAAAAGATGCCGATAGCTGTGGTTGGCCAGCTCATGCCCCTCGGCGGCCATGCGGCGCAACAACGCGGGGCAAGCCGCGACGCCGGCCAAGGCGTCGCCCTCGAAATACGCATAGTGGTCGTACGCGCGGCCGAAAATAAAGAGCGTGTTTTCCTTCCCGGCGCGGTCGGGGTAATTCTCGGCGGTGGACCCAATGACATCGAAAACGCCGCGCGCGCGATACGAAGCCAATACGTCCAGCAAATACCCGGTCAGGCTCCCGCCGCCCGATACGTCGGGCACCGTCCCCGCCATGCAGGGGCCATCGTCGAAGGTCATGGCGCACACCCGCCGCTTTGGCGGATACACAAACTCGATGCGGCGGCAAGGGGACAGGTATGCGCCGGCGCGGGCCTTTTTGCGCGCCTTCACCATGCGATTGGCCCGCCGGAGCAGGGAATAGAGGGGGAGGTTCATTCCAAAAATCGCCCGTCGCCCGTCGGAGAGGGGCACGGCTGACGCGCTTCTTTGACGATCCGCGCCGCTTCCCGGCACAACCGGGTGATCTCGCCGAAATCCCCCGCCTCGATGAGATCTTTTTTCACCATCCAACTGCCGCCGCATGCGACGACCTTGGGAAACGCCATGTACCGGCCCAGATTGCCCGCGTTTATTCCACCGGTGGGCACAAAGCGTAGCTTGGGATAAGGGGCGGCGACGGCTTTGATGTATGCTAAACCGCCCGCCTGCTCCGCCGGGAAAAATTTCACCGTGTCCAAGCCGAATGCCATGGCCTGTTCCATGTCGGACGGCGTGGCGCAACCGGGTATGATGAGCAACCCAATCTCGGCGCAACGCCTCACCACCTTGGGGTTTGTGCCCGGTGACACGGCAAACTTCGCCCCGGCCCTCGCCGCCCTGTCTGCCTGTTCGACCGTCAGCACCGTACCCGCGCCGACCAGGATGTCGGGGCATTCCGCCGCGATGCGCCGGATGGCCTCCTCCCCCTCTTCGGTGCGGAAGGTCACCTCCGCGCAATGGATGCCGCCGGCGGCCAACGCCCTGGCCAGCGGCACGGCTTTCTCCGTATCCGATATGGCGATCACCGGCATGACGCCGACTGCCTGTATTTGCTCCAATGTCACGTTCATCGCGTTCGTCACATTCACCGCGTTCACCGCGTTCGTCACATTCGTTGCGTTCGTCTCTCTCATCGCTGTACCCTCGCGCCCGCGCCCCGCATCAAGGCTTCGACTTCCTTCTTCGAGGCCATGGACGTGTCGCCGGGGGTTGTCATGGCCAGCGCCCCGTGGCACACCCCATAGTTGAGCGCCACAGGCAAATCGACGCCGTCCAGCAACCCGAAGATGAGCCCGGACGCGAAGCTGTCGCCGCCGCCGACGCGATCCAAAATTTCCAGCCCCTCCAGCTTCATGCCCAGATGCGCCTGCCCGTCCGCCCAGCCCATGGCCGACCAGTCGTTGACCGTCGCCGTCCGGACCGTCCGCAACGTGGAGGCGACGACCCGCAGTTGTGGGTAGGCCGCCGCCACAGAGGCCATCATCTTGATGTAGCCGTCTGTGTCCAATCGGGATAGATCGGCCGCATTGCCTTCGATGGCAAAACCGAGGCAGGCCGTGAAATCCTCCTCGTTGCCGAGCATCACGTCCACGTAGTTGGCAATCTCCCTGTTGATCTCCTGCGCCTTCGCCTGCCCGCCGATGCTTTTCCACAGCGAGGGGCGATAGTTCAAGTCATAGCTGATGACCGTGCCGTATTTCCTCGCGCAACGCATGGCCTCCAGCGTTACCTGCGCAGTCGTTTCGGACAGCGCCGCGAATATGCCGCCGGTATGGAACCAGCGCGCGCCGCATGCGCCAAAGATATGCTCCCAGTCTATGTCGCCGGGTTTCAGCTTGGATGCGGCGGTGTTGGCCCTGTCACTCACGCCGACCGCGCCGCGCACGCCAAAGCCGCGCTCGGTGAAGTTCAGCCCCAGGCGGGCGTCGCGCCCGATGCCATCATAGGGCGCCCAACGGATAAACTGCGTATCCACGCCGCCCTGCAAAATAAGATCCTCCGCCAGCCGTCCCGCGTCGTTGTCGGGAAACGCCGTCACCACGGCGGTTTTCAAGCCGAAGCACCGGCGCAGGCCGCGCGCGACGTTGTACTCGCCGCCACCTTCCCACACACGGAAATTCCGGGCAGACCGGATGCGCCCCTCGCCGGGATCCAGCCTCAGCATGACTTCGCCCAAAGCGATGGCGTCGTAGAGGCAATTGTCCCTGCCCTTCACGTCCAGGCCCTTTACGTCTATGTCCTTCACGCCCAGGTCCTTTGCGTCTATGCCCTTCACGTCCATACTATGCCACCGCCTACGGCTGCTTGCCGATATACGCCAAGATGCCGCCGTCCACATACAGGACGTGACCGTTGACGAAATCGGACGCGGCGGAAGCCAGGAACACCGCCGGGCCCTTCAGGTCGTCGGTCGTGCCCCACCGGGCCATCGGCGTCTTGCCGATCAGGAATTGGTCAAAGGGATGCCGCGATCCGTCCGCCTGACGCTCGCGCAGCGGCGCGGTCTGCGGCGTCGCGATGTATCCGGGGCCGATGCCGTTGCATTGGATATTGTACTGCCCATACTCGGAGGCAATATTCCTCGTCAACATTTTAAGCCCGCCTTTGGCCGCGGCGTAAGCGGAGACTGTCTCGCGCCCCAGTTCGCTCATCATGGAGCAGAGGTTGATGATCTTGCCCGCGCCCTTCTTGATCATGGACGGCAACACCGCTTTCGCCACGATAAACGGCGCGTTTAAATCCACATCGACGACCTTGCGGAATTCGGCGGCGCTCATCTCGGTCATCGGGACGCGCCTGATAATGCCGGCATTGTTCACCAGGATATCGATCACGCCCACGTCCCGCTCGATCGCCCCGACCATCGCGTTCACAGCGTCCTCGTCGGTGACATCGCAGACATAGCCGCGCACATCGACGCCCGCCTCCCCGTAGGCGGCCAGCCCTTTGTCCACCAAATCCTGGTTGATGTCGTTGAACACGATGGAGGCGCCCGCCTCGTAATACGCCTGCGCGATGGCAAAGCCGATGCCATAGCTGGCGCCGGTCACAAGGGCAATCTTGCCCTTCAGGGAAAACATGTTGTCCATATCTGCCTACCTGCCTCCCACCCTAAAAACTATATATCATAAACTATTAGCCATAAATTTAGGTGTTTTTTACCATAATTAGGTGTTTTTTTGCGTATCCTAGCGTATCCTAGCGCAATTCTTCCGTGGGGATGACATCCATGTCGTCAAACGCCTGGTTTTCGCCGCCCATGGCCCAAATGAAGCTGTACCCGGCAGTGCCACAACCGGCGTGCAGACTCCAGCTCGGGGAGATGACCGCGTCAAAATTGCGCATCACCAAGTGCCGCGTCTCCTGCCCTTGGCCCATCAGGTGGATCACGACATTGCCCTCCGGGATGTCGAAATAGGTGTAGATCTCCATGCGCCGCTCGTGCGTGTGGGCGGGGAGGGTGTTCCATACGCTGCCCGGATCCAGGACCGTCAGCCCCATGCTGAGCTGGCAGGTGTCCAGGACGTCGGGGTGGATAAACTGGTTGATGACCCGTTTATTGGCCGACTCCACCGACCCCAGCGGCTTTTTCGCCGCGTCTGCCAGCGTGAGCAACCTGTTTTCGCACTTGCGGTGGGCCGGCGCCGATACGCCGTAGAACCGCGCGGGATTCCCGCTGTCCTCACTGGTAAAGGCGACCGCCTTGGCCCCGCTGGCGATATACAGGCAGTCTTTTGGCGCCAAGCGGTAGGACGCGCCGTCCACGGTGACCGCGCCATGGCCGCCGAGATTGAAGAACCCGACCTCGCGCCGCTCCAGAAAGAACGACGTGCCGAAGTTCTCCCACACATTGATGCCCTTGTCGATGGGCAGGGCCTCCCCGACCGGCATAATCCCCAGCGTCACCATGCGATCGACATGGGAGTACACGGCCGTCACCTCGCCCGGCTGATACAGCCCGGAGATGTGGAATTCGGCTCGGAGTTCCTCGGTTGTATAGCGCGCGACATCCCGGGGATGCGCGCTGTAGCGGATATCCAAGTGGTAACAACCCCTCTCAGTCTATTTGCGGCTAGCCGCTAGCCGCCAGCAATTTGCGGGTCGCAGCCCGCTTCCGCGCCCCAGATCTCGATCTGGCTGAGCGCGGGGAAAGGCGACTCGTCATCCGCCTTTATCAGTCTCTCTAAGGCAACCCATGTCGCCGTGCGCGGCGCGAACTCCACAATCTGCGGGCGCTCCGTTTTGGTCAGGGGAAACGTGACGGCACTGCCGTCCGAAAAAACCAATGCGCCGCTCACCCACCAGCTGTCGTGGGGGAAATCGGCGCGGGTGGTCAGCACGGCGCGGTCAATGAACACAGCGCGGCCAAAATCGATTGTCATCTTCGCGTCGGGGTCTCGGTTGATACCCCAGCTCTGGTACGGCCACGGCCCATGCCCCGCGTTGGCATAGATCCCGTCCACGGCGTTTCGGGACGCGAACACGGATTCGCCCCGCGTCTCCACATTGGCGCGGCTGTGGGGGAAGAGGATCTCGTTCTCGTGGCAGTCCAGCGGGTTTAACGCCACGTTCTTGTACGCGCCAACCTCCCTGCGCGTCGCGCGGCGGACGGAAAGCAAATGCCCTTCCCCGGAAAAACTCCTTGGGGAATAACACACGCATTTTTCCCCAAAAGGCACGGTCATCACATGCCGCAGGCCGCCCATATAGACATAAGCCGGGGCAATACTGTCCTCCAACGCGGCAATTAAGTAACCGCCGGGGCTGTCGGCTTCCAGAACGATGCGGTCGCCCGGCTGATAGGCCCCGGCGTAAACCAGCGTCGCGCCGTCCGTGCCGACGTGTTTCGCCAGAACCTCCCCGGCGGCATTCTCAACCTTGAGCGTAAGGATCATAGGCAGCCAGCCCCTTTCTGTTTTTTCACCCGAGCCGCTTACATTATACCACAGGCGCGAAGCGTCGTCGTGGTATATGCATCCAATGTAATGGTTGTTAGCAACCATTATACCACAGGCGCGAAGCGTCGTCGTGGTATATGCATCCAATGTAATGGTTGTTAGCAACCATTATACCATCTGTAAGGTAGAAAATCAACGATTATATCTTGTGACTTGTGCCCGCTCGCCTGCACGACATTACAATGCCCCGCGCTCTAACATGCGACAACCGTTGAAAACGGGACGCGCAGCGGCGCGTCCCGTACAAAGGCGATGATCCCACAACGCCGCCTACTTTCCGTCAAGCATGGCGCGGAGCCGTGCTATCTCTGCGTCCTTGTCAGCGAGTTCTGCATCTTTGTCCGCGAGTTCTGCGTCTTTGTCCGCGAGTTCTGCGTCCTTGTCAGCGAGTTCTACATCCTTGTCAGCGACCACGCCCTGCCATTTTTCATCAGCTTCGCGCTGTGCGTTCAGCAAAGTCTGCGCCATGTTCGATTCCCAGTCAGCAATTGCAATCCTGCGGTTACGGAAGATAGCCCGC
>WRCJ01000021.1 GCA_009784085.1 Oscillospiraceae bacterium | reverse complement strand
TACTTTGAAACCATGTGGGAGGGCTGGCATCGGTATGGCGACCCGGAACTGACAACCTCGCATCATCCCATATTGCAACGCGATTACGAGTGGCTGGAGCGTATCGATGAGGACAGCTATATTGTCGAAAATGATACGAAGCGCGTGGTTTTCAAATTGGATATTCTCGATGAACTGCTGACCAGCGACTTGGCCGGCTGGCGCGCCCTGCCCATGCCCCGATTGACGGACGCCGTGCAGCGCAACTATTTCGGATGCCTCTACGCGGTGGTAAACCCCTACGGCAAGAACAAGGAATTGGCGATAGAGTTTTTGGAGGCGGCAGCGGCCAATATGATATCCAACGTGAACCGGCCTGTTTTTGTCATCGAGGACATATCCGCCTATGAAGGCTACTACGATATGTCGCTTCCCATCTACCGAGATATACATAATATCTACCGCGACGGGGCCACTCTTCGCGATCTCTTTTCCATGAGGGAGTCGGAGCAAATCATCGATGATTACCAGGACGGGACCGTCACGCTCCAGCAAGCAGTGGACGAAATACAGAGAAAGGCGGAGTTCTGGCTCAATGAATAGTAATGACGACCTTGGCCGTTTTCACGACATGATTCTTATGGCCTATTCTTCTGCGGGCATATCGTAAATTGTATATACCCCGTCGGCAAACTGAACATCGCTACTTTTCAATAGTGCTAAAATTGCTTCACTTGTTAATTGCAACCCAATGCTTGCTTCTGTGATAATCCGCCCATCCTGAATATCATATTTTATCCAGACTGCTTCCGGGGTAACGTCGTACCGTATAATGAATTCGTCCATAACCATGTTGATTTGCGGTAACAACGAGCCATTTAATTCTCTATGCAACTTTTCTAATATTTCTTTATAATCCTCTTCTGCCAACATATGCTCAGCAACAGCTTCTTGATATTTTTCATAGGAATCATATTGGATATAATCGGGATAATAACCGGGGGCTTCGGGTATCGTGTAGGAAGATAACGCTTTTTTCAATACAGCATTGTCTGAAATAACCTCTCCGCTTAGAATGTTCGACCATACGGTGTACAATTTAACATTCAATGTTTCACTTTCGTTTATTGACAACTGATAGGCGAGTTCTTGTGAAACCTTCGCACCGTATTTATCCGTAAGATCAGGAATTTCCAACCATACGCTGTATCCAATGTCTTCTGTGGGGATAAGGGATAAAATCGCTTCTTTGGTTGCCAGAGCATAAAGATTACCTTCATGATGAATAAATTCAAATCCAAGGGATGTCAGGCGTGCAATTTCTTCATCTCTAAATTCAGCGAGGAGCGGTTGTATCCCTGTTTCTAAAATCTTTTGGGTTTCATTTTCATATGCCTTTCTCGCTTCTGCCGCTTCACGCATGATACCTACATATTCAGTCCATGTAACATTTAATGGTTGGCCATACATAGCATCGCCATACTGCCTTTTTATTTCCCTTGCTACGTTTTCGATTGCCTTCAGGGTTTTACCGTTGAATATGAAGTTATCCTCATTATGTTGTCGTAGACGTACCACAGCATCATAATGATTGTATCGAGAAGGAACTTCAAAGAAAAGTTTTATCCCGACATAGAAAAGGGAATCTTCATTTTCCGCGCTTTCTAATGCTTTATTTAACTGATTTCCTATCCATAAATGACCGGGAGCTAAAATTTGTTCGCCGCTTTCTTTGTCTCTCGCGTCAAGCGCATATATCACTTTGCGTTGTGGATTATTGGGTGTGACAGTTGAGGGTGTGTCGGTTGGCGCGGGTGGGGCTGGAGTGAAAGAGCGATTAGCCACCATGATCGCGGCGAGAATAACAGCAATTGACGTAACAGATACAGCAACTCGTGTCATCATAATTCGCGTATGCTTTTTTTGTTCTTGTTCCGTCAAATACTCACTATATTTTCTATATAGCAGTTCAAGTAGTTCAGTTTGCGTTCTCATAACAATTCCGTTCTTTCTTTTTTTAATTTTTCTCGCGCCCTGTGAACCAATACTTTAACATTGCTTTGACTTTTTTTCATGACCCCGGCAACGGCTTCATACGTCATACCTTCCACAGCGATCAAATAGAGTGCCATTTGTTGGTCGCGCTTTAGTGAATGTATGGATTTCCAAATCTCATGATAATATTCTTGATCCAAAATAGTCTTTTCAGGTGAGGAAGACGAATGGGATTCATAAAATGAATCGTCAAAGGATCCCAACCGCTTTTTTCTCATATAGTCATATGCTTTGTTTTTTGCAATAGCCATTAAGAATGTTTTCAAACTACTCCTAAACGCATACTTTTCTTTATGCGTTAGAAGTACAAGCAAGGTATCGGCCGCTAAATCCTCCGCGTCCTCCACACTGCCAACCATTCGGCGCAGAAAAGCTATTAGGATGGGAAAATACTCTTTCGCGATTTCATCTAAAGCACTAGCATCTCCATCTAAATACCGAACATATGCAATCTCTTTTACGCGATACTCGTCTATTTTCCTCACCTCTTTTGGATGCCATCCACTTATTAGTCGTAATAAAGATAAAAAAGTTACAGTTGAATTTGAATAAAATCCTTGCAATCTGCTTTGCTACGTGCTATAATTTTATGGCGCAAATTATATGAACCTCGGTTCACTGCGCAATCCACACATCCGGCCACCAACGCGCCCAGTGCCCCTTATTTCGATCGTGAGGGGTGGCGTTTTTGGGTGGACGCCGGATGGAGGGATGCCGCACGCCCTTGTCCCATTCCCATCCCCTTGCCCTTGGGAGCGCGGCGAAAAACAAAAGGAGGCACACCATGGCAGTCGTAACCATGAAGCAGTTGCTGGAAGCCGGCGTCCATTTCGGACACCAGACCCGGCGCTGGAACCCCAAAATGTCACAGTTCATTTTCACCGAGCGCAACGGCATTTACATCATCGACCTGCAAAAGACGGTCAGGAAACTGGAAGAGGCCTATCACTTCGTGCGCGACCTCTCCGCCGAGGGCGAGACCCTGCTGTTCGTCGGCACAAAGAAGCAGGCCCAGGAGGCCATTCGCGAGGAGGCCGAGCGGTCGGGCATGTTTTTTGTCAACGCCCGCTGGCTGGGCGGCATGCTCACGAACTTCAAGACCATGCGCCGGCGCATCGACCGTCTCAACCAGATCAAAAAGATGCAGAACGACGACACTTTCGATATGTTGCCCAAGAAAGAGGTCATCAAGTTGCGCGGCGAGATCGACAAGCTGGAAAAATACTTGGGCGGCGTCAAGGAAATGCGCCGCCTGCCGGGCGCGTTGTTCATCATCGACCCGCGCAAGGAGCGTAACGCCATTGCCGAAGCCCGCAAGCTGGGCATCCCCATCGTGGCGATCGTCGACACCAACTGCGACCCGGATGAGATCGACTACCCCATCCCCGGCAACGACGACGCCATCCGCGCCATCCGGCTGATTTCGCAAACCATGGCCAACGCTGTCCAGGAGGGCCGCCAAGGGGAGCAGTCCGAACCGGAACCGTCCCCCGCGGCGTCGGTGGCGGCGGCCGCCGCGCCCGTTGAGGCAACCACCAGTCCGGCGGGGCGCCAAGGGGCGGCCAGCCCAGCGCCTGAGGGCGGCGCGCCATCTGTATCATAAGGGCATCTTAATTTATTGAATAAGAAAGGAGCCACATCTATGGCTTTTACTGCGAAAGACGTACAAAACCTCCGTGAATTGACCGGTGTCGGTATGATGGACTGTAAAAAGGCCCTCACCGAGACCGGTGGCGATATCGACGGCGCCATTGCCTATCTGCGCGAGAAGGGCATGGCCGCCGCCGCCAAAAAGGCCGGCCGCATTGCCGCCGAGGGCGCTGTCTTCGCCACAGTCGATCCCCAAGGTGGTTGCGGCGCCATTATCGAGATCAACTGCGAAACCGACTTTGCCGCGAAAAGCGAGGATTTCCAGGCTTTTCTCCAAGGCGTGGCCGCCACCGTTTTACAGGCCCGCCCGGCCGGCCTGTCCGAGCTGGCCGCCGCCCCCTTCGACGGCGGGACCCTGTCGGTTGAGGAGACGTTGCGGGAAAGGGTCCTGAAAATCGGGGAAAACTTACAGATCCGGCGGTTCGAGCGATTCACGGACTCGGTGAACGTCGCCTACGTGCATATGGGCGGCAAGATCGGCGTCCTGGTCAACCTGAAGGCTCCCGACGGCCTGGGGGATGACCCGCGCGTCTTGCGGCTGGGCCGTGACCTGGCCATGCAAGCGGCTGCGATGCGGCCCGAGTGGTTGCGTTCCGACGAGGTCGACGCCAAGTCGCTGGAGGGCGAGCGCGCCATCCTCATGTCCCAGGCGATGGCCGAGGGCAAACCGCAAGCCGTGGCCGAGAAAATCGTGGCCGGCCGCATCAACAAGTTCTTTGCCGAAAAATGCTTGCTGTCCCAAGTCTTCGTCAAGGACAACAAGCTCTCTGTGGCCCAATATGTAGATACCGTGGCCAAAGACATTGGCGGCGAAATCGAGGTCACCCGCTTTGTCCGCTACGAGAAGGGCGAAGGAATCGCGAAGCGCGAGGATGATTTTGCCGATGAAGTCGCAAAAATGACAAAGTAGCCCAGCCGGCAAGCACGATCAATGTGGCCAGCGCGGTTACGCCGCCGGCCATCATGCCGGGCGGCCAATAGGAAAAGGCGACCTCATGCGTTCCGGCTGGCAGGCGGACGCACAGCAAGGCGTCATCGTAGGCTTCTGTCTGTACCGGCTGGCCGCCGACCGTCGCCGACCAGCCGCTGTCGTAGGGGATGCTGGTAAACAGCACCCCTCCCTCCCGGGCTTCGACAATCCCAGACAGTCCATTGGCGCGGGTTTCGGTCACACGAAGCCCGCCCTGTCGTATCCGCGCGGCGACCGTTTCCAAACGCCCGCTGTCGAGCATGGCAAACACCCAGCCATCCGCCTGGATTGCGTCGCCAGTGTCGCCATCGTATCCATACACCGCGACCGTGACGGTTTGCCCGGCCGGAAACGCGCCTAAGCACATCATGTAGTTGACGCCGGGTTCTTCGTACGTGTTGCCCGCTACGGCGCCCTCCACCGATACCATCACACGGGCGTAGTGGGTCGCCGTGTCCAGATAGAGGTACAGCAGGCCGTCGGCTGGCGTTTGGACAAAGTACGTGATACCCGCGTCCGCGTCCGCATCAGCACCCACGCCCTCCGCATCCGCGTCCGCGTCCGCGCCCGCGCCCTCCCCTACCCTCTCATAACCTACCGGGAGAAAACAGTCCCCCACGTCTGGGCAAAGGCTTCCTAACAGGTTGTTTTGACGTGTAAACGGGTCGCCTTCGGGCGGTGGCGACAAAGAAAACGATGGGGGCGCCATATAGGCCGGCGGCAACGCGAGCCCGTTTTGCCATACCGTGACGCCGTTTTGCGTAAACCACTCGTCATACCCGAACACGGCGCCGTCCTGCGACAGCATGTACTTTACGCCCAATAGCGTATCCATGGCCAACGTCGATCCCTTGTGCGAGCACCAGAACCATCCCTGTTGCATCCCCAGTTCGCGCAAGAAGCGGTTGGTACTGTCCTTATAGGCCGAGCTGTAATGGGCGATCCCTTTGTACCCCAAGGAGATGGCGTCGTTGTAGGTGCGCTGGAAATCCTTTTCCACACGGTAAAACCCATCGTCCGCGCCACGCAACCCCTCGACCACCGGCCGGACGCGCCCATACATGTCCTCCCATCCGGCATAGGGCAAAAAGGCGCTATCCCGGTGCAACGACGTGATGAGCGCGTCGGCGTTGACGAACATATCGGCGGCAACGACAGCTGTCAGCAGGATGACGGCGGGGATCGCCATGCGGGTCCCGGCTTTTCCGATATACCAGGTAAGGGCGCCGCCCGCGCAGGTGAGGAAGGAAACCGTCGCCAGCAGGTTGGTGGGATCTTGCGCCGGTTGGAGAAGCGCGATGATCGTATATATCGCCGCCGTCGCGAGTATTCCCCAAAGCGGCGGGCTTTTCATTTTTGAGAAGGACGCCCCTGCCAGGGAGACTAAGAAGAATGGGAAGATAAAGGCATACCGGTACAAGAACCAAGCGGGCGATTGCAACATATGGAACACCCCGTTGCCGGCGGGGAGGCAGAAACACATCACCAACAACAGCGCCATGCCCGCATGGATCAGTTTTTCCCGCAGGCTGGCGTTTCTCAAAAAGAAGAAACCCACGCACAGCAACAGGATTGCCGCGCCGCAGTATATCGAGGGGGTCGCGTCATAGCGGATGCCGTCGTATACGCCGCCTAGCAGTTTCCCGCCAAAAGTGACGGGCGAGAGCCCCTGAAAGTTGAGGTTCATTACGGTGAGCCGCCCTTCGCGCAAGGACAAAAAGGCCGGGAGCAACACCACCGCCCCCAGCCCGCCCGCCGAGAGCAGGCACTGCGTGAATTGTCCGGTTTTTCGCAAGAACATGCGTCGGGTAAGGCCATCCGCCAAGAGCAGGCGATAGAGGAAATAGAGGCAGGTAAACAGGATCGCCATGTATCCTGTATAGTAATTGCAGAATATCGACGCGGCCATCCATCCGATGAGGGGCAACCGTCGGCCGGAACCCAGCAGGCTATGGACGCCCAACGCCATGAGTGGCAACAGGGCGACGGAATCCAGCCACATGGGCATCATGGCGTACAACACGACGTATGACATCAGCGCGTAAGCCGTCGCCAACAGGGGCAGGAGGGCGGCGGGCAGATGGAGCGCACGGCGCAGGAAGATCCCAAAACTCAGCCCGCACAAGCCTATCTTGACCAGTGTCATGACCAAGATGCCGGAGAGGATGTCGCCCGTCAAGAGGACAATGAGCGATAGCGGGCTGGAGAGGTAGTAGGTGAAGAGTCCCCAATAGTTGCTCCCCAAAGCCATGTGCCAGGAAAAAAAGGGGCTGGTCTCCCCCGCCAACATGTCGCGCAGGCCTTGGTAGAAATCGGCGTATTGGGAACCCATGTCCGTCGTCATCACAGACAACTCGCCAAAGGGATGCACGCCCAGCCGGATATACACGACCAGCATCAGGAGTAGCGGAAGCGCAAAACAAAGGATATACCCGCCCGCTAGCGCCCAACCGGCCCGCTTTGGCCCTATCTTACTTGCCCCTATCACAACCACCGTCTTCGTCATCGTCTTCGTCATCGTCTTCATCCTCCCTGATGAAATAGGCGGGGCGGTTTTTCACCTCGAGGTATATCCGGGACACGTACCCCCCCATGATGCCGATACACAGGAACTGGATGCTTCCGATAAACATCACGATACATACGGTAGAAGCCCAGCCCGAGACCGGGTCGCCGAAGATCAAGCGCCGTATCACAATGAAGATGATCATCACCACCGAGATCAGGAAAAACACAACGCCCAGCACCGAGGCGAACGCCAGCGGCACTTGGGAAAAGGCAAAGATGCCGCTGAGCGAGTAGGAGAGTAGCTGGAAGAACGACCACTTGGTCCGGCCCCCCTCCCGGGAGATGTATTCGTAGGGCAACCACTTGGTCTTGAAGCCTACCCAGGCAAAAAGCCCCTTGGAAAACCGGCTGGTTTCCGGCATACTGAGGACGGCGTCCACCACCTTCCGGGTCATCATCCGGAAGTCCCGCGCACCGTCCACCAGCTCCACCCTGGACAGCCTCGACATCAAACGGTAAAAGCGACGCGCGAAAAAAGACCTGATCTTGGGTTCCCCTTCCCGCGACGCGCGGCGGGCGGCCACGCAGTCATAGCCCTCGTTTATCAGGCAGTGGTACATCTCGGGCAGCAGTTCCGGCGGATCCTGGAAATCCGCATCCATCAATGCGACATACTTGCCGCTGGCGGCGCGTAAGCCGGCCAGGATGGCGGATTCCTTGCCGAAGTTGCGGGAAAAAGAAAGGTATCTCACCCGCTTGTCTTCCGCGCGGAAGGACTTGATCAGGGCAAGCGTTTTATCGGTGGATCCGTCGTCCACAAAAAGGAATTCAAACGTCACGTCCGCCACGTCACGCATCCGTTCCGCGACAGCGCCCACCGCGGCGAAAAAGCCCGGCAAGGTGTTCTCCTCATTGTAACAGGGAACCACCAAAGACAGCAACTCCGCCATAAGCCCCCCCAGGTATATAATACATAGTATTATTGATTACAATTGACCATTACCATGCTGCCAATGTTGCTATATTGCGTTTCGCATCCTATGGGTATATGGCATATGGGCAGCCACATCGATGAGTTTGGGGACGACAGCATGACCCAAGACGACAAAGCCAGGTATATACGCATCGCCGCCGTGACCGCGATAATGGGAAACGGCATCCTCGCCGTGCTGAAGATTGCCTTTGGCGTGATATCCGGCAGCAACGCATTGCTCGGCGACGGCATCGATTCCGTATCCGACGTGCTCATCTCCGCCGTCACGCTGGTGGTCGTCCGGATTGCCGCGCGGCCGGCGGACAAGGATCACCCCTGGGGGCACACCCGGGCGGAAACCGTGGCTGTGGCAGTCTTGTCCTTTGTCCTGTTTTACGCGGGCGCGCAACTGATTATCAGTTCAATCGCCACGCTTCTCTCCGGCGCCATCCAAGAAACGCCAGACCTTTCCGGCCTTGTCGCCGCGCTTGTCTCCATTGTGGGAAAGATCCTGTTGGCGTTCAGCCAGCGCCACTATGGGCGGCGCTCCGGCTCGGCGATGCTCGCGGCTAACGCCAAAAACATGGCGGGGGACGCGCTGATATCCGTGGGCGTCCTCGTCGGGCTCTTCCTGTCGTCCGCCACAGGATCGGGATTGCCGGACACCATCCTCGCCGCCCTGGTGGGTGCGTGGGTCATCAAGACGGCTGTCGGCATCTTCCTCAGCGCCAACCTGGAATTGATGGACGGGGGCGCCGGCACGGGAAAATACCAAATCGTGTTTGACGCGGTGAATTCGGTGGAGGGCGCGGGCAAGCCCCACCGGACAAGGATACGTCGCATCGGTGGCTACTGGGATATCGATACGGATATCGAAGTCGATCCCCATATCACGGTGGAGGAGGCCCACAATATCGCGTCTCAGGTGGAAAGGGCAATCAAGGCCAAGGTGGAGAACGTCTTCGACGTGATGATCCACGTCGAGCCCCGGGGCAACGAGGACTGCGAGGAGGGATTCGGCCTCTCGGAAAACGACCCCTGAGGCAAGGGAGGGATGGGGCAACCCTAGATCCAAAGTCCAAGGCGCATGGGTTCCTAGGCGCCTATCAAATGCAACTTGCCCATCAGATTCATGACTTGTGGCATGATGTCTTTCCCCTCGGCGTACCCGAACCCGCCCTGCGCAAACGCCCGCTCGGAAAACGCCGCCACGCTGTCGACGCGGACGCTGGGATTGCAAAACAGGACCGGCACAGGAGCGGCGCTGTGGGCTTTCAGCTCGCAGGCGGTGGAATGGTCGGCGGTGACAATCAGCAGGACATCGTCCGGCAGGTTGGCCAGCAGGGCCGCCGCGCGGTCGGCTTTTTCGATAAAGGCTTTCTTGCCTTCGGCGTCTCCGTCCTCGGCCAGGGAATCCGTGGCTTTCACATGGCAGAAGACAAAGTTGTAGGTATCCAGCATTTCGATGGACTTCTTGAATTTCGCTTCCACATCCGTGTCGGGGAGGGCCGTCGCGCCTTCCACGGGGATCAAATCCATGCCCAGGAAAGCGCCGATGCCTTTATACAAGCCGCCGCCGACGATACAGCAGGATTTGAGCCCATATTTGTCGTTGAATTTGGGCATCGACGGGTAGACGCCCGCGCCGCGCAGCAACAGGAAATTGGCGGGGAACTGCCCGGCGGCCTTTCTCGCTTTGTTGGCCTCCATCGCGTCGAGGATTCTATGGGACGCGCGCATGAACTCGTTCACGACACGCGCGGTACGCGCCGCTTCCGCGCTGTCGTCCAGCGGCGCCACTTCCGAGACGGGTAGGCCCTCCGCGTGGGGATCGGCGTCCGAAACGGCGGCGGAAAGCCCACCGCCGCGCAACACGACGCCCGCGCGATGCGCGGTACCCGGCTTCACGATGCACCGGATCCCGTCGATCTCGATGCCGTCGATGGCTGACGCGAACTCATCCACGACGCGAATCCTACCGGCGCGGCGGTCTAAGATGTTCAGGTTTTCGTCCACGGATCCGAAGTTTCCGCGAAACGCCACATCGCCCTCCTGTAGCTGGATGCCCAGCCCGGCGACCTCGATGGGGCCGCGCCCGGTATAATACTTCTCCATGGGATAGCCAAAAATAGCCAAATGGGAAACGTCGCTGCCCGGGCGCATACCCCTGCCCAGCGTGGAAACCAAGCCGCAGAGGGATTTTTCCGTTATCACGTCGAAATTGGGCGTATGCGCGGCTTCCAACGGCGTCTGGCCGCCGAATTGCGGGATGGGTCTGTCCCCCAAGCCGTCGAAGATGATGCATAATGTCTTTTTTACCATAACCAATGCGTCCTCCCATCAAAAATTCAGCGCGGCCACGCAACCGGCATTCAACATTATCGCATAGATCATGGCACAAGTCAACCATGAACCACGCCAGAACATCGCCAGAACACCGCCAGAACATCGCCACAGCATCGCCATAACATCGCCATCGCCTGCGTACTCACTGCGTATGGCACTGCGTATGGCCCCCCATGCGGGGGCGGAAAGGGGGAAAAACTGTTGGATCCCTATAAGTTGACGCCTGTTTATCAGGATTATCTCTGGGGCGGGGAGCGGCTCAAAGCCCGCTACAACAAAACCGGCGCCGCCGGTATCATCGCCGAGAGCTGGGAATTGTCGGCCCGGCCCGGTGCCAGCGCAACGATTGCCACCGGATCCTTGTCCGGGATGGACTTTTTCGAGTTCACCCGCCGTTACCCCGCATTATGCGGGATGGACGCCCATGATGCTGATGCTTCGGAGTTCCCGTTGCTCATCAAGCTCATCGACGCCCAGCAGGCCCTCTCGGTTCAGGTACACCCCGGCGACGGATACGCCCGGGACCCGGGTGGCCTGGGTGCGGGCACGGGTACGGGCGCGAGTACGAGCACGGTCACGGGCGCCCCGGGCGTCCTTGGCGCCTCACATCGGGGCAAGACAGAGATGTGGGTGATCCTCGAATGCGAGCCGGGCGCCTTCCTGTATCATGGGTTTTCCCGCGCCGTGACCGCGCAGGAGGTCGCCGCCCGCGCCGCCGACGGCACGATCACCGATGTCCTGCGCGCCGTGCAGGTACACCCCGGCGATGTGTTTTTTATCCCCGCCGGCGTGATACACGCCATCGGGGCGGGGATTGTCATTGCCGAGATACAGCAAAACTCGGACAGCACCTTCCGGGTTTTTGACTATGGGCGGACAGATAAACATGGCAACCCGCGCGAACTGCACCTCAGCCAGGCGTTGGACGTTTTGCGCCTCGACAGCGGGGCGCCGGCGCCGCCCGGCGCCGGCCTCCTGGCCAAACATCCGTCATACACGCTCACACAGCTGGCCCTGTGCCCATACTTTGACGTCAAGCATCTGCGCCTCAACGGCGGCGCCTACCGCCAGCGTGGCGGCCCGTTCGCCCATCTGCTGTGCATCGGCGGCGGCGGCACGCTCACCGCCGGCACCGATACCGGCGCCGACGATGCCGCCTTGCCCGCTGTGAACGCTATGCCCGTCACGTCCGCCTTGAACATCACGCAGGGCGACAGCGTGTTTGTCCCGGCCGGCCCCGACGGGTTCTCGCTGTCCGGGGACGGGACGTTCCTCATCACCGCGCCCGGTTGACCGTCGGATACTTGGGCCTTGCGCGGTAACTGGTGTGCAACCACTTATGCGCGTTATGGCTACCTGGCTCGCCGTCCATGACCTCGTCGTAGAGCTGTTGCACGAGGGGGTTTTCATGGCTGACGCGCAGTTTCATGTTTTGATCCTGGGTGTAGATAGACGCCGCGCGCCGCTCGCGCAGACTGACGAAGTTGCGCACGACAGCCGGCTGTACCGGCTGGCCGCCGCCGCTGATACAGCCGCCCGGGCAGGCCATCATCTCGATGATGTCGTAGGACGCCTTGCCGGCCTTGATGCGCTCCAGCAACCGGCGGCAGTTGGCAAGCCCGGAGGCCACGGCGGCGCGTACCATGCGCCCGTCCAGCTCGTATTGGGCTTCCTTGATGCCCGCTATGCCCCGCACCTCGTAAAAGTCCAAGTTCTCCGCCGGCGTCCCTGTGACCAGCTCCTGCACGGTACGCAACGCCGCCTCCATGACGCCGCCGGACGCGCCAAAGATGAGCCCGGCGCCGCTGGCGATGCCAAAGGCGGGGTCGAACCCTTCGTCGGGCAGATGGGGGAAAAATATGCCGGTGCGGGAAATCATGCGGGCCAACTCCCGCGTGGTGAGGGCCACGTCGATATCGGGCAGGCCCGGCACGGCCTGCTCGTCCTCCCTGTGGATCTCGAACTTTTTGGCCGTGCATGGCATGATGCCCACCGTAAAGATATCCTTCGCGTCGATACCGGTTTTTTTCGCGTAATAGGTCTTCATCATCGCGCCGAACATCTGCTGGGGCGATTTACAGGTGGACAGATTGGGGATGAACTCGGGGTAATACTGCTCGCAGAAGCGGATCCACCCCGGGCTACAGGAGGTGATCAGGGGCAGGTCATGCCCCGATTTCCATCGCTTGAGGAACTCGGCCCCCTCCTCCACGATGGTCAGGTCCGCCGTGACATCGATGTCGAACACCCCGTCAAACCCGATGCGCCGCAAAGCCGCCACCATCTTCCCCTCGACATTGGCGCCGATGGGCATGCCGAAACACTCGCCCAGGGTCACGCGGATGGAGGGCGCCACGCCCACCACCACATGCTTGGTCGGGTCGCCAAGCGCCGCCCACACCTTCTCCGTGTCGTCCCGCTCGGTCAACGCGCCGGTGGGGCAGACCGCAATGCACTGGCCGCAGGATACGCAGGCGGTTTCGTCCAGGTTATGGTCGAAGGCGCAGGAGATATGGGTGTCGAAACCGCGGCCATTGGGGCCGATGACCGCCACCGACTGGTTGTTCTTGCAGACCGCCACGCAACGGCGGCACAAGATACACTTGGAGTTGTCCCGGATCAGGTGCAACGTGGAATCCTCGATCTCGGGTTTCATATTGTCGGTGTGGAAACGGATGTCCTGCATGCCGAAATCCGCGGCCATCTTCTGCAACTCGCAGTTTTGGTTGCGCAGGCAGGTCAGGCAGTCCATCCGATGGTTTGACAGGATGAGTTCCAGCGTCCTTTTCCGCGCGGCGACCACGGTGCCGTTGTTCGTGTACACCTCCATGCCTTCCGCCACCGGGAAAACGCAGGCGGCCGTCAGGCCTCGCGCCCCCTTCACCTCCACCACGCAGATGCGGCAGGCGCCGATGGCGCTGATGTTGCGCATATAGCACAGCGTGGGGATCTCGATGTCGGCCAGCCGCGCGGCCTCCAAGATCGTGGCGTTTTTCGGCGCTACTATCTCTATGTTGTTGATTTTGAGTTTTACTGTATCCACATCTATCACTCCTTGATGACAGAATTAAACTTGCATATGTCCATGCAGGCGCCGCATTTGATGCATTTTTCCTGGTCTATGATGTGCAGTTCCTTGACTTTGCCCGTGATAGCCTCCGTGGGGCAGGCGCGGGCGCAGGCCGTACAGCCTTTGCAGTTGTCCAATATGATGTACCGCATCAACGCCTTGCACACATGCGCCGGGCATCTGTGTTCGCGCACATGGGCTTCGTATTCATCGCGGAAGTAATGCAGGGTGGACAGCACGGGGTTGGGCGCCGATTGGCCCAAGCCGCACAGCGAACTGCTCTTGATGTGCTCGCATAATTCCTCCATCAAGTCCAAATCGGCCATCGTCCCGTTGCCGCTGGTGATCTTTTCCAGCATCTGGTGCAACCGCTTGGTGCCGATGCGGCAGGGCGTGCATTTGCCGCAGGATTCGTCCACCGTGAAGTCCAAGAAAAACTTGGCGATGTCCACCATGCAATTGTCCTCGTCCATGACGATAAGCCCCCCGGACCCCATCATGGAACCCAGCGCGGTCAGCGTATCGTATTCGATGGGCGTATCGATATGCGCGGCCGGGATGCAACCGCCCGAGGGGCCGCCGGTCTGGGCCGCCTTGAACGCCTTATCGCCCGGGCATCCGCCGCCGATCTCCTCGATCACCTCGCGCAACGTGGTACCCATCGGGATCTCCACCAAGCCGGTATTCGTGATCTTGCCGCCCAAGGCGAACACCTTGGTGCCGTTCGATCGTTCCGTACCGATGCGGGCAAAGGCGTCGGCGCCCTGCAGGATGATCCACGGGATGTTCGCATAGGTCTCCACATTGTTGAGGATGGTGGGCTTGCCGAATAGCCCCTTGACGGCCGGGAAGGGCGGCCTCGGCCTGGGTTCGCCGCGATTGCCCTCGATGGACGTCAGCAAGGCGGTCTCCTCGCCGCACACAAAGGCGCCCGCGCCCAAGCGGATGTTCAGATCGAAGGAGAAATCGGCGCCGAAGATATTATCCCCCAGCAAGCCGTAATCCCGGGCCTGTTGTATCGCGATCTGCAATCGTTGCACGGCGACGGGGTATTCGGCGCGCACATAGAGGAAGCCTTTGTCGGCCCCAATCGCGTACCCGGCGATGGTCATGGCTTCGAGGATGCTGTGGGGATCGCCTTCCAGGATGGAGCGATCCATGAAGGCGCCCGGGTCGCCCTCGTCGGCGTTGCAGCAGACATACTTCTGCCCCGGCGGTTGCATCATGGCAAATTCCCATTTGCGCCCCGTCGGGAACCCGCCGCCGCCGCGCCCGCGCAGGCCGGAGGCTTTGATGGTATCGACCACCTGCCCGGGCGTCATTGTGGAGACGACCCGCGCCAACGCTTGATAGCCATCGTAGGCGATGTACTCGTCGATGGCTTCCGGGTCGATATTGCCGCAATTGCGCAATGCGACGCGGACCTGCTTTTTGAAGAAAGCGGTGTCCTCCAAGGCGCGCCCGCCGTCCCCTTCCCCCTCTTTGTACAGCAGGCGGGAAACCATGTGCCCGCCCAGGATGTGTTCGCGCACGATGGCGCCGACATCCCCTGCCTTCAAACCCGTATAGTATGCACCCTCCGGGTACACGACGACGACGGGTCCTTGGGAACACAGCCCGAAACAGCATGCCTTGGCGATCTTGACGCTTTTTTCCAAATCAGCCTCCCGCACCGCCTTTTGAAAGGCCGCGACAAGCTTATCCCCGCCGGACGGGCCGCAGCCTGTCCCGGAGCAAACCAAAATATGGTTTTTGATAAATTCCATCGAACAACCCCCTACGCATTCCCAATGGTGTATTCGGTTTTTATCCTCTGGTTGACGACATGCTCGGCGATGACCTCCCTCGCCTTATCGGGCGTCATGTTCACATAGGTGACCTTCTCCTGCCCGCCAACCAGCACCTCGACGATGGGTTCCAAGCGGCAAACGCCCACGCAACCGACTTGGATCACCGTGACATCGCGCAAGCCCCGGCGGCTGACCTCCTCCTGGCAGGCGCTCATCACAGGGCGGGCGCCGGCGGCAATGCCGCATGTCGCCATGCCCACCATCACGCGGGCACCGCCCCCGCTGTCCTCCCGGAACTGGACCATCTTCTGGCGGGCGCTCTCCCGGACGGCCCCCAGCTCATCTATCGATTTCAAATTACGATTCCTCCTTATATCTCGCTACATGTATTTCTCCAGGATACCGTCTACTTCGTCGGGCACCAAGAGGCCGTAAACATCCCCGCCCACCACCATGACCGGGGCAAGGCCGCATGCGCCGATACAGCGGGTGGCGTCGATGGAAAACATGCCGTCTTCGGTTACCTCGCCCGCCGCGCAGCCCAATTTGCGCTCGACGCGCTCCAGAATCTCGCCGGCTCCCTTCACGTAACAGGCTGTGCCCATGCAGACATCCACCTGTGTCTTGCCTTTGGGATACAAGGTGAATTGGGCGTAAAAGGACACGATCCCGTACACCTCGGACAGGGACATCCCCAAACCCTCCGCGACTTCGATCTGTACCTCCTCCGGCAGGTATCCGAAGATATTCTGGGCTTCCTGCAAGACGGGCATCGCCGCGCCCGGCTGGTCCCGGTAACGCTCGATGGCGTCCTTCAACCTTTCGAGTTGCCCGGGCAATGCCGTGAACGCGGGGATTTTTTTCGTGCTGGGCATATTGACATGCGCCTCCTCCTTTGTTGAAATTCCAGTTCCAGGGCGACGCCCTAAACGACATAGGGCGGCTCTCTATGCGGCTCTACATGCGACTTTTATGCGGCTCACTATGCGGCTTTCTGTGCGGCTCTCTATGATAGGTATCGTTCCACTGATCCAGACCAATTAGAAAAAAAAAGGGCTAAAACTGCGATAAACCCCCGGCAAGGCAACGGCCAAGGAGGCGGATTCATTCCGCCTCAACAGCTTTCCTATTCCATTCCCTGGAAAGCCCCTTTGAAAATAACTGCTTTCCGTAGTCTAGTATCGATGCACCCAACCCGATATAAAGAAGGTAGACAGCGCCCACAGGGCCAGGTACGATATCACGTTGCAGGGCGAAGCGGTGGCCATTTCCCCCCGGAAGGCCAGGAATGTCATGAGGATAAGCCCGGCCAGCGCGCACAGCAGATGCAAGATGATATTGATGCGCGTCGCCTTCCACAGCCGGCGGCCGCCCACAATGGCTTCCGCCGCCGCGTAGAGCGTCTCGCGCCCGGTGACGGCCGGGGTGTTCGCATGTCGATAGGAATTCGGATCGGAGAGTAGCAATCGCTGTTCGATCATCGGGTAATCCGCGCCGCTCAAGTCGAGATCGAACACACGGCTCACGAAGGGCGGCGTCAGGTTGACATCCCGCGTGGCCATCAGGGGCGTGACGCCGCCGCGCAGTAAGATGTTCAGCCCATGGCGCACGGAATTCGCCGCGTTGTAGTGGATGGCGAATATCCCCACCAGGTCCAGGTTGACAGCCACAAAGAGGATGTTTTTCTGCTTAATGCCCTGGGGCAAGCGGATGCCCATGCGTAACATGAAGGTCGCGTTGCCCATCAGGATGCTGTCCCGCCCTATCACGCCGCCTATGCCGCCGCCCTCGTGGTGGCGGAAGTCCGTGACCGGCAACACCGCGTCTTTCTGATTATGCAACAGCTCCGTGAAAGCGAAGGCGAGGCTGGACTCCGACGCATTGGTCAGGCTGGCGGAATAGGAGATCATACGATCGAAACTAAAGCCATCGAACACCTTGAGCCCGCTGAGGGACACCGTCCCCCGGGGGAACAGGCAGCGGTCGGTCAGGATCAGGGCGCAGGGGGATAGAAACGCATGGGCGCCGACCCATCCGCATAGAGCTGACCCACTGCGCGCCAGCCGTTTGGCGATCTTGTAGAAGGGCAAGGCAAAGCAAAACGCGCCGCATAGGGGCACGGCGGCCGACGATATGGCCGAAAGCGCCCAGAAGAAACGCTGCGGTTCTTGCCGCCCGACCGAGGCAATCAGCGCGCATAATATGATGGCGATGATTTCCAAGGGCGCGAGGAATCGGGAAAAGCGGCTCGCGCCATCGGGCATTTCCGCCTGCGAGACAAAGTCCGGCGCCCCGCCTAAGGATTTGATCAGCGTGCCGCCTGTCCAAAGGGCTTCATCCCGGGAGACGACGATTGGTTCCTCCAGTTCGGCGACAACCGTGTACGTGCGCTGATAAGCTCTCATGCGCACCCGGAACGACCACATGGCGAAAAGCACGGCCAAGGCCGACGCGGCGGAGTAAGGCAGAAAGACCGGGACGTTCGGCTTGAGGAAAGAGGAGACGGTGTAGAGGATGTTGGCCACGCAGGAAAACAGGATCACCGACTCGAAGCCCGGTTTCAGGTGGAATAGATCGGATAAGCCCCGCGACATGACATCGATGCCGCAGATCATGACGAGGATCTGCAATATCGTGAGGATCGACATGAATACCATGCGTTTCTCAGAAAAGACAAATACCGAGGGCAGTGAGATTTCCAAACGATGGGAAAATGTGAGGAACACCATAAAGAGGCAAATGGGGGCGGCGACCAGTAGCCGGATGGTCAAAAAACGGATGTATGGGGCTAGGCGGACAGCCGCCTTGTCCGGCGGAAGGGACGGCCCCTGGGGCTTTTCCGTTCGACGCCGGCGTCGCTGGCGGGTACGGAAGGATTCCGTTGGGGGCGGCGCCCCTCGCTCCCACGGCTCATCTTCGAGGATGTCGTCCTGCATGCGCACAAAATTTTCGGAGGGGGCAAACGCCTTGCCAAAAGTCTCCGGCGGTCCAAAGTCCACCTGCCGGTCGGGTTCCTCCGGGGCCTTTTTCGGAGCCTTTCCCGAAGACTTTCCCGGGGCTTTTCCCGGGGCTTTTCCCGGGGCTTTGTCTGGGGCTTTATCTGGGGACCTGTCTGGGGACCTGTCTGGGATCCTTTCCGCAGTCTTTCCCAGGGCTCTTTCCTGAGCCTTTGGGGCGGTCGCGCGGAAAGAGGCAGCGGCCTCCTTCTGATTGGCCAACTTCTGAAATGTTTGGGTATCTTTACTTACGGGCTGCTCCGGCCGGACAGGGCGCGCCCTGCCGGATAGCGTGGCCGCGTAACGATACTCGGTCATAATCTGATCCAGCGAGAACGCCGGCTCTTCGTCTTTCCTTTTCTTGTCCTCTTCCGTCATACCGATCGCCTCCTGTGTCCCTCGGTCCTCATATAACCTTCACTTCGCATATGCGCATCAATTATGTTTGCGCATCAATTACGTTTCTGCGCTATGCGCCAATCTGTTCTTCACAACCGTGAAAGCCACCACGGCCGCCGCCGCCGCGACACCCAGGGAGGAAACCTTCCCGCGCATGGGAATCCTCACCAGGAAATCGCATTGTTCCTTCGCCAGGTGGGAGAGGCCACGCCCCTCCGCGCCGAACACCAACGCCACACCCCCGGAAAACTCGGTATCATACACAGACAGCCCATCCGCCGCGTCCGCGCCATAGATCCATATATTGTGGCTTTTCAGCTCCCGCAACAGAGCCGGCACGCCGGGTACGCGGGCGACGGGCAGGTATTCCAACGCGCCGCAGGAAGCCTTGGCGGTCTGTGGGGACAAGCCCGCGCTGCGGCGGCGGGGCAAGAGCAGCCCATGGGCGCCGGCGGCTTCGGCTGTACGCATAATGGAACCCAGATTACCCGGATCCTCCACGCCATCGCATATGACCAAAAAGGGGGATTCCCCTTTAGCGGCGGCGGCGGCAAGCATGTCGTCCAGCGTATGGTATTGCCAAGCGGCCATCGCGGCGATGACGCCTTGGTGCGCGTGGGTCAATGACATGGCGTCCAAGTGTTCCCTGTTGCGCCATACGACCGTGGCGCCCGCCTGTCTGGCCTGCGACACCAAGGCGCCCAATCCATCCCCGGCGCGCAGCACGTACAATTTGTCTACCTCGCGGCCGGCCCGCAAGGCTTCGGCCACCGCGCGGCGGCCTTCCACCTGGGCCTTTCCGCCGTAATCCAACCGCGCCCCTTCCCTTCCTTGTTGTGTGATGGGAAATCGCTCTTCGCTAGCATTATACACC
>WRCJ01000020.1 GCA_009784085.1 Oscillospiraceae bacterium | reverse complement strand
GTTTTCGCGTTTGTCAACAAAATTTTCGAAAAAACCTGAAACACATTGTGAGAGTGTCAATGATGGGTGACAGATTTACCCCCAACGCCATTTCATACCCCCGAATCGCTTAAAATGCCCCCAAATATTTGCAACATACTTAGAAAATCTAAGGAAACAAAAATCCCTAGAACCATTGCGGCTCTAGGGGTTTCAGTTGGTGATCCACCGCGGATTCGAACCGCGGACACCCTGCTTAAAAGGCAGGTGCTCTGCCGACTGAGCTAGTGGATCGGATGGGGTTGCCCGCGCGCAGGCGCGGGCAACCTTCTCCCTTCCTATCCTTCTTCTCCCCTCTTGAAGAGAAGCGGTTTCGGCTGATTATCATAAATCCCGGGAGTTGGCTGGGATGGCAGGACTCGAACCTGCGAATGCCAGAGTCAAAGTCTGGTGCCTTACCGGCTTGGCTACATCCCAATATCTCTGTCTTTGATGATCTGGCAAAACACCCACCATAGTATTTTATAATAATACCGCCAGGTTGTCAATAATTTTTCAATCCTTCACGTTTCCAGTCCGGCTCGTTCACGTTTCCGGCCCGACCGATGGGCTTTCCCCGGGAGGGCTTTCCCCGGGCGTTACCCCGGGCGTTACCCCGGGCGTCGCCTCGGGTGTCGCCCCTGGGCTTTCGCCGGGCGTCGCTCCGGGTGTCTCGGGTTCCGCGGACGGCGTTACGTCAGGATCATCGGGATTTAAAATTTGCATCAGCATATCATAGTTGTATTTCGTCGAAACGCATGCTTCTACGGCGGTTGTGTCCCAACGGGCGATCTCGTGCATATCCGCGTCGGTTTTCAAAAACCAATCATGTGTCCCGCCGGCTTGCGCGTCGGCGGCCGCATCCACGTGGTACCAATCCCCATCCAGTCGGATGATGTTCCAAAGATGCGCCGTGTTGGCGCGCATGCCGCCCACGAAGACTAGGCGGCATTCAATGCCGACGCGGTCGCACAGGAGCTGGTATACCAAGGCGTAACCGGCCGACGTGGCGCGCCCTTTCACCAGCGCGGAATAAAGGTTGTCGTCGGCGTCGCCGAATTCCCCCTTGCTTTTTCGTTGGGCAGCCTCCGCGTCATATTTGATCGTCCCGCATACCAGATCGTATAAAGCCAGGGCGAGAAATGGCGGATCCAAATCCGGGGGCAGCTCGCCTTTCAGATCGTTGAGTGCCTTTCTCACCAGTCTCATGCGGACTTCCGTCTCCGAAACGCTATGGGGGTATGTAAAATCCAGCTCCACCACGCGGCTAAACCCTTGGTCGGGGTACAGGGCATAGGTCAGCGAGGGCATTCCGACCGCTCGCTCCGGCATCCGGTAATACGCCTCCCGGAATTGCGCCCCCAAATCCGCGAGGCCGACATAGTAGCGGATCTCCAGGACAAGGCGCGCCAGATTCGATTCAATCGCCTTATCCATTTCGTCGTTCAGGTCCTCTATACCGGGCACTTCCCGGATTTCCCCCACCCTGTCCTGTTTGTAAAAAATCGTATAGGTCACCTCATGGCCCAAGGGCATGAGGTCGTGGAGGATATAGTTGACGGTATAAGCGGCAATGGGGTCTTCGCTGGTGATGTCGTACCCGGCGCGGGGGATGTCGTTGTTGATGTTACCGATATAATCGCTCAGCTTGATGCGTACGGTTTCGCCGGCCGCCCTGATGATCTGCTTCAAGATGTTCTTGAGATCGGTGAGGTTGGAGGCTTGCCATTCCGTCTGATCCCCCGACAGGGGCCGCTGCTCCATGTGCGGGGCGACGCTCCGATATTCGCTGTTTAGAATTCCGTCGCAGGCGGATAGGTTCGACAGAAATAGCAACAGGAAGAGTACCGCGACAACCCTTCGCATACGAATAGCCCCCTTATCCTGATCGCTAGCCTGATCCTTGATCAATCACGCGATGCCAAACAGCCTTTTCCCGTTTTCGGTCGTCTGCCCGGCCAACTCTTCGGCGCTGACGCCCCGCAGGGCGGCAAGCGTCTCGCAGATCAGGCGCAAATAGGTGTAATCGTTCCGGCGCCCGCGATGCGGTTCCGGCGCCAGGTAGGGCGCGTCGGTTTCGATGAGGAGCCGATCTGCAGGAATCCACGAGGCCACCTCCAGCGCGCGGCGCGCGCTTTTATAGGTCACGACCCCCGTAAACGAGATATAGTACCCCAGGGAAACCAGTTCTTTGGCGGTTTCCAAGGATCCCGAATAGCAATGGAACACGCCGATGACCTTTGGAAAATCGCGCACCACGCGCAGCGTATCCTCATGGGCCTCCCTATCGTGGATAATCACGGGAAGATCCAGTTTCCGCGCCAATTCCATTTGGGCGCGGAAACAGAAGACCTGCGTGTCCCGGGGTGAAAAATCGTAATGGTAATCCAGCCCAATCTCGCCCACCGCCTTGACCTTGGGGTGGGCCGCCAGTTTCGCAATCTCCGTCAAGTCGTCCTGCGACATCTCATGGGCATCGTGCGGGTGGACGCCGGCCGCGGCGTAAAGGAAGGGGTACCTATCGGCCAGCGTGACCGCCATGCGGGAGGATTTCAGGTTGCATCCCGGGCAGAGCGTCAGCATGACCTCGGATTGCGGCATAGCCGCCAGCAGCCGATCCCTGTCCGGGTCAAATCGGCTGTCGTCGTAGTGGGCATGCGTATCAAAAAGATTCATTCTTTTGTATTGGGGGACAGCCCGGCCAAAGAATGGGCGCCTGGCTTGGCGACCTCGCCGCCGCCGCCCCTGCTTGCCGGCGAACGCTTCTTGGGCTTATGCGCGCCGTCCCTGATGACGCACACTTCGCATTTATGATAGCACTTGTCCGAGTCCGGCGCCTCGTCGAAGCGGACCTTCAGCATGCCGCGCAAGAGGCTGACATCGGTCACCGTGCCCTCCCCATCCGGGGTTTGCACCAAGGCGTCTACACGGGGCGTGGTGCGATGCAGTTCCTCATACGCCGCCTGCTCAAACTTGAGGCAACACATCAGCCGGCCGCATGTCCCTGAAATCTTGATGGGGTTGAGGGAAAGGTTTTGCTCTTTCGCCATCTTGATAGACACCGGCTGAAATTCGTCCAAAAAAGTGGCGCAACAAAAGGGTTTGCCGCAAATCCCAAGCCCCCCCAGCATCTTGGCCTTATCGCGCACGCCAATCTGCCGCAGTTCGATGCGCATATGGAACACGCTGACCAAATCCCGGACCAATTCGCGGAAATCCACGCGCCCGTCAGCCGTGAAATAGAAGATGATTTTGTTCCCGTCGAACGTATACTCCACGTCGACCAGCTTCATTTCCAGCTTATGGTTGGCAATGATGCGCGTGCATATGTCCATGGCTTTTTTCTCTTTTTTCGTGTTTTGCGAAAGGGTGGAGACATCCTCGGGCGTGGCGGCGCGCACCACGCGGCGCAACGGCGTGATGATTTTCTCGTCGTCCACGTCATGGGGCGGCAGGATACATGTACCCATCTCAAGCCCGTAGGAGGTTTCGACCACCACCTGGTCGCCCTTGACGATATTCATCTTGCCCGGATCAAAATAATACGCCTTCCCCACGCGCTTGAAACGGACGGATACCACACAGACCAAAAAGAAGTCCCTCCTGTCAAGACCCTGTCAAGATATCTCGGCGAAGCCGCAAACGGCCAACGCGCCGCACACATGCTTCACGCCGGCATTCGCGGCGAGCATGTCCTGCAAGGTACGTACCCTGTCTATTATACCCCCAAACCGTCGCGCGGTCAAGACATCCCTTCCGGAAAGCCCACCCGCCAGCAACGCGGCCAACTCGTCCAAGACGAGGGGAAGGTCGTCGCGGCCCTTCTTCTCCATGGAAAAGCAGGCCGCCGCCCACATCCACTCGTCCCCCGACAGCAGCGCGTTCATCAAAGCATGGGCCTCCTTGCCGGGCTTGGCCTCTTCCGGCGCGTTGCGCAAACGGCGCGCGACGCAACGGGATCGGATCGTGGGGAGGAGCATCAGCGGGTTTTCCGACAGCAAGATGAATCGCGTGTCCCCCGGCGGTTCTTCCAGGACGGACAGCAATGCGCTTTGGGCGTTGGCATTGAGCGCGTCCGCCTCGATCATGGCGATTTTGCACCGGCCCTCATGGGGCGCCCTTAGCAACGCGACGCGCAGTTTTCTCGTTTGATCGACCCCAATCCATACGCGATCGGCCTCCGGGCGCAACCAATAGACATCCGGGTGGCCTCCCTCCAGCACCTTGCGGCAGGGCGGGCAGGCCAAACAGGGGCTGCCCTCGCCGCGTAGGCACAGGGCGCCCGCCGCCAGCGCGCGGGCTTCGTCCTGCCGCGCCATAGGGGTCCCGCCGTAAAGAATCAGGGCATGGGAAGCGTCTATCCCGGACGTCCCGGACGTCCCAGACGTACCAGACATCCCGGACGTCCCCTCAATACTTGACAAATTTATCGACCGGCAGGACAAACACCGTCGCGCCGCCCACCGTAATCTCGATGGGCATGGCGGCATACAAGCCCATCCCCATCTCCGGGGCGGCGGGGACAATCTGCCCGCGGCTGTGGGAGTGGTTTCCAATGATTTCCAAGGCGCCGTTTACCTTTTCATCCTCCACCCCGATGATGATGGTGACGTTGCCAGCCATCAGGAACCCCCCCGTCGTCGCCAATTTGGTGACAGGGTACCCCGCGTGGGTCAGGCTTCGGATGACATTGTTCGCGTCATCGTGGTTGATAATGGCCATAATCAATTTCATTGGTAAAACGCCTCCTCAATCAAGTGATATCCATGATCCATATCGCATCCTGGTAATTCGCCTGCGCGAGGGCTTCCATGATTTGTTCGTCTATCACCTCGCCCCTGGCCACCAGCGGCGCGCCGGGCGGGTACAGGCTGACAGGTTCCGCGGCGACCCGCCCCAGGCAGTCGCGCCACGGGCGCTGAACCTGGCCGGAGAACAGGGCCTGCCGGGGCGTGCATCGCGTTTCCGGCAAGGGCGCGGGCGGCCGCGCGCCGGGGGGCGGCGGATCGGGGAGGCGGGACAGTTCCCGCTTCAGCGACATTTCCAGTTGCAACAACTCATCCTGCGTCGTCATGGCCGAGAGGAGAAAGACGGCGTTGCGCGGGTCGGACATTTCGCACACAATCCCATCCAAGCCTTCCAGGCGGTCGGCGGTTGCCTTCCCCTGGCCGGTATACAAGCACAACCGCAGGGGATCCACGTTGACACGCAGGGGCTGGTTGACAGGCAGGGGTTGCGCGTGGCCGGTCGCAGGTGGGGCGAAACCTAAAAAGCCCGGCGCCGATTGCCGGATACCTTGGGCGCGTAATGAGACCCGCATCATGGCGTCGCTCCCCCCGTTTTCCATGTAGTCGCGGGCGGCGTCCAAGGAGGCCATCAGCACATAGGAGGGGCTGGAGGATCCGAACAAGGCGGCGCGGTGGCGCAGCTTGTCTTCCGGGATGCCTTTCCCATTGATGAGAAGGGCTGTCTGCCCCAGCGCGGGCAATGTCTTGTGCGCCGATAGCACCGCTGCCGCCGCGCCTTGCGCCACAGGGGAGACGAAACCCGGCAAAAAGGGCAGGTGGGCGCCATGGGCGGCGTCCGCCAGCAACGGGACGCCCCGGGCATGGCAGACCGATGCCAATGCCTCCCAATCCGACATCACCCCGTAGTAGGTGGGGCTGGTGACCAACGCGCAAGCCGCGCCCGGGTTGGCGTCCAGCGCGGAGGCCAGCGCGTCGGGCGGCAACCCTGCTGTAACTGAAAAGGGTTCGATGAGGGGCGCCTGCACCCATACCGGGCGCAAATCGATGAGGGCCAGGGCGTTGTGAACGCTGAAATGGCAGTTGCGATCGAGGACTACCGTATCGCCGGGGGCGGCAACGGCCGATAGCATGGCCAGATTCCCTTGGGTGGCTCCGCCGGTGAGGAATAGGCAACCCTCCGCGCCCAGTCGTTCCGCGTACAGCCGCCCGGCTTCGCGGATGGGATCCTTGTCCTGGCAGGTGTAGAGGTTTCCGGTATCGCGCAGCTCGGTAAAATCGATGGCAAACGGTCCTTCCCAGCCGGCGATGGCCGCGCGGCCGGCATGCCCCGGCATATGAAACCGCGCCGCCGACCGGGCGGCCCGGGCGCGCAGCGCGTCGAGCAAAGGGGTCATCGGGGTCATCGGGGTCATACGGGTCACAGGGGTGATAGGGTTCATATCGGCCATATCGGCCATATGGTTCATATCGGTCATATTGGTCATATTGGTCATACGAATCTCTTGACCAACCTGGCGCAATACAGGGGATCGGCCTCGATGCACGCGGTGTCCCCGATGGCGCATGAGATGGATGTGCAGTCGACGGCGGTATGCGTCAGGCCGACGTTGCCCAAAATGCGCGCCCGGCTGTCCCCAATGCGCACAGTATCCGTCTTCCCCCTGAACAACCGAAAGCTGAGAAAACGCCCCCGCTTGAGGCGGCCCACCCGTATGCCATCGGACAGGCCAACCGGCAAAAGCGCTATCCGCGTGGGTTTGCGGCAGGTGTACCTCTCGCTCGTCCCGATTTTATGCCCCTTGGGCAACCAGCGGATCTCCGACACGGGACATACCACCGTACCCACCGGCTGCAAGCCGTTCTTTTTGCCGGGCAACCGGCCGGTCATCGCCTGCCCGATGCGCACGGCATCCATGCGCGGCAGATCGAACCGGAAGAGCGCGCCGCTCCCGGCGGCATGGACAATCCCGGGATCCATGCCCAGGCTTTGCATCCGGTTGAGAAGTGCGCGGAAAGCCTCCACCTGGGCGCGGGCGGCGCCGGCGCCGGCGTGGGCGTTGATGTGCGTGTAGACGCCGCAGATGGCCAGATTGCTGATATATTGATACACCGATTGTATTTTGTCGAATTCATCGGGCAAGAAACCATAGCGGCCCAGCCCGGTGTCGATCTTGATCTGCGCTTCGGCCACCGTGCCGCGCCGCTCGGCGAGCCCGGACAACACGATGGCGGCGTCGCGCGATCCCACGGACGCCACCAAGTGCGCGTCCAAGATCTCTTCGACTTCATGGGGTTCGGCAGTCGATCGCAACATCAGGATCTCTTCGTTCCCAAACCCGGCCTCCCGCAACACGGCGCCTTCGTAGGGATGCCCGACGGCAAACCTGGTGATCCCCTCGTCCCGCAAGAAGCGGGCAGTCTCCACCAATCCCAGGCCATATGCATCGCCCTTGAGCACACCGTAAATGGCGGCGCCTTTTGCCCGCTGGCGCGCCTTTTTGAGATTGTTGCGCACCTTTTGTTTTTCGATAAGCAGGACGTTCATGTACAAGCCCTCCTCAAATGAAAGGACGGCATCCTCATTCCCCGATAATCTTGACCAGAACCCGTTTCGGCCTGCGGCCGTCGTACTCTCCGTAAAAAACCTGTTCCCAAGTCCCCAAATCCAACCGGCCGCCGGTCACAGCCAACACGGCCTCGCGCCCCATGATTTGCCGTTTGAGATGGGCGTCGGCATTGTTTTCAAAACCATTGTGATGGTATTGTTCGTATGGCCGCTCGGGCGCCAAGCGTTCCAGCCAAGTTTCGAAGTCGCGGTGCAAGCCCGATTCGTCGTCGTTGACAAACACGGCAGCCGTGATGTTCATGGCATTGACCAGCACCAGCCCCTCTTGGATGCTGGACTCCACAATGCAAGCTTGTACGTCCGGGGTTATGTTGCGATAGGCGCGGCGGGTAGGCAGATGAAAGGTCAACTCTTTTCGGTAGGATTTCATGAACGCTCACTTCCTTCTCTACGGCGCCATTAAGATTCCCATAAGGTTCCGCTAGGACGCCCATAAGGTTCCGGCTAGGGCGCCCCTAGGGGGATTGTTACGACAAAGGCCCCCCATGACGGTGCTAAGCCGCCGTGGAAGACCCTTCGTGCCCCTCGCTCACGCGCCTTGGATCATGTGGCTTTCCTGTTGCTTTTGCGCCAAATCGGCCAAGCTGACACTGTCAACGACCGAAGACACGGCTGCCTGGATGTCTGTCCACAACGATACGATCGCCGGGCTCTCTTCCTCCATAGCGGGTGTAACTCCCAGCAACTCGTTCTGCGGCAGCATGGGATCGCCGCTCAAACGTAACACGTCGCTGGCCCGGATGGTTTCGGGGGGCTGGGCCAAACGATAACCCCCGCGCGCACCGCGCACGCTTTTCACCAAGCCGGCTTTGGTAAATAGTACAACGATCTGTTCCAAGTATTTCTCTGAAAGGTTTTCCTGTTCGGCAATCTCCCTTAGGGGAATGATTCCCTTTCTGTAATGCGCGGCCAGCATGAGCATAAACTGCAGGCCGTAGCGGCTCTTGGTGGGGATTTTCATACGCAGCACCTCCAACATGTTGCCTATCCAGCGCGGGCGTGACGCAGGGTCACACGTTATGTAAATCATTTATATACTTAATTTCGACTTTTGTCAAGGGAATTCTTGAAATTTAGTTGAAAAAAGAGCGTAATTCCCTGTGTATTTCCGGGATATTAGTGTCGTATCAAGTTGATATGCACAAAATATAGGCCGACAAAACCCGCGGACGCCTTGACAAGGTGTTATGGCTATAGGTATACTAAGGTATGCGCGGCATGGTATACCGAGGTGTGCGCGGGACACTGCGATGTATGGGGGATGCGGAAAATATGAACGACACCATCGCGGCATTGGCTACGCCTCCGCTGATGGGCGCCATCGGCGTGATTCGATTGAGCGGCGGCGACGCTATCGAGATAGCCGGCAAAGTGATCTCCGGGAAGTCGGGCGACGCCCTCGACAGCTTCCCCGCCCGGCAATTGTGCTTGGGCCTTGTCCGCGACCCAAGCGGCGATGTGCTGGACGAGGCCTTGGCGGTGGTGTTCCCCGGCCCGGACAGCTATACCGGCGACGACGTGGTCGAATTGCATTGCCACGGATCCCCGGCCTTGCTGCGCGAGGTGTTGCGGCTGCTATATGCCGGGGGGGCGCGTCCGGCGCAGCCGGGCGAGTTCACGCGGCGCGCGTTCTTGCACGGACGGATGGACTTGGCGCAAGCCGAGGCGGTCATCGACCTCATCTCCGCCGAAACCGCCCTGGCCGCCCGCAACGCCGCCGGGCAGTTGGGCGGCGCCTTGAGCCGCGCCATCGAGGAGATTTGGTCGTCGATTTGCGACCTATGCGCCCATTTCCAGGCGTTGGTGGACTACCCCGAGGACGACATCCCGCCCCTGCCCACCCCGGACATCATCGAATCGCTGCGGCGCATCGGCGCCCGGCTCTTAGGGCTGGCCTCCACGTACGATCGGGGCAAGATCCTGCGGGAGGGCGTGCCTTGCGCGCTCATCGGCAAGCCCAACACGGGCAAATCTTCCTTACTCAACGCGCTGTTGGGCTACGAGCGGGCCATTGTCACAGCGCAACCCGGCACGACGCGGGACACGCTTGTCGAATCGTTGCATATGGGCGGGCATTGGCTGCGCATAGCCGACACCGCCGGGTTGCGCAACCCTTCGGGCGACGTCGCCGAGCGCATGGGCATTGACCGCGCCCGCGAGGCCGCGCGGAAAGCCGGGCTTGTGCTGGTGGTGCTGGACGGTTCGCGGTCGCTTGACGGCAAGGATGGCGAAGCCCTGGACATGGCCCGGGGGCGGGCGACCATTGTCCTGCTCAACAAAAGCGATCTGCCCCACCATGCCGATGTCGATATCGCCGCGATCGAGGCGTCTTTCCCCGAGGTTTGCCGGGTCAGCGCGTTGACCGGGCAGGGCTTGGACGCATTGGACAGGATGATTGGGCGCGTGCTGGACGCGGGCGCCGGCGCGGGCGCGGGCATCCACGCGGGGGGCACGTTGCTGACAAACCTACGCCACGCGGAGGCGGTGACGGGCGCGGCGGAGGCGGTGGCATCGGCGGCGGACGCCCTCGGCGCAGGCTTCACGGCGGACGTGGTGCTCACAGAATTGGAATCCGCCCTGTCCAACCTGGGGGAGATCACCGGGAGGGACTTGTCGGCGGATATCATCGACCGGGTGTTTTCACGGTTCTGCGTGGGAAAGTAGGGGCATTGGGGGCAAACCGCAACCCCCCATCCCCGACCCCGCGCGATTGTTAGGTTATGACGAAATACATTGATCAGGTCCTTATATTTGAATATAATATTACTATCACGAAATACTAAAGAATGAGGAGGCAAGACAATGAACCTGACAAAGAAGATTGGCGCGGAATTCATCGGGACCTTTGTGCTGGTATTCATGGGATGCGGCAGCGCGGTATTCCTAGGAGCAAGAACGGAAGGAGGCCATCTCGCGGTGGCCCTTGCGTTCGGCCTTTCCATTGTAGCCATGGCCTATGTGATAGGCGGCGTGTCCGGTTGCCATATCAACCCCGCCGTTTCCCTGGCCATGCTCCTGCGCAACAAGTTGAGCGTCAAGGAGTTTGGCGGCTACGTCTCCGCCCAGGTCGGCGGCGCCATCGCCGCCGCCGGCCTGTTGCGGCTCCTGGCGGCCTTCGGGATTCCCGACCAAACGGGCGCCTTGGGATCAAACGCCGCCCTCGCTTTGGGTCCGCCCGCCGCCAATGCGGGCGGCATCGGGGCCTCTTTGCTGATAGAGGTCGTGTTGACCTTCATCTTCATCTTGGTCATCTTGGGCGTAACATCCGACGAAAGCAAGGGCGGCGTCGCCGGGATCGTGATCGGGTTGACATTGACCTTCGTCCACATCGTCGGCATCCCGATCACCGGGACATCGGTCAACCCCGCCAGAAGCATCGGACCCGCCATCTTCGCCGGTGTCGATTACCTGTCCGATCTGTGGATCTTCATCGTCGCGCCGCTCGCCGGTGCCGCCCTGGCCGTCTGGGCATACTCGCTGATTGCGCCCAAAGTGGTTGCCGCACAAAGCAAAGGCAAGGGCAAGGGCAAAGGCAAAGGGAAGCGGTAAAAGGAAATAAGCAAGGGACGCCGGGTATCCCAGGCGCCCCCGCGTTAGGGTACCTCGTCCGGGGTGCCCCCGCGTTACGCCCACGTTACGCCCGCGTTAGGGCGCCTCGTCCGAGGCGCCCCCGCGTTACGCCCACGTTACGCCCGCGTTAGGGCGCCCCGTCTGGGGCGCCCTAACGTTAGTACCTGCCCCGCTAGGAAACCTGTTCAAACTGGCTGTTGTAGAGTTCGGCGTAAAACCCGCCTTGGGCAAGGAGCTCGGCATGGTTCCCGCTCTCGACGATATCGCCATCGCGCATCACCAGGATCATATCGGCGTTCTTGATCGTCGACAGCCTATGGGCGATGACAAACGACGTCCTGCCGTGCGTCAGCTTGTCCATCGCTTGTTGGACATGGCGTTCGGTGCGGGTATCGACCGAGCTCGTCGCCTCGTCCAATATCAGGAGCGGCGCGTCCTGGATGATGGCGCGGGCAATCGTGACAAGCTGTTTCTGGCCTACCGACAAATTGGCCTTGTCATTCAGCACGGTTTCGTAGCCGTGCGGAAGTGCGCGGATGAAATGATCGATGCCGACCGCTTTGCACGCGGCGACAACCTCTTCATCCGTCACGCCCTGCTTGCTGTAAATAATGTTTTCCTTGATGGTCCCCTCAAAGAGCCACGTGTCCTGCAGGACCATGCAGAATTGCTCATGCACGTTTTCCCGCGTCGTGTGGTTGATGGGGGTTCCATCGATGTATATTTCCCCGCTGTCTATATCATAAAAGCGCATCAAGAGATTGACCATCGTCGTTTTTCCGGCGCCGGTGGGGCCGACGATGGCGACTTTCTGCCCGGCTTTAACTTTGGCGGAAAAATCGTTGATGATGGTTTTATTCGGCTCATACCCGAAGTGGACATCCCGGAATTCGACTTCGCCGACTATATTTTCCAGCTTTTTGAGCTTTTGGCTTTCATCGGCCAGCTCTTCCTCGTCGAGGAAGATAAACACGCGCTCCCCCGCCGCGGCTGTCCTTTGGAGCTGCTGCATAGATTGCGCCAACTGCGACAACGGCTGTGTGAACAGGCGAATGTATATCATAAACGCCACGATGACGCCAAAGGGGATGATCTCGCTCATGGCCAACGCCGCACCGACCACGCAGACGGCCACATACCCGAAATTCCCGATAAACTGCATGAGCGGCATCATCAGCCCGGACATGAATTGAGATTTCCATCCACTCTCATAGAGGGTTTCGTTGATGCCCTCAAAGGTTTTTTTCGCGTTCTTCCCGCCGTTGTATGCCTTGACGACATTGTGCCCCGAATAGATTTCCTCAATATGGCCGTTGATCTCGCCTAGCCCCTCCTGCTGTATCTTAAAATACTTTTGGGATTTCGACATGATGAACATCATCAGCCCGAAGCCGATGAAAGACGACCCAATGGCGACAAGCGCAAGAATCCAACTATTATAGAACATCATGATGAGCGATCCGAAAAACATCGTGATCGCCCTCACCAGCATATCGAGGCTTTGGTTCAGCGTATGCCCGATGGCGTCAACATCGTTCGTCACGCGGCTGATGACATCGCCATGGCTTGTTTTGTCGAAGTATTTGAGCGGTAGCCTGCCCATTTTCCGGGAAATGTCCGTCCGCATTTCTTTGGATATCCGCGCGGACATCGTGGCCATCATGTAGTTTTCGACAAAGCTCAATATCGCCGACGAAGCATAGAAGATGACAACCACGATGCCGATGTCGAATACAGCCGTAAAATCGATCGCGCGCAGCACGGGGACCCCTTCCACGAGATCGTGCAGGCTGTTGTAGATTTCGTTCGACAAATCCCCAATTTTATTCGGGCCGATGATCTGTAGCGCGGTGGCGCCAGCCGCCACGGCGAGCGCTATCGCAACGACAGGCATATAGCGTTTGCAATAGCGTATCAGCTTTCCCCATGTCCCTTTGAAGTCCTTTGCCTTTTCAATGGATTGGCCCATGCCCTGGCCGCCCCTCATGCCGCCCATGGGTCCCCTGTGCGGCGTCCTCCGGTTGTGTTCGCTCATGATATCAACTCCTCCTCCCCAAACTGTGACATGGCAATTTCCTTATACACGGCGCAATCGCGGAGCAGGGCCTTATGCGTCCCGCAGCCGACAATTTTGCCTTCGTCGAGCACGATGATCTGATCCGCGTCCATGATCGTGCCGATTCGCTGCGCGACGATGAGGCGGGTTATGTCGGGCGTGCTGTTTTTTAACGCTTTGCGCAAGGTGCTGTCCGTCTTATAGTCCAGGGCCGAAAAGGAATCGTCGAAAATATAGATCTCCGGTTTTCGGCAGACAGCGCGGGCGATGGCCAGGCGTTGTTTTTGCCCGCCCGAAATATTGGCGCCGCCCTGCGCGATGGGGGCGTCGTATTGGTTCTCCATTTCTTCGACGAAGTCCGATCCCTGCGCGATGTTGACGGCCCACTTTACTTCCTCCTCGGCAAAACAATCCTCGGCAAAACAATCCGCGCCAACTGCGCCGTAGCCGACGTTCGAGTTCACCGTCCCCTTGAACAGCACGGCCTTTTGCGGCACATAGCCGATCTTATCCATCAGCGTTTCTATGTGGTATTCTTTTACATTTACGCCGTCTACGAGCACCTCGCCCCCTGTCGCGTCGAAGAAGCGGGGGACGAGATTGATAAGCGTCGACTTCCCGCTCCCCGTGGATCCGATAAAGGCGACTGTTTCACCCTTGTTGGCTTTGAAGCTGATATTCTCAAGGACCGCTTCCGCCGCGTCCGGGTATCTGAAACTGACATTCCTGAACTCAACCTCGCCCTCCTGCCCGGGCAGGCCTTCCCGCACCGCGCCGTCGATAATGCATGGTTCCGTGTCCAGCACCTCGTTGATGCGTTTGGCCGAAACGCTGGCGCGGGGGAACATGATGAAGATCATGACAAGCATCATAAACGACATAATGACTTGCATGGCATAGCTCGAAAACACGACCATATTGGAAAAAATTACCATTTTGTCCATTACGCCCGCCGCGTCGATCAGATACGCGCCTATCCAGTAAATCGCAAGCGGCAACCCGCCCATGATGACCGTCATAAACGGCATCATGATCGCCATGGCGCGGTTGGTATACAACTGCGTGCCCGTCAAATTCTCGTTGGCCGCCTCGAACTTTTCCCCCTGGTAACCCTCGGCGTTGTAGGCGCGCACAACGCGGAGCCCCGTAAGGTTTTCCCTTGTGACGCGCGTGATATCGTCGGTGAGGAACTGCATCCTTTTGAACTTCGGCATCACGAATATCATCAGGATCGTGACCAGGATCATCAAGATGAGGACAGCCCCGCCTGTCACCATGCTCCATTCAAAGCCCTTGCCCGCAATCTTGGTCACGGCCCAAACCGCCGTAATCGGCGCCTTGACGACCAATTGCAGGGCCATAATGACCAGGATTTGGACCTGCGTAATGTCGTTTGTTGAGCGCGTGATCAGGCTCGACGTGGAGAACCGGTTGATTTCTTCCATCGAAAAGGATTCCACTTTGTTAAAGAGCAAGCTGCGCAACCTCTGCGAAAACGACGATCCGACTTTCGCCGCGAAATACCCGGCAGCAATCGCGGCGGCCAGGCTACCGAACGCGCAGAGAAGCATAAACCCGCCGTTCTGCCATATTTCGCCCATGGCGCTGCCTTCGGATTTGATCAGAATTTTGGTAATCTCCTCCATGTATTCGGGCATGAGCAAGTCGAGCCAGACCTGCAAGACAACGAAGACAAGGCTGATGCCCGACATCAGCCATTCCTTCGGCGTGAGATACTTAAAAACCTTGATCATCTATGAACCTCCCCCTTGCTTCTCTATTTCCCTATGGGCGCATGCATGCATATGCTTTTGCGACAACTCGAAAAACCGCCTGATCATGCGTAAAAAGAGCGCCGTTTCCTCTTCGCCCATCTCCATAAACACGCGGGAAAGGCTTTCTTTTATGCTTTTCATCTCTGTTTCTGCCCGTTCCCGCCCGGACTTGGTAATGGTCACGAGGATGCTCCGGCGGTTGCTTTTGTCGATTTCGCGCGTAATCTGCCCCTTTTTTTCCAAAACGCCAAGCAACGCGGAGATTCTCCCTGTGGAAGCGTGCATGGCCGCGCTCAACGCGGAAGGGATCACATGCGCCTCGTGAGCCGCCAGGAAATGCAGGACAAACAGTTCGCCCTTGTTTGCGCGGTTGATGCTTTCCAGCATGTCTTTTTGATTGCTTGCCATGATCTCATTGAACTCCCTCGTTGCTTTGTCAGCAAAGCGCAAACAGTCCATTTGCCTCCTCCTTCCCCACCGTTACACGGTCTGGCCGATATCTGCATGGCCTACTCACTATGCATGGCTAATCATTATACATGGTCTTAATAATTTACCATGCTAACAGTATATACTGTATGATATGAATTGTCAAGGGGGGTGCCACTGTATTTTTTATCGGTTTTCCGGTGGTTTTACGGTTTGGTTTTTTTGTCGTTCGTTTGACATATCAGACAATGTATGATATAATACTACTATCTTGTTGCATCGCGAGGGGTTTCTGTGAAAAAAAAGCTGTTTATCGCGTCTTTTTGTATCGTCCTTCTTCTGATTGGCCTTATAATATGGCGTACAACCGCTTCGAATGAAACATGGCCTACGGAAATATCGTATGGAAATGGTTTTGATAGTTTTTGCCCGTATGGCATCATTCGCAGGGATACGGGGGGCTTTAAGCGGATGTGTGACATAGAAAGCTCGTCCGAGGTCGCGATGTGCGCCAAACCGGAATGCGAGCATAGCGATGATTCTTGTTTTGCTTTCGTACTGGCTCATGATGCAGGCATCGTCACGATATACAATCGGAAAATCTACTATACGCAAGATGAGTATAGTTATGAAGCGATGTATAATTCCGTGTCATTGCGGGAAGCTTCGCTGGATGGGAGCCAAATACGTACGTTGGCTGTTTTCGATCGTACGAGCTACTGCGAGAGTTTTATTGTGACCAACGGCGGCGTCGTCCTCAGCATGCGCGCCTATGATCGGGCGTTGGAGGATTTGGAAATAGGAAGCAAAAATTTAGACAAGGCTCGATGGTATGTTGCGTTTGTGGACATTGGGAGCGGCGAAATTTGGCGTTTGCCCGAGAAGACAGACTATGGGAACTACCTGCATGGATTTGCATACGCGGATGGCCAGATTTACTATCGCTACCTCTACCTCACAGAGCGTGGCACTTTTAATGGGTTTACTATGGAGATGTACACAGAAGAGGGGAAAGCCGCACTCGCGTCCGATATCGGGAAGACAAGGGACACGATTTTTGTCGCCGACGTGAAAGAAAAAACCGAACGCCCTTTGTGTGACGAACTCACCGACATCCGCGCCAAAGACAATAGCTCCCCAACGGGGATGACGTATACACAGGACCGGGTTTATCTTGTGCAGCACTTCCAGTCCGGCCAGGAGCTAAAAGCTGATATTATTGGTTACGACCTTGCAAGCGGGCAACGGGTACAAACCTTGTTGTTAGATTATCGGGGTTGCCAGTACATGGCTTGTTTCGAAGAGGTGTTTATGCCTTACTATCAGATGGGCGACGAAGAGGTTACCGGGCCTCAATTCGCGCTCAACGCCCGTACTGGGGAGACCATTTCTATTCCCTGGATGCGTGATTATACGGCCCTCGGAGATAATCAGCTGGGCCGCGATGATATTTATATCCTCTACCCAATCGCGCCGGATAAGATGATCATTGACGGCCAGGCAAATTATCTTTGGATCACTTCCGAGGACTTTTGGGCGGGAAACATGGACAAGCTTCATTCTTTTGCACGGAGGTATTGATGATGTATACAATTAGGCGCGGCGCCGTCATATTGGCTATCCTTGCATTATGCCTGTTCCCCACAGCTTGTGAAACCTCAGACCAAGGGCTGTTCCCAGGCCGCACCCCATCAGCGGAAACCACGTTTGACGATTCCCAGGAGCTTTCTACGGATCCTCCTGCTTCCTCTGATGCGCCTGCCACGCAATTCGATGGGATCACGCAATTGACATGGCTGGTGGATGAGATCGCCTTATGGGGCGTTACGCCCGCGCGGCTAGACGCTTTCAACGTCAAGTTGATGGAAAAAGGCGCGAACTTTGTCCTATCTATTGTGCCCATACCTGGCGCGACGTCTGAGAGTAACTATACCGAGGAAATCCGCAGCTACATCGAGAGCGGCAAGCAGGCGGATCTCATTTTTACTGGCGTTGGGTTCAGTGGTGGCTTGCCAAATGGTGTGAATGACAGCTATTTGTCCGCATGGCAGAACGATTTTCTTCTTCCTTTGGGGGCATACCTCCGATCTGAACATGGTTTGCCACTATATGAGCAGTTTAGCGAGCATTTTTGGGATGCGTGCGCTATCAACGGCGAGATTTATGGGATCGACATCCTTTCAGCTTTGGGAAGTTTTCCCACAATACGAATCGATTCCGCCTTCTTGGCGCGCCACCAATTGTCCCCGCCAGGGAATGTAAATGAGCTGGAGGCCCTTGCGCCCATTCTCGCTTCAATCCCCCTAACAAACGAGAAATACCCCATAGAGCTGCCCGCCATGAGTAAGAACATTATGGGGTTTCTGGGCTATGATTATGTAAACATGTCGGTGGCCATGGATCCGCGCCATCCGGAGCGGGGCGCCTTTAATCTTTTCGAGGATGAGGCGTTTTTGGCATACCTCAAGACAGCGCGGCGTTTTGTGGAAACAGGTTATATAAACCCGGACAAACAGGCAGAGTATGGGGAATCGTCCATATCGGTGTTGGGCGCCGATCCAATTAGCTTAATCGAACGGCAAGAGCAAGACGCGGTATACTGGCAATTTGGCGAATTACAAGTGGAAACTGCCAGAATTGTTACGGGCGTGAGTCGGACGACCCAGCATTTTGACGAGGCGGCCACGCTTTTGACAATGTTATACACCGACCGAGAGCTGGCGGATATACTGGCGCATGGCGTAGAAGGCACAGATTACCAACGCATAGACGGTGTTGTCCATACAAGTACGGGCAGCCCCGGCGCCATATTCCTGCGCACGTTCTCGGGGCTTACTTTCTTTTCATCCCCCATGTCTGATGAGAAAAGCGATCTTCGGGATACTGCCTACGCGGATTATATGTCTGTCGCCGCGCTTTCCCCGCTGGCGGGGTTCCATTTTGACGACAGGGGCTGGGAAGAAACCGTTTCGGCTGTCAACAACGCTGTATGGGATTACACGACGGCCGAAGAAAGCGATACAACCAATTTGGACAACGCCTTGCCGGTAAGGGTATACAGAGGCCCACTCACTGGGCATGATGAACACTATGAGGATACGTTGGCGTCTCTTCGCCAAGAATTGAAGCGTGTCGGTATCGACGATCTGATCGAAGAAATCAACCGGCAATACGATCATGGGAAGGCGTAACATTGACAGAAGGGTGGGCACATCATGCGGCTGGAGTTTGTCAATGTCTGCAAGAGCTACGGCAAGACGCGCGCGCTCAAGGAGTTTTCCATCACGCTGGCCGAAGGCGTCAACGCATTGCTAGGGCCAAATGGCGCGGGAAAGACAACCCTGATGAGCATCCTCACCGACAACCTGACGGCGGATACCGGGGAAATCTTGCTGGATGGTCGGGAAATACGTGGCTTGGGCATCGAATATCGCAAGCGTATTGGCTATATGCCGCAGCAACAGAAGCTGTATGATCACATCACTGCGGAGCGTTTCTTGTTTTATATGGCCGCGCTCAAGGGGTTGAGCAAAAGCCAGGCTACTTTCCAGATTGATAAGCTCTTTAGCCTTATCAATCTGGAAGGCCAAGAGCGCAAGAGCTTGGGTGCTTTCTCCGGCGGCATGAAACAGCGCGTATTAATTGCCCAGGCCCTTCTTGGGGAACCAGATATCATCATATTGGACGAGCCGACCGCAGGGTTGGATCCACAGGAGCGCATTCGGATCCGAAACATCATTTCACAAATCAGTTTCCAACGCATTGTCATTGTCGCGACCCATGTGGTTTCCGACATTGAGTTGATTGCCAAGGAAATTCTTTTTTTGCGCGAGGGCGAATTGATTCAATCAGGCGAATTGTTGGCACTCAAAGCGGACATGGGTTGTTGTGTGTATGAACTCACCGTAGACGAAGGAAAAGTGGACACGCTTGTAGACAGATATAAGGTAAGCTATTTGGCGAAAGAGCTGGACGGCGTACACCTGCGCCTCTTGACCACCACGCCGCCAGAAGGGGCGGCGGCGCGGCGCGTCATGCCGAATTTAGAAGAGATTTACCTTATGTTGTTGGGAGATTCCCATGAGCCTTTTTAGCGTGGAGTTTCTTCGGGTCATCGCGAAGAGAAGTGTCTTTTTATTGTTTGTCTTCTTCATTTTTGCCAATCTTGCCTTGAGCTACCTATCTGAGCAAAATCGGTTTCATGATAATTTGGGGAACCAGATGTTTTCTGTGGACGCATACCGGGGGCTTCTGAAGGATCTCCAATCCATGGACGCCATCGATCGCCTGCCCTTCTTGCATCAGCGGCAAGAAACCTTACGCGCGTATATGTTTGAAACCACAGACATGGACAATGCGCCGACCGATGCGCCGACCGATGCGTCAGCCGATGCGCCAGCCGATGCGCCGACCGGCGAGGGGTTCACGCTATATGCGGAGAGCTTCGTTTCTGAAAGCTTTCTTTTGAGGGCGGTGAGCCAGGAGTTTGAGGAAGCGAATGGATATGAGGGGTATTTGGAGAGTGTATTCCTAAAAGCTGACAGCCTGTCGAATTCTATATTCGCGGGATCCGATGCCTTTACCGAGAACAACATCCGCAAGACGAAAAGCGATTACGGCAGGCTGTCCGGCATTAATGTTACATGGGATATACGGACAGGGGTACAGATGGCGACAGAATTCCCCGGTACGGATATCTTGATGGTTTTGAGCATCCTGTTTATCTGCCTTATGCTGGTGACACGCGAGAAGGAATGCCAAATCCTGCCGCTGCTCAAATCAACGCGCCGCGGGCGCAACCCGTTGCTCAGGACTAAATATGCCTGTGCGTTGTGTTTCACCTTGTTGTTGCATTTGTGCATGAGCGCGTCGCATCTATGGCTGGCAGCCGGATACTACGGTTTGGGCGATGTGACCCGATCGTTACAGTCGGTATACTTATCGGCATCGCTTCCCATTGCCGTCTGGCAATATATTCTGCTGGTGTTTCTTGTACGGCTTTTGGTATATTCGCTATTCGTTGCGCTCATCCTCTTTATCTGTGTTATTTCCCGAAGCGCCGTAGGCGTTTATATCAAGTTGTCTGGTTTGCTGGCTGTCAGCGTTGTCCTCTACCTCTTGATCCCTGCCTATTCGCTTGTCAACATACTGAAATATCTTAACCTCTTCTATTTTCTGCAACCATCCGCCCTGCTTGTCAATTATGTGAACATCAACCTATTGGATACCCCGGTCAATTTGCTCCCCCTGGCATTGGCAACGGTGCTTTTTGTTGGCGTTGTTGTCTATGCTTCCTCTCTGCGACGATTTAGGAAAAGCCAACCTTACGGAGGGCGCGCGGCTTTTTTTGCTGTCTTTCGTGTGCGGTGCAGAACGATACGCCTTTTTTCGCATGAAATATGGAAGTCTTGTATTTCATGCAAGGCAATCCTTTTGTTGTTGGCCCTATTATGCATACAGGTTTGGCGGGTTCTCAGTTTCCCACCCCGCCCAAGTGCCGCGGAGACTATCTATCGAACCGTAGTGACAGAGGTACAAGGCACCCCCACAGAAGAAAATCGCGTTGCCTTGGAACGCGAACTGGAAGAACTGGAGGGGAAAACAAGCGCATGCTCCATAGAAAAAAGATCGGCTCTCACCCGCGTGCTGGCGCGCGTAGATTACCTTTTCGCTGAAAAGCCGGAGGGTAAGCTTTTGTATGATAC
>WRCJ01000019.1 GCA_009784085.1 Oscillospiraceae bacterium | reverse complement strand
TCGATACCTTTAAGCTACTTTTGCTATGTTCTGCCTTGTTTCGTCATGGGCTAACTCGAAAATTCCTTGTTCACTATGATTATTTCCGAAACTTGGGTTAATCTGCAAACGCTATCTTTCCCTCCTTCTCCCGCCCCGCGAACTGCGCTCCAACTGTTCCTGAATTGCCGACGGTAGCGCGGCCATCATCCTGCGATACCGTTTCAGTTCATTCACCAAGACCTGATAGTACAAAAACGTTTCAAAGTGCCGCCGCTCAGACTTGTTAACCTATTTCGGCAAAGAGGCGTTTTCGTGCTTCAAGCCCTCAAAGGATTTTTCCAGCCGCTTGATTTACGTCTCTAAATTCTCGACTGCGGGGCAAAACTGTTTCAGCAGTTCAAGGGCAACGTCGCGCTTTTTCACGACGTTTAGAGGCTCGATCCCGACCAACGTCTCCTGAACCTCCATTTGGTGGGTAAGCTTTACAGACTGCTTGAACAGCCGCACGGGAATGTGTATACGTTTGGTTTCGGCGACTGACAGTTTGCGCTCTAAGTCTATCCAGATCGCCGACATGTGCGCATGGAGTTTTTCCTGCCAGACCACCTTCTTTGCTACAATAAGATTACGGTTAGGGCGCGGCAGCCAGCCGCGTCCTTTCGTCTGTCGTCTAAGACCTCTTTTGCCGACAACCGCTTGTCAGGCGTGAACGGCACAAAAATCAGATGCGTGTGCGGCGTCTTTCCGTCCCTATGGACAACGACGCTGACGATGTTATCCGCGCCGACACGCTCATTGACGAAATCGAGCGCGTGGTTGAAATAGTCCCATGTTCAGTCCCCTCCCTTGCCTCTGGACCTTCCGGGCTGGCTGTCGATGAGTGTGTCGACATATTTTATGCTGTCCTCGCGTGGGTCGGGGGAACACCTTACTCGTCGTAATGCGCCCCGCACTGCACAATGACAATCTGGTCATTTTCCACCTTGTAGACGATCCTGTTGCTCTCATCGATGCGGCGGCTCCAATACCCTTGCCGACCGTGCTTTAACGGTTCCGGTTTACCAATGCCGGAAAATGGACTACGGTCCATATCTTTTAATATGCTATTGATGCGCTTCAAGGTTTTCCTGTCCTGGGTCTGCCAATACAGATACTCTTCCCAGGCTTCTTCAAGCCAAACCTTATTCATCCTCGACCTCGATAAGCTCATGCGCCGTCAATTTTTCTGTTCCCGCCTCAACTGCGGCAATCCTGCGTCTTAGTTCCGCCTGATTTTTCGGGCTGTAAAAGGGATCATAGATAGCAAAAGGGATTTTTCCTTCTCGCAGAGCTTGACGGACGAAGATATTAAAAGCAGTCGACAGGTTCATACCGAAGTCGTTAAACATCCTTTCGGCACTCTCTTTTATTTCACGGTCAAGCCGAAGGGTCACATTGATGGATTCGGACACGAAGGTCACCTCCTTGTGTTTGATGCAATCAGATTATACCATAAAAACTCGTGCAATACAAGCATATCGCACGACAGTATTCCACTGCGCCGATAGGGTATGGCATCCATTGTTACATCTATTATAACGTCAATTATACTTGACACATTTATAACTATTGTTTATAATTATAAATGTTAAGGGGGGCGAGTGCCTTGGGGAAGAAAACCGTTACCCTTATGCCAAGAACGGCAGGAATACTGGGAACAATGGGCGAACAAATCAAAATGGCAAGGCTTCGTCGTCGGATATCAACGGAATTGGTTGCGGAAAGAGCCGGGATAAGCAGGGCGACATTATGGGCCGTTGAAAAAGGTTCGCCCTCCGTTTCCGTTGGAATCTATGCCGCCGTACTGCACTCATTAAATGGCATGGACAAAGATTTGCTGCTCATTGCCAAAGATGATGTGTTGGGCCGGAAATTGCAGGACTTGGCTTTGCCAACAAGAAAACGCGCTCCGAAAAAAAGAGGCGACACTGATGGCAACTGATGAAAAAACAATCTATGTTTACGCAGATTGGAGCAGCCATGCACCCGTGCTGATGGGGCGGTTGTATGTCACCAACAACCGAGGGAAGGAATTGTTTTCATTTGCGTATAGCAAAGACTGGGTTCGGTCAGCAAGCATAAGTTTTACATTTGATCCCGATTTGCACTTATTCGAGGGGCGACAATATGCACCCGGCAAACCTTTGTTTGGCGTCTTTTCAGACTCCTGCCCTGATCGCTGGGGCAAACTGTTAATGAAGCGCAAGGAAGCAATTTTGGCTAAAGCTGCAAACCGAAAGCCGCGGGCATTAACGGAAAGCGATTATCTGCTCGGAGTCTTTGACGAAACCAGAATAGGCGCATTGCGTTATTCCACAGAAGAAAACGGCCTATTTTTATCGGCGGAAAAGGATTTATGCGCCCCCCCTTGGACAACACTCCGGACTTTGGAGTCGGCGTCCTTGGCATTTGAAAGCGCAGAAAACGGCGAGGAAGAAAAGTGGCTACGGCAACTTCTCGCGCCGGGTTCTTCTTTAGGCGGCGCCCGACCGAAAGCGTCCGTGCAGGCGCCGGATGGGTCGCTTTGGATCGCAAAATTCCCCTCAAAGCACGATGAGTGGAATACCGGCGCATGGGAACTCGTCGTGCATGATCTCGCCGCCAAATTCGGACTAATCGTTCCCGAAGCGAAATTGGAGACTTTCTCCGATACCGGCGGCACATTCTTAGTCAAGCGATTTGACAGGAACAGAAGCCGCAGAATTCACTTTTCTTCCGCAATGGCTTTGCTCGGCAAAACAGACGGCGACGGCACAGAGGGCGTAAGCTATTTAGACATCGCGGCTTTCATACGGTCAAACGGAGCATCTCCGAAACAAGATCTAAAAGAGCTGTGGAAGCGAATCGTATTTACTATGGCTGTTTCCAATACGGATGACCATTTGCGTAACCACGGTTTTCTTTTGACGGAATATGGTTGGACACTGTCCCCTCTGTATGACGTAAATCCAAACATATACGGAGACTTGCTTTCTTTAAATGTCAGTACAGATGACAATTCTATCAGCTTTGCATTGGCGATTGAGACGGCTGCGTATTATGATATTGACCTTCAAGAAGCAAAGAGCACCGTTGAAAATGTAAAGAAAATAATTGGCGAAAACTGGCGGACGTTTGCAAAAGCCCATGGATTAAGCAGAGACGCCGTCAGTCGTATGGAACCGGCCTTTGCCATGGAATATAAATAGTTTGACCGCATGAATTCAGGGATAGCCTTTGCGTGGCAACTTGAAATGGGGGCTTGAAATGGGGAAATCACCACCGACTGATGATGCATTACGGCATTACATTATGAGCCGTATTAAGAGTAAAAACACTTCGATTGAAGTTTCCCTCCGCAAGGCCCTTTGGGGCGCCGATATCCGGTACAGGAAAAACTATAAAAAGTTACCGGGCACGCCGGACATAGCCCTCACAAAATATCGCATCGCCGTTTTTTGCGACGGGGAGTTTTGGCACGGCAAAGACTGGGAGATAAAGAAGCCAAGGCTACAAAGCAACCGCGAGTATTGGATTGATAAAATCGAGAAGAACATGATCCGTGACCGTGAAAACGAAAGGGCTTTACTGGGGTTGGGGTGGACCGTAATAAGGCTTTGGGGTTCTGAGATACAGAAAGACCTACCCGGATGCGTTGATGATATCAAGGACGCGATATTCGAAAGTAAGATAGAAGCATATCATATCAATCACGAGTATGGCCACGAGTATGGCCATGAGCATATGCCATTGCAAGATGATTGAACTTTCGCGTGGAACGGCTGGCGGCGGCATGGCATCAGGAGTTGTGCTGTGCAATTATTTGAAAAAATATAAAAAAAATGAAACCTTTCCGCGCCCTGGTTTGTGTTATATATAGAAGGGACGGTAGATATGTCGGTAGAAATGTCGGAAGAAAGGGAGCTCCAACCGAGCGTTCTACTGCCTCTGTCGGCGGCGGAGGTCTTTGATCGGTATGCAGACATGGTGTACCGCATTGCGTTTACGCGCACAAAGAGCCGCGCGGACGCGGACGATTTGCTGCAGGAGGTGTTCGTGCGCTATATCCAATCCGACCCGCAGTTCTCGGTGGAGGAGCACCGGAAAGCCTGGTTGATCAGCGTTACCCTGCACTGCTCCACAAACCTAGCGCTCTCCGCGTGGAATCGCCGCACCACGCCACTGGACGAAGTGACGCGCGATACTTCGTCGGCTTTCGAACCCGACCACAGCGATGTGTATGAGGCGGTGATGAGTTTGCCCGCCAAATACCGCACCGCCATCCACCTGTTCTATTACGAGGACTATTCTGTCACCGAGATCGCACTGCTGTGTGGGCTACCCGAGGCCACAGTGAAAACCCATCTCTTCCGGGCCCGGGAGAGGTTGCGGAAGAATCTGGCAATCGAGACCAATAAGAAAGGAGATAGGGTGCCGCATTGGTGTGGCAATGAGTTGTTGGAGGCGCCCGAAATAAAAAAATGAGCGATCAAAAAACGAACGATAACACGAACGATAACACGAACGATATTATGAAGAAATACTACCGTGAAACCTTTCAGGCGATCGTACCGGATGAGGATGTGCGCCAAAGGGTCCTTGCCGACATGGCCGCCTCCCACGCGAACCACGAGAGCCACGAGAAACGCACAAACCATATAAACCACATAAGCCACACAAACTACGAAAACCACGCAAACCACGGGAAACGCGTCCAACGCAGGCAAATCGTGAAGCGCGTCGCCGCGCTGGCGGCTTGCCTGTGCTTGCTTGCGTCCGTTGTTCTGTCCAACGGGCTCATCAACCCACGCGAGTTGCCGTCGCCATACTTCATACCACTCCCTACGGTGAGGAAGACCGTTGAAATCTCGACGCTTCAGGTCGAATCATATTCCGAAGTCTACGAGATGTTGTCCGCCCCAAGCAATGTTGACATCGCCAATGACAATTATATGGATGGCTTTTACAACTATGGGTATGGGGGTGGCTTCTACAACAACTACGCACCAAATTTTTTTAGCGCATCCCTCGCCTCATCCATCGCGCCTACCGCCAAGTTCACCCGCGGCGACGGCGGGGGCTATGCCCTTACGAGCAATATGATGGGCGGCCTGTATTCCGGCACGAATTTGCAGGTGGCGGGCGTGGACGAGGCCGATGTGGTGAAGACCGACGGGAAATACATCTACGCTTTGCGCACCGCCACCTACGACGATAACACGGGCAAAATGAAAACGCCCAGCGAGGTTGTGATCATCCAAGCGGAGGGGAAAGACTCCCGGTTCCTCTCCCGCGTTTCCGCCCCGATGCCTACAGAGACGAAAAGCGAGGACGGCAAGTCGGTCACAACGTCCGCCACGGTTTTCTACGATATGTACCTCGCGGGGGATATGCTTGTCATCATCGCCGATACCTCAAGATTCACGCAACCGGTAGAGGGCGCCGAGGAATACTATAGGGGATATTGGTGGAGGTGGGGCGGCAGCAACGAAACCACCGCCTTCATCTACAACATTGCCGACCGCGCCGCGCCCATCTTGCGCGATAGCTTCGGCCAAAGCGGCGCTTACCAGACCTCACGGCTTGCGGACGGTGTCCTGTATACCATCACAAACCATTATGTCAGCTACAAGGGCGAGCAGGGCGACGCCGAACTCTATGTCCCCCAGTTGTATCGTGGCTTTGGCGTGATTAAGAATTCGCTTATCCCCGCCTGTGACATCAGCATCGCGCCAAGTGAGGCAAAAAAATGCTATTCCCAATACACGGTGATCAGCGCGATAAGCATTGTTGACAAGCTGGAGCGGTTGTCCACGAAGACGCTGTTGGGCAGCACCGACACGATCTACGCCAGCGGGGAAAACCTGTTGCTGGCTGGGAGAGCATACAACGAGGACAACAAATACGGCCCCTATGAGGAGATCGAGGGGCTGGTTTTCTATGCCTACAATGAAGAAAAGGGCGAAAGCAAGCAAAAGGAAAAGGAGGGTATGCTGTACCGCCACGTTACGCAAACCTCCAGCAACAGCACAAATCTTGTTTTGTTTGGCACAAACGGCGGCAACATAGAGCTTCGCGCCACCGGCGAGATCCCAGGCAACTTGCTGAATCAATTCTCCATGGACGAGTACGAAGGGCATTTTCGCATTGTTACGACGGTGGACAACTGGGTGGGTGACTATTTCGAGGACGAGGACGGCGACTACGCATCGTTCGAATGGGACGAAGGCTGGTGCCGCGAATACGGTGACGCCGAAGAGAATTACCGGTATGCCTCGGGGCTCGAACGGCTTTATTTCAACTCCCATCCCCAATACAAGGCCGCCCACAACTCCTATTCCCAATCCTCCAACGCCCTGTACGTGCTGGACGGCGCTTTGAAGCGCGTGGGCGCACTGGAAGGGCTCGCCGAGGACGAGCGGGTCTATTCCGTCCGCTTTACGGGCGACATTGGATACTTTGTCACCTATAAGCAGGTCGATCCGCTATTTACCGTCGACTTGTCGGATCCGGCAAACCCCTATATCCGTAGCGAGTTGAAGATACCAGGCTTCTCCGAATACCTGCATCCGTACGACGACGGGCTTCTGCTGGGGCTGGGGCAGGACACCGCGGTCAACAAGGAAGGCTTCGAGAGCCGCAAGGGCCTCAAGCTGTCGATGTTCGACGTATCCGACCCGGACAATGTGACGGAGGCCAGTGTGTTGGCATTGCCATTTCAATGGACGGAGGCAAGCTCCAACCACAAAGCCATACTTGTCTCCCGCGCGCGCGCCTTGGTCGCCTTCCCGGTCGACGGCAGTTACGCGATATACGGCTATGATGCGGAGGAAGCGGGATTTTTCGAGCGCGCCGTCGTGAGCATCGGTGAGGAGAACTGGTGGCAGGGCAACAGCCGCGGCCTGTTCATTGAAAACGATTTTTATGTGATAAGCCAAAATGCGGTATATATCTTTTCCGTCGCTGATTTTTCACCCCTGGCGACGGTCAATATCGGGAAGTAACGCTGATATCGCGGATAACACTGACAAAGGGGAACCGTTTGGCACATGACCATCACACAAAAACTAGCGCAAAAACTAGCGGCCGAGTTTTCCGTCGCGCCCTGGCAGGCGGAAAACTTGGCCGCCCTTCTGGACGAGGGCAATACGTTGCCCTTCATCGCCCGTTACCGCAAAGAGAAGCACGGGTCCCTCGACGATCAACTGCTACGCAAGATGGCCGAACGATTGTCCGCGTTGCGCGCGCTGGACAAGCGACGCGAGGAGATCCTCGGTTCGATGGAATCCCTCGGCCAGCTCACCGACGAGCTGGCGCAATCGGTGCGCGGCGCCGCCACGCTGAGCGAGTTGGAGGACATCTACCGCCCGTTCCGCCCCCGCCGGCGCACGCGGGCTAGCGCGGCGAAAGAAAAGGGCTTGGAACCACTGGCTGTGTTGCTTCTGGCGCAGGATAGGGGCGCGCCCGCGCCGCAGGAGCTGGCCGCGCCTTTTGTGGATGCGGAAAAGGGCGTCATGGATGGGGAGGAGGCCCTGGCCGGGGCGCGGGATATCATAGCCGAGCGCGTCAGCGACGACGCCGACCTGCGCCGGCAACTGCGCACGCTGTTGCAGTTCCGGGGGCGGTTGGTCTCGCGGGCGACGACCGAGGATGATTCGGTCTACCGGCTCTACTACGACTTCGACCAGCCCCTGGCCCGCATGGCGTCCCACCGCGTACTGGCTATCAACCGCGGCGAGGCCGAGGGGTTCCTGAAAGTCAAAGTCGCCTGCCCGGAGGCCGAGGCCGTCGCCATCTGCGAGCGCGCGTACGTGAGGGCCGGCCGCCCGACCTCGGAGCAGGTGCGCGAGGCGGTGCGCGACGGGTACGACCGCCTGCTGTTCCCGTCGCTGGAGCGCGGGGCGCGCGCCGATCTCACCCAAAAGGCTTCTGATTCCGCCATCCAGGTGTTCGGCGAGAACCTGCGCCACCTGCTCATGCAACCGCCTGCCCGGGGCCATACCGTCCTCGCCATCGACCCCGGCATCCGCACCGGCTGTAAGGCGGCGGTGGTAGACCCGGCGTCCCGCGTGCTGGACACCGGCGTGCTCTACCCCCTGCCGCAACATGGGCGCGTGGAGGATTCACGGCGCAGGATGCTGGGCTGGATTGGGAAATACCATGTGACCGCCGTCGCCATTGGCAACGGCACCGCCTCCCGGGAAACCGAGCGTTTCGTGGCCGGCGCCATCGCGGATCTGCCGCGCAAACCAGGGTATACCGTGGTCAACGAGGCCGGCGCGTCCGTCTATTCGGCTTCGCAGCTGGCCGCCGAGGAAATGCCCGAACTGGACGTCACCCTGCGCGGGGCGGTATCGCTGGCGCGGCGGCTACAGGATCCGCTGGCGGAACTGGTCAAGATCGACCCCAAGGCCATCGGCGTGGGGCAGTACCAGCATGACATGGAACCCCGTGCGCTGGACGCCCGCCTGGACAGCGTGGTGGAGGACTGCGTCAACGCCGTCGGCGTGGACGTGAACACGGCCAGCCCCGCGTTGCTCTCCCGCGTGGCCGGCATCGGGCCGGCGCTGGCCCGGAACATCGTGGCCTTCCGGCAGGACAACGGCCCGTTCCCCGACCGGGCGCGGCTCAAAAAGGTGAGCAAGCTAGGGCCGAAAGCGTTCGTGCAATGCGCGGGCTTCCTGCGCGTACCCGGCGGCGCCAACCCGCTGGATGCCAGCGCCGTACACCCCGAAAGCTACCCGGCGGCGAAAAAGCTCCTGGGGCTGTTGGGATACAAGAATCCCGCCCCCGCCGGCCTGTCCGATCTGCGGGACCGGGCGGAGGCGTACCCGTTCGATACGCTGTGCGCCGCGCTGGCGGTGGGCGCGCCGACGCTCAGGGACATCATCGCCGAACTTCTCAAACCGGGGCGCGACCCGCGTGAAGACCTGCCCCCGGTAACATTGCGCACCGACGTATTGGACATCGGCGACCTGGCGCCCGGCATGGAGCTAGCCGGCACGGTGCGCAATGTCGTCGACTTCGGCGCCTTCGTGGACATCGGCGTCCACCGGGACGGGCTGGTACACATCTCCCGCATGGCAACGCGGCGGATCGAGCATCCCTCGCAAGTGGTCAAGGTCGGTGACGTGGTGACCGTCTGGGTGGCTTCCGTGGACAAGGCGAAAAACCAGATCGCGCTGAGCCTGATAAAGCCTTGCCTGGTGAAGCCATAGTATCGGCAGGCGCGCTTGTCATATCAATCTCGTACGCCTTCCCACATCTTCAGGGACTCCCGCATATACCGCGCCACGTCCACCTCATACGCCCGCTCCAGAAGCCCGCCCGTCACGATTTCGTCCGTCTTCCCGTGGGCCTGCACGCGCCCGTCCTTCATCACCAAGAGCCGGCCGCTCAGGCGCAACGCGAGGTTTATATCATGCAACACGCCGATAACGGCGCGGTTGCCCTCGGCCGCCCATTCCTTCAAGTATTCCACCAATTCGATTTGATACTTCAAGTCGAGATGGTTGGTTGGCTCGTCCAGCAGGATGATCTCCGGCTCCTGCGCGAGCGTCCGCGCCAAGAAAACCCGTTGGAGCTGCCCGCCGGATAGCTTGGTGATCTCCCTGTCCTTCTCCGCCAACAAGTCTACCACTTCGAGGCAGTGTGTCACATAGGCTTTGTCCTCCCTGGACGGCACCCCCAAAAACTTGTCCCTGATATGCAGGTACCGCCCCATCATGACCGTGTCGAACACGGAATAGGAAAAGTAAATCCCGGATATTTGGCAAAGCACAGCGATTTTGCCGGCAATCTCCCTGTGCTTCATTTTGCGCGTCGATTTTCCGCCGAGTGCCATCTCGCCCGTAAATGGCAGGATATGGGCGATGGCATGCAAGAGCGTCGTCTTCCCGCATCCGTTCGGGCCGATGATGGACAGGTTTTCGCCCGCGCTTACGCGAAACGAGATATCATGGATCACGTCGGCGCCATTGTATCCGGCGGACAAGCTGTCCAGCGTCAACAAACAATCGTTCATCCTGTCGTTCATCGTTTTTTCGCCCTCCTGCCGACCCCCCTGCTGGCCCTCCTGCTGAAGTAGATGTAGGCGAAAAACGGGGCGCCGATCAGGGCCGTCACCGCGCCCACCGGCAGTTCGCTGGGCGACACGACGGTCCGCGCGGCAAGATCGCAAACCACCATAAACGCCCCGCCGAGCACCGCCGACATGGGAATCACAAGCCGGTGGGACGACCCGAACAGCTTTCTCACGATATGCGGCGCGACCAAGTCCACAAACCCTATCACGCCCACAAACGCGATCGTGCTTCCGGTGATGGCGGCCGAGGAAACCAGCAGTGTCCACTTCACGCTTTTCAGGTTGACGCCCATCGTCTTGGCCTGATCCTCTCCAAACGTCATCATGTCAAGTTCCTTGTCAAAGTGGGCGATAAAGGCGGTCCCCAGCAACAGGACAGGGGCGAGGATATAGACGGCCTGCCAGTCTTTCATCGAGAAACTGCCCATCTGCCAAGTGATCAACCGCTGCATTTGTTCTTTGGACAACGCGGCCATCAGCGTCGTGATGGCGTTGACGAACAGCGAAAACACCATGCCGACCAAGATGATCGTGTTATTCTCCATGCTTTTGTCCAGGCGGGACGCGAGCGCGATGGCAATCAATATCGTGCCCAGCCCGAAGATAAAACCCATGAACGGCAAGGCAAACGCCCCGATGATAGGGATCGCCGCGCCGTACAGGATGACGAAACTCGCGCCGAGCGACGCGCCCGACGACACGCCGATGGTGTACGACGACGCGAGCGGGTTGCGCAGTAGCGATTGCATGACGGCGCCGCTCACCGACAGCGCGCCGCCCGCGATAAACGCGAGCAACACGCGCGGCAAGCGCAAGTTCCAAAGGATCGTAACGGTGGCCGGCTTGATATCCGGAGGCAGGCGCAACCCCAGCACCTCATGCCCGATGATGCCCAGGACGTCCCCCGGCGGTATGTTCACGCTACCCAGGGAGACGCCGAGCACCAGGATAACCAGCGCGGCGGATATGGTAATGAAAATCTTCGTTTTCATGACAGGTTTCCCGTTCAATACTTGTCGGGATAGACGGCTTTGGCCATTTCCTTCAACGCCTTGATGACATTGTGGGTCGGTTGGCTACTGGCGTCGGTGTCAATGTAATACACGTCCCCGTTTTGCACGGCCACAAGCGCGTCCCAGCCGGGCCGGGCCTTGATGTCCTCGACTTCGGCGGCCGTGTCCGCGGGGAAGTAGTTGTAGTTTACGTTGGTGAGGATGACGTCGGGGTTGGCGTCAACCACCGCTTCCTCCGAGACTTGCACCCAGCTGTCCATGGCGGCTAAGACATTCACGGCGCCGACCAATTCGATCATCTCGTTGAGGAAAACACCTTTCCCGAAGCTGTACAACGGGCCCGAACCGATCTCAAAATATACCGTTTTCTTTTCTGTGATCGCCTGCCCGATGGCGCGGATGGCGTTGATCTCTGTCTCCATTCCGCCGGCGATCGCGTCGCCCTTTGTCGCGTCGCCCATCACCGCCGCGATAAACCGTATGTCGTCCATGATGCCCCCAAGGCTATCGCTGTTCGGGATATAGGCCACGCATATCCCGGCGTCGGACACGATTTTCAGGTAGTCTTCGCCGTATACCTTCGTCATGCTGGTGACGAGGATGATATCCGGCGCAAGGTTGACGAGCTGTTCCCCGTCGAGGGCCATCATGTCGACAACAGCCAACGCCGGGTCGATCCCTTCCACGCCAGCGGAGAAGGTATCGGCCGCGACGATTTTACCCGCCATGCCCAGCCCAACGAGGATCTCGTTGATGGACGGCCCGATGGAGACAACCGTGTCGATGCGCCCCGGCAGCGCGATGGGGTTGCCTTCCCTGTCTTCGTCGATGGCCGGGGCAGGGGCCGGGGTGGCGGTGGTGTCGGGGGAGGCGGTGGTGGAGGGGGCGCCGGGCGCCTGCGCGCCGCAGGCCGGCAAAGCTAGGATCATGGTCGCCGCCAACAGGGATGCCAACAGGGATGCGATGATTCTTCTTCTTCTCATTTGTTCCATCTCCTTTATCACTATAAAAGCCCCGGCCTGTCATCAACAGGCCGGGGCTATCATTTTATCGCAATTCCCCCATCGAAACAACACAACCGACAATAGCCGTCTATGTGACAGGGCTGTGTGACAGGGCATCGACAAAACCATAACGATCCATACTCTGTGGATTACTACGGCAACGGCGTGAGCCGCTAAGATGTGGCAGGTTTTCCGACTTAGACTTCATCATAGGCGTTTCGCCTTCTCAGGCCTTGTGCAAGACCCAATGGCTGTCCGGCCTGGCGACCGAACGAGAAACGCCACTCTGTCAATACGGCAGCAGGACTGTTCAGGATTCCAACCTGATTCCCTTTTCACGCAACGCTTGCTGTGCGCACCATCATCTGTAAGACAAAACAATTCTACACGACTGCCCGCGGGTTGTCAAGGGGAAAATCGCTTTGCGTTCTTTCTCTTTCGCCAGTGGAACACGACGATGGCTGTCAGGACGATCATCGCGAGAAACGCCTGCGCGATCAGCGGGATCATCGCCTCAGTATCGCCCAACGCGATGTCGGTGGTGGGAATAAACAGACGCTCATTCGTGAAGTGGAAAGCCTGCTCCCCCGATATTTTCTGAAGGGCCTGCAACTTGGCGATATTGCCCGCATGACTGATCCCCACAGGGGCGTTGCCGCTTTGACAGGTGACTTTGTAGGCGGTGGACATGACATCGGTCTCCCGTATGTCTATCCAACAGCCATCCGGGATATCCAATATCGTGATGCCCTGGCCGTGCTTCAGCTGGAAGTTTACCCTGCCGTTTTTCAGCGTCAGCGTGTCTCCGGGATTTCCGAGGCTGTCGACCGTGGGGAAAGAAGCGACGATGTCAAGGAGTTCGCTACCGGCGGCATCCTTGAAGAAGTATATCGTGAAGTCGTATGCCTTGTTCCTGTCGCCGTATTCGCCCGCAACCTTATTGGAAACCGTCAGCGAGGCGGGTGACGCCGCTGTCTCCCACTGGGCGTAAAGGGTGATGCTGGTGTTGACGGCGATGGTCTTTCCGGCCTCATAAGCGGGATTTACGGGTCCGTTCTCGCTTGCGCTCCAGCCGATGAAGCGCGAAGCGGGTTTCGTAAAGCCGGTTGCCTGATCTGACAAAACAGTGAACTGATTCCCGGAGCCGCCGTTGGCGGACTGGATATAGGCGTTGTCCGTACCATTGTTGGCTTTGTATACGATGTGGGCGGCCGGGTTGAATTAGACAGGCAACCATAAGCTATTCGCGTTGCCGTTATGCTTGTTATACCCGTTCCGTGTCCTCACCGAGTAGATGGCTTCCTGGGAATCGACATGGCGCACGATGAATCCGGCGCCCGTGGCGTGAGCATAGTAGATATTATCTACCCGCTCGGCGCTTTGATCCGAGCTGTAGGCGAAAAATCTATAGCTTGCCGGCAGGTGCAGTGTTTTCAGCAGCGGGGCGCGTTGCCCATTTTCATACACAGATAATTCCGTATCCCTACTGAATGGCGCGGCCGGCGTACCGTCTCTGTCAACGAAGCCCGCGTTGACAAAGAAGCCGTCTCCCGTGATACTCTGTGCATAGATTGCGGGTGTGGGGGTATTACTAGATGTTCCTGCGGAGGAATACGCCCGCACATTCGCCGCGGCGTCGAGATGGAGGGGCGGCCCGCCGGAACTGTTGTTTCCGCTTCCAACACCTGCGCATTCGGTGCTTTCCGCGGTAATATCCCCCCCGGTAATCTTGATATCTCGTTTGGCTTGCGTTTGGATGTCATTGCGAAGGAGCGTGAAGCCAATGCCCGGCCCCATTCCGCCCTTCGCGTATATCGTTCCGCCTGTGATGAGGATATGGCAGTCGCCGTAGCTGTTGATGAGCCCGATACCCGTGTGGGGCGAAACCGACCTCACCGTGCCGCCGGTGATGGTAATGTTACCCGTTGCACTGGGGCTGGTACCCCCGCAGCCGCCGATTCCCGATCCCGCCCCGTTAGCCACCACTTCCACGTCGACATCCCCGCCGCTTATCGTGATATCCCCTGGCGTGCCGAACGTGCCGGCGCCTATCCCCGCGGCGCGGGTGCGCTGACGTACCGTCACCTTCCCGCCGGTGATATTCACCGTGCCGCCATCGCCGCCCCGATTGCTGTCTCCGCCGCCGCCGCCGATGCCCGCGCCGCCGATGCCCATGGCGGTCTGAGTCTCAGCGTAGTCGCTGCCATGTTGCGTTACGGATATATCCCCGCCGTTGATATTCACCGTGCCGCCATTACCGCCGTAACCGGCGTAAACGCTACCTGAGGCTCCCCCTAAGCGCCCGCCGCCGCCGCCGATACACGCCCCGGCCGATTTGGAGGTTATGTCTATCTTGCCGCCGTTTATCGTGATGGTGCCCGCATGGCCGCCGTGGGTGGCCGCGCCACTGCCGGCACCGCCGCCGGCGCCGCCGATGCCCGCGTAGGAGTTGTTTGAACCCGCCGGCGCTGGGATGGTAAGGCGGTCGGCCACATTGCTCTTATTCAGGCTGTCGATGGTGATTTCCGCACCGGCGGGAACCTTGATGTAGTCTACGACATAGTTTGCGTCCTCCAGCATCACCGTCACGTTGGCTTTGTCTTCAAGGACGATGGAGCCGATCAGGTAAATGTTGCTGATGATCAGCTTGACCGTCACATTGGCATTTACGGTAATATTGTTATAGAGGGAAGTCCCTTCCTTGGGGGAATTGAGGCCGGATGCATTGGCGCGGATACCGGTTTGCGTGATTTGAAAGGTTTTGCCGTTGGCGTTCGCGTTAAATGTCAGCTTGCGGTCGTACACGCTGACCGCCCCGCCTGGGTTGGGATTATAGGCGCCCGCGGTGCCGGTTACCTCGTAGCCGGCGTTCGTGTCGCCTACGGTTGTCATGGAAAGGTCGATGATGGCCTCGATAGTTCTCTCAAAATAATTTACCGTGTAATACTTTTTCGCCGCGCCGCTGTTTGCCGTCTTGTCCTCATTCGCGTCAACCTGGCCGTGCAACGTGATCGAGGAAGAACCCGCATTGGCAGCCGTCGCCTCGAAAGGACTGCCCGGCACGGCCATGCCCCACGCGGTTCCGGGAAACGCCGGATTGCGTGTATACGTCAGCGTATCGTAGCCAAGGCGCGGCGCCGACAGTATGGTACTGCCGTCCAGATCGAACGGGATGCCATAGGGGGCGCCCCCCGGCAACGCAAGGACGGTGTACGGCTTTGCTTGCGCGTCCTCGGTGACATTCCAGTCCCGGACATATACCTCCGCCTGCGCATAGATATTGTCAACATCCACATATTTCGCGCGATACGATATATCGCCTGTGCCGTCTTCGATATACCGTATCTGTACCCAGTACCGCCCGTTTTTGTCCACGGCCATGGCATAGAGATCGCTTTGGCCGCTAGAGCCGGTGCGCGTCAGCGTACCCTTGTTCCCCGTGGCCGCGCTGGCGTACCCGTCGCCGAAGGTGTCTTGCGTATAGATCGGTTTGGCCGGGTTCCCCACGCTTTCACGGAACCATGTTACGCCCGACACTGTCTTGTCGGTCGCGCCGTCCGGCAATATGGCCAGGGTGAGCGTCGCGACGCTTAGGGGCGCGTAGACTTTACTATCCTCCGGGCTTGCGGTGAAGTCGGATTTTGGGTACCCACCCACTACCTGCACCGTGTCGGACCCAGTTGACGACGCGGGGACCACCATTTCGTAGAGGGCGGTATCGCCGGTCATGCTGTTTGTCAACACGGTGCTATACGTCCCGGCTGGTAGCCACAGGTACGCGACGCCAACGTTATTTGCCCTGGCGGTGAAAGGGGCGGGGGTTCCCGGCACATTGACGGATATTTCCGCGCCGGCAAGGAGGCTGCCACTCCCATCCGTCAGCTTGAGTATAAACAGATATACGGTTTGGCCGCTCCCGTTTTTCCCATTGTTCATAAGGATCGTGCCGTCAGACTTTTTGGACTGTATCGATCCGCCGGTAACGCTGATGGTGTGGTTGCTACTGCCGCCTACGCCCGGAACGGTCGTATTGCCGCTTGTCGCGTCCATGACGCCTCCCGAAATGTTGATTGTCCCGGTAGCCGTATAGGCGCTGCCGATACCGGCGGCCTGGCCGGCGCCCGTGGCGGTGATCTTCCCACCGCTGATGTTGATGGTGCCACAGGCCGAATTGTACCCGCCGCCGATGCCCGCGCTGCTTTCCCTTGCCGTGGCCGTGACGGTTCCGCCGGTGATATGGATCGTTCCGGCCGGGGACACCCCATTTAATTTGCTATTGTTCACGGTGCCGCCGCCGCCGATGCCCGCGCCGCCGACGCCCGCGCCGCCGGTCGCGCCGGCGATGGCGGTCACGGTGCCGCCGTTTATTGTGATGGTGTTGGTGCCGCCGTGGATGCCGCCGCCGATGCCCGCGCCGCCGTAGCCGCCCGTGGCGGTCACGGCGCCGCTATGGATGGTGATCGTCCCACTGCGGTAAGCTGTCCCGACAGTCGTGTTGCCGTTGTTGATCCCGCCGATACCGGCACAGCCTGACCCCCCCTTTGCGGCAAGCGTGCCCGGCCCTTCAATGGTGAGGGCTGCGCTCGGCGCGACATAGATGCCCGCATAGACGCCCCCAGCCCCCAACATCCCAGTCCACGAGCAGGTAAACGAATTGACGGTGCCTTCTACAAGGTAGAGCGTGACCTTAGCGGTATGATCAACTTGCAATTGAGAAAAACTGCCCGACCTGGTTGTGCCGTTGAGTATCAAAACGACTTGGCTATTGCCGGTCACCTTGATTTCGCCGTTGCCGCCGGTCACCTCATATACTTTGTTGGTTTGATTATTGATTGATTGGGCCCCCGATGGGAGCACGTCGGTTACCGTGTAGCCTCCGAACGCAGACCCTATCGCCCGGGAGAGGCCCAACCTCGAACCCGTCTCCGCCGTGCCGCTGACGAACGCGGGGGAATAGCCGCACAAGAAAAGTAGCGCGATCATGATGGCTGACAAGCGTTTGTTGATCCAGTTTCGACGTTTCATGGCTAAATACCTCCCCTTAGGCGGTGAAAGATCACTTTCGATGTATAGAATGTCAATACCGACAGGAGTGCCACCGCGGGCAGCAGGAGTATCGCGCCGATATTGCCGACATCTACACCCGTAGGTACGATAATGAATCTCTCGTTGATGAAGCGGAACTCCCGGCCTTCCGACATTTTCCGGGGAAGGCCCGTGTTCCTGCCCTTCTCCTCGGTGGCGTGGGGGTTATCGCTGTCCACAAAGCTGGCGTTGTAGAGCGCGGGGTCAACTTCCTCTTTCACGCGCACCCAGCAATCTTCCGGAACGTCCTTCAGGATAATGCCCTCGCCGTGCCTCAGCTTGAACGTCACGGCGTTGCCTGCCGGCATCAGCGTGCTGACGACCACTTCGTAACCGTCGCGAAAGGCACAGACGAACGGCTCGGTGAAGATATGCGGCGTGCCGGTTGCATCCTCGAAGAACTCTATCGTAAAGGCGAACTCTTTCATCCTGTCGCCGAAATCGCCCCGAACCGTTTTGGATACCGCCAGCGTGGAGAACTCCGGTTCCGGCTGCCCTTCCTCCCACTGGGCGAAGAGCGTGATGCTTTCCGTGAGGGTGATATTTTTGCCGGACGCGTAATCGGGATCCACGGGGCCGCCCCTATTCCGGCTCCAGCCGACGAACCTTGGGGTGCCCGCCGGGCCCGTAAAGGCGGTTACCTCATTCGATAATATCGTGAACTGGTTGCCGGGACCCTCGGCGACGCGCTGGAGGCGGGTATCGCCCGAGTGGTTGTCGTTGTATAGGATGTGGATATCCTTCATGATCATGACAGACAACCAGAAGGTGTTCACAAAGTTGATATTCGCGCTGTGCCCGACGTATCCGTCCCGTGTCTTCACCGAAAATATATCCGTATGGGTGGTGTCTTCCGAATGGACGACGATCCCGGTGTCCGTATAGATATTGTCCGTCTGCGGCGCCGTGTTGCCCGTGCTGTAAGCGAAATGCCGGTAGCCGGCGGGCAATGTCAGCGTATTGAGCAGCGGGGCTACCTGCCCGTCCGCGTACACATACATCGTCGTAGCCGCCGTGGCGGAGGGCGGCGCGTTGAAGCCCGCGTTGACGATATAGCCGTCGCCTTCATTGTTTTGCGTGTCGATGGCCGGTTTTGGCCTTCCGGCTGAATTGTTGTCCAGGGCGCCGGAATACGCCCAAACCTTCGCCCCGGCGTCGAGGACGAGCCTCGGCCGCTGTGGGGTGTTTGTATCGCTGTCTATCCTGGATCCGATCGCCGCTGTCAGCTGGCTCTTCGCGACCACGGTGCCGCCCGTTATCGTGATCAAGCTCCCCGAGGAAGCGCACCAGTGGCCGATGCCCGGCCCTTCCGAGCCCTCGGCGTACACCTCCCCGCCCGTGATGGTGATAGAAAGCTGGGAACTGCCGCTGGACAGCGTGTGAACCCTGCCGATCCCCGTGTACAGGGCGACCGCGCTGGTCTTGCCGCCGCTGATCATGATATTGCCCGTTCCATGGTTGCTACAGCCGGCGTTGCCGATGCCCGCGCCTTCCCCGGAACCGCTCTTCTTGGGATCGAAACGCTTTACTTCCACATCAACGGTTCCGCCGGAGATCGTGATGTTCCCGGCCGGGCCGTAGGTGCCGCCGCCGATGCCCGCGGCGCGCGTGTACTGCGTTACGTCCACGGTGCCGCCGGCGATCGTAAGGTTGCCCGCGCCCGCGCCCGCGTTGTTCGTGGAGCCGCCGCCGCCGCCGATGCCCGCCCCGCCGGGGCCGATGCCCACGGCGCCGCTACCGCCGCTGGCACTGCCATACTGCGTCACGGTCGTCACGCCGCCGCTGATGGTAATCGTGCCGCCGTGCCCGCCGAAGAATGAGTTGGAGGTGGAGCCGCCGCCGCCGATGCCCGCGCCGGCCGAATAAGCGGTGATGTCTATCTTGCCGCCGTTGATGTTGATCTTGCCGGCGTCGCCGGGGTTTGCCGATGCGCTACCGTTGCCCCCGATGCGCGCGGCGGTGTTGGCGGTGCTGTAGCCGGAAAAAGCGGCGTTGATCTCCTGCGGGATCCTCAGGCAATCGGCGCTATGGTTCCCGTTATAGCTGTCGATGGTGAGCTCGCCGCCGCTCGGCACCGCGATGCGGCCCCTGACATAGCTCTCGCCGTCCAGCAACAACGTCACTTTGGATGTATTGGATATGGAGATATAGCCAAGCAGGTGAATATTGCCGATGATCAGCGTCAGATCGGTCACCGTGCCGCTTATGATAATGTTGAGGACATACGTAGTCCCGAACTTGGGATCCCCCAGCTTGAGCGCGTGGGCCGCGCTTGGGTGGCTGACGCTCTGGATAATTTTATAAGCCTTGCCGCTCGCGGCCGCGCTAAAGGTCAAAACGCCGGTGACGGCTGATGTCGTCGCCGCCAAGGGATAATTCGTGCCGTACGCGCTCCACGCGGTGGCCGCCGAAACCCCTACGCCCGTGAGCGCCGTGCTGGCTTTGGACAGGTCGATGGTCGATTCGATAACCAGCGCCCTCTTGTATTTTACCGTGTAATACTTTTCCGTGGCGGTACTGCCGCCGTCGGCCTTCTCATCGACCTGGTCGTCCAGGGTTATCACCGAGGAAAGCGAACCCGCGGCCGTGTCCGCGAACGGGCGGCCCGGCACGGCCATGTCCCAGGCGGGCGCCGGCCTTGCCGCGTTGCGGGAATAAGCCAGCGTGTCATGGCCGTGGCGCGGCGACGCCAAGACTGCGTTGCCGTCAAGATCGAAGGGGATGCCGTACAGCCCGTCGAACTTTGTATACGGCTTCCCTACCGTGCCGTCGTCGTCCTGGTCCCGGACATACGCCTCCACCTGCGTATAGATATTGTCAACATCGATATACGCCACGCGATAGGTGTCCGGGCCTGACCCGTCGGTATATTGTGTCTGTACCCAGTAGCGTCCGTTTTTATCTATATCCATGGCATAGATATCATGCGGGCCGTAAGAACCGGCGAGGGGTAGCGCGCCTTTGTCCCCAGCGGCCGCGTGATTGTACCCGATGTGGAAAGAATCCTCTGTGTTGTCCGGGTTTTCCACGCTTTCACGGAACCACGTGACGCCCACGACCGTCATGATGGTCGCGCCGTCCGGCGTTATGCTCAGCGTGAGCGCCAAAGGATCATGGGGCGCGTAGACCTTGCCTGCCTCGCTTACGGCGAGTGAGGTTATCGGGTATCCGTGGGGATCCCCCGGCGATCGGAAGGGACCGACTTCGCCCTCGCCCCCCGGTACGTACATGTCCAGGCGCATACCCGCGTTGATGTTTTCCACGGCGGCGCCCTCTACCATGTCAATCGCTTTAGAATATGCCATAAAGGGTTCGGAATCCCAGGCGACAGCGAACGCGCTCTCGTCGGTGATAAATTTGGGCGGCAGGTATTTGACGCCATCCACGACCCCCGGGGCAAGCCCGACAATGTAACTGCCGGGTTCCAGATTAAGAAACCTATAGAGGCCGTCCGCGTCGGTTTGGGCCTGGGCGACCGGCGTGAGCAAGCCATGTTCGCCGTAGAGGGAAACCGTGTACCCCGCCAGCGGCATCTCGTCGCCATCGTATAACCCGTTCCAGTCCGTGGGCAAAGACCCGTCGCCATCTACCCATAAGAAGCCCGAGATGCTGTTGGGGTACGCGGTGGCCCCAAGCAATCCCGCCCTAGGCTGGATACCGATGGCTGCGGGTTGGATACCCACAATGGAAACTATGAACAAGGCGATTAGGCTAATAATCTTTCCTTTTATGGTCATATCGCGTCATCCTTTCGATCACGCCGCTTCCAAGCTATCGTAAGCTGGCAGAGTAAACTCGGCTCATTTCTTCATACGCCCCTTTCGTTTCCCAAACCGGGACAGGGTTACGCAAATGAGAACGACGGCGGAAAGCCCGGCAAGCCCGATCCAAAACGTGAGGTTGCTTTCATCCCCTGTTTTCGGGAGATTGCCGCCTCCCCCCGGCGGCTGGTTGGGCTGTGACGATGTGGGCGGTGACGTGACATACGGCGTCGTCCTGGGGGGCGTCGTTTCGGACGGGGGC
>WRCJ01000018.1 GCA_009784085.1 Oscillospiraceae bacterium | reverse complement strand
TCTCCAGCGCGATGGCGTCGTATACATCCTCCCCAAACAGCGGGGACACGGACTGATATACTTGCAGTTCCAACGTCTCCAGGGTTTTCCCCCGATCGATGCACAATCGCACCAGCCGCCCGGTCACGCCCTAGGCCTCCCGGAAGGGCAACCCCTTTTTGACCAGATAGTCGGCGCAGTCGGTGGCGTTGATGAAACCGGCGGCGGCGGCTTGCCTCATGCGATCCGTGCGGAAGGCCAGCGTCCCCACCAGCGGCGTAAACACAGCCAGGCACCGACCCACCGTGTCCATGGCGTCGAAAACCTGCTCCTTATCCTCCTGCATATCCTTGTTGTAGGCCAGCGGCAACCCCTTCATGACGGTCAGCAAGCCCATGAGCGCGCCGTACACCCGCCCGGTCTTGCCACGGACAAGTTCGGCCACATCGGGGTTTTTTTTCTGTGGCATGATGGAGGATCCGGTGGCGTAGGCGTCGTCCAGCTCGGCGAAGCCGAATTCCCAAGAACACCACGCGATGATTTCCTCCGACAAGCGGGACAAATGCATCATCAGGATGGACAGGGCGCCGAGCAACTCTAGGCAATAATCCCGGTCGCTGACCGCATCCAGGCTATTGGGCGCGATACCAGAGAAACCTAGGGCGGAAGCCGTTTGATCCCTGTCGATGGAATGGGTGGTTCCGGCCAGCGCGCCGGCGCCCAAGGGGCAGAGATCCATCCGTTTCCCACAATCCTCCAGGCGGGTGACGTCACGAACCAGCATTTCGGCGTAGGCCATCAGATAGTGGCCCATGGTGACCGGCTGCGCGCGCTGCCCATGGGTATACCCAGGCATGACGGCATCGATGTGTTCTTCGGCCTTGTTGACCAGCACGGTCAACAGCGCAAGAACCAAGTCGCGCAGCGTCGCGATTTGCCTTTTCACATACAGCCGCATATCCACCGCCACCTGATCGTTGCGGGACCTGGCGGTGTGCAACCGCTTCCCGGCGTCGCCAATCCGTTCTGTCAGCAAGGTTTCGATGTTCATGTGGATATCCTCCGCATCGGCGGAAAACGAAACCTCGCCCCCCTCAATGTCCCCCAGCAACTTGACCAGCCCAGTCAATATGGCGTCGGCATCCTCCGGGGCGATGATGCCCTGCGCCCCCAGCATGGCGGCGTGGGCCATGCTGCCCTCGATATCCTCCCGGTACAACCGGGCGTCAAAGGCGATGGAGGCGTTAAAGTCGTTGACCGTCTCGTCGACGTTTTTGGCAAAGCGCCCGGCCCAGAGTTTCATAGAGGGACCCCTTTCTTGACAAACAGGGACATCGCGTGATAGCATTATATGACAGATCCTAGTAAGCGTGCTGGACGGCTGCTCGGTCAGCCTTGCCGAGGTGTTTGCCTGAGCAGGGCCTCCATTTGGCTCGGTAGGCCGAAAAGGTTGATGAACCCCTCGGCGTCCTTTTGGTTGTAGTCGCTCTCGCCGAAGGAAGCCAGCGCGGTATCGTACAAAGAATGGGGCGACGTGATCCCGGCGGGGGTGATGTTGCCCTTGTAGAGCTTCAGCTTGACCTGCCCGGTGACATAACGCTGGGTTTCCCTTACAAAGGCGGACAGCGCGCGGCGCAAGGGCGTGAACCACTGGCCGTTGTATACCAGTTCGGCGAACCGCACGGCAAGCTGTTCCTTACAGTGTGCCGTTTCTTTGTCCAGCGTCAGGCTCTCCAGCAGGCTGTGGGCGCGGTACAGGATGGCGCCGCCCGGCGTCTCGTATACGCCCCGGGATTTCATGCCCACCAGCCGATTCTCCACCAGATCGACGATGCCGATGCCGTTGGCCCCGCCCAGCCGGTTGAGTTCCCCGATGAGGGTCACGCCGTCCATCCCTTGCCCGTCCAGCGAGACCGGCGTCCCCTCCGCAAAGCCGATGCTCACATAGGTAGGCTTGTCCGGCGCCGCCTCCGGCGTGACGCCCAGCTCCAAGATCTTGCCATACATCGGCTCGTTGGCCGGGTCCTCCAGATCCAGCCCCTCATGGGACAGGTGCCAAAGGTTTTTATCCTTGGAATAGTTGGTCTCCCGGGTGATGGATAACGGGATGCCCCGCGCCTCCGCATAGTCGATCTCGTCCTCCCGCGAGCGCAAATCCCACTCGCGCCAGGGGGCGATGATTGTCATCCGGGGCGCGAAAGTCTTGATGGCCAACTCAAAGCGCACCTGGTCGTTCCCCTTGCCGGTACAGCCGTGGGCGATAGCGTCGCAACCCTCCCGCAACGCCACTTCCACGACCCGGCGGGCGATGACCGGGCGGGCAAACGAAGTCCCCAGCAGGTACTGCCCCTCGTAAACGGCGCCGGCTTGCAACGTGGGGAAGATGAACTCCTCCACAAACTCCCGCCTGAGATCTTCGATGAAGCAACCCAGTGCGCCTGTCTTTTTGGCTTTTTCGTCCAAGCCGGACAGCTCGTCGCCCTGCCCCACATCGGCGGCCACCGCGACGACTTGGCAGCCATAGTTCTCCTTGAGCCACGGAATGATAATGGAGGTGTCCAACCCCCCCGAATAAGCCAGCGCGACCTTCTTGATTTGTTTCATAGTCATATCCTCCTCTGATAATGTGAAATATTATACCATATGATGAAATTTTATGCAATAGGAAAATAAAAAAAATTTTACCGACGAAAAACGTCCCCGTCCCCCGTCCCCCCTCCCCCGTCATTCTGCGCGCAGTCGCAGAATCCAGAACCCACGCAGAAACCACTCCGTGAAATTCTACAAAAATCTATTGCAATAACTATGTCAATAACAATCCGCGAAAAAGCCATCCGCGAAAAAGCCGCGAAAAAGCCTCCTTGTTATTTCCCTCTCGTTGACGTATAATAAGGTCAGGTAATGATTTCATTACCTGACCGCAAACAGAAGCAGAAGAACGCAAGCCCATTAAGAACTATGGGACAAGACCGGTTGGGCATTAACTCATAATTCCAATATATTCAATTACTCTGTCCGTTGGTCGCGAAAGTAGCCAATCTCGCGGACTTGACACCTTGCCATCAATTAATGCGAAAATGCATGCAGGGCATTGTGTTTTCTTGACAACTTCGGCCAACTCTTTTCTGGAATCGAACGCAATGGATGCAATCATTGATAAAACTTCTGATTGCCTGTTTGAAAACGACGCGATACCGGCTAGGACACCATTGAAAACATCCCGGAATTCCGGAAAATATGTCAAGAACTCATCCTGCTCGTTCTTTTTAATGATATCTATGATATTACCGTGTGTCGTAACTCCCTGCGAGACATGATTCAGAGCTACATAGAGCGGAGACTTGACTTTGACGCGATTGTAGTCTTTGTCGACGACCACAAAGCCTTCGTCGTCACATCCGAGTTTTTTTGCGCTTTCTATGCATGCCTCAAGCGTATCAAAGATAAACTCATTAGGCTTGGAGATACCAATATCGACTTCGCATTCACGGAGCGTGCGCATTTCGCGCGTTCCAATGTGCCGGATCGTTGTATCGCTATACCTTACGACAACACGGTTATGCGGTGAGGTCAGCTCAAACATATAGGTGTAGCTCTTATCCAAGCCTTCAAGCCGGATACCCGTTTTTACCCAAGCATCCATGAACAACGTATAAAGATCGACATCCCCCTGTCCTGCCAGCAACGCACTGTGGATGTGGGCGTTGCGCGCGTCGATCTCGCCATTGCTCGATACATGCCACTGCCCGCTATAATGCCACAGCTTGATCAACGAACCGTCCAGCTTCTCCTGGATACGCGCCGAAGCCCAGTCTATATCAGGTACATAGCTCTCGCCGAAGTTCCCAAATTTGTAAAAAGGAACGCAAGCCGGACGGTATCCGCCCGATTCGTCAAGTATTATGCCCCTGCACTCTCGAACGAGAGGAAGGGTTAGATCAGAACGGATCTGATCGTACTTCAGCAATACAAAAATGCCATCCCGCTTCGTTTTCACAAAGTAGGGAGCGTTGGCAAGCAACGTTTCCCAATCCGGATGGGTGTGTATAAATTCGATTATTCCAAGTTGCATTGCGTTTCTCCAGTTTCACTCCAACAAAAAATCCAACAGATTCAGGTTTCATATCCCGTCATAGTCTGACACGGGGGTTCGATCCATCGATCCATGCGATCCATGGGGGTTCGATCCATTGACAACCTAGTGTTGCAAAGCTGCTGACAAAGGAAGGGTTGCTTATGAAAACCAAATTATTAGTAGTGGGTGCCGTGATAAGTTTAATCGCAATTGGGATAATAATTCTGCGAGCATTCAATTATATGGATACATCTTTTGCTACAATGGTTTCAATAAAATACTATTACGATGATATAAAAATCGATGTTGTGGTAACTGATGAAGATGACATGCGAATTATCAAAGAAAACTTGACGGGAGTATCTTTTGCAGATAATCCATCGTGCGGTTTCGATCTTGATGTATCCATATCGTTTTCAGACGGGGAAAAAGAAATAGTAATTTGTCCAGCATGTGATAGCTGCTGGACAGCAAGAATTGGTGACTCTGGAAGATATATAGCAATTAATGATCGAAAAGTGCTAGAAGCTGTCTTGGCAAAATACGGTATGACCTTTCCTTGTGTATAAGAACATATGCGCCTCACATCTCACATCTCACATCAGTTTGACTGCTTGCGCCAGGACTGTTTTGGCGATGCTCGCCGCCGCGCCGCTTCCGCGTCCGCCATTTTCCACCAGCACGATGAAGCACAGCGGCGCCTTGTCGCTGTCCAGAAACCCGGTGAACCAGGAATGATCCTCAAGCCCGCCGCCTACCTCGGCGGTGCCTGTCTTGGCGCAAAGGTTGTATCCCGCCAGTTTCCCTTCGCCGTAGCTGTTGATTACGTTGTCCCGCATCATGGCTTTTAGGGCATCCGCCGTCTTTTTGGATAAGCTGTCCCCAGCCGCCCTTCCCAAACCAACTTTGGGTTCATCGAGAAAACCGCTGCCCACGCCGCGGATGACAATGGGCGCGACCCGTCGGCCGCCGGCCGCAATCGACCCCACATATTGCATGAAGTGCAGTGGGTTGACCTGCGTTGTGTGCTGCCCCACGCTCGCCCAGCCAATCTCAGCCGCGCTGGCGTCGGATAGATCGAAGGAACCGCCGGCCACGGCGATATCGTCTATGCGCATACCGCCGTCGCCGATGCCGGCTTGCCGCGCGTACCGGGTCAGAACGTCCGGCCCCATCTCGATGGCCATGGTGGCAAAGGCTATATTGCACGAGTTGGTCAGCGCCTGACCCAAGCTTTGTTCCCCATGGGCCCTCATACAGGTAATCCGCCCGCCAGGCAAGGGGAGCCGCCCGTCGCACGTAAAAACGCGCCCCCCTGCATTGGGCAGGCAGTCTATGGCCGCCGCCGCCGTAACCAACTTGAATATGGATCCGGGGGCATAGGAGAATGATAACATCCGGTTATAATATACGTCCTTATACTTGGGGGCGCTCAAATCGGGCGGTTTTTCCGGGTCGAAGGAGGGGGAAGTCGTCATGCATAGGACCTCGCCGGTGTGATAATTCATGACCCCCACCACGCCGGCCCGCCCGTCCAGCTGATCATAGGCCAGCTTGCACAGGGCGGCGTCCACTGTCACGGTGATATCCTTGCCAGACGACGCATCGTACGAATATGCGCCGGTAAAGAAGTTCCATCCGGACAGCGCGTCGCTGCGGGAAACCTGGAGGCTGGCGGCCACATTGCCGTCCGAGTCGCCCACCAGGTGCATCAGTGCCCGGCGCGTGGTTGCATCCTTATGATATTTGCGCCCGCTGTCATTCACGGCCAGCAGTGTTTCGCCCCTCCTGTCATAGATGGCGCCGGTATTGACCAGGCGCCCGTTTTTATACAAGTGCCGGTTGGCCGGATAGGTCGCCCACCGGGCGGCCGATCCCCCGTAAGAAAACAGGAAGAACACCACGCCAAAGGCAAATAGAAAACTAAATGCCATCAGGATCCGCGCGCGCCTACTCATCAATTTCAAACAAAACCACCTCGTTTAACAACAGCCTTGACAACACTAAACCCTAAATCCTAAACCCTAAATCCTAAACCCTAAATCCTAAACCCTAAATCCTAAACCCTAAATCCTAAACCCTAAATCCTAGACCACCAGACCCTAAATCCTAGACCTCCTGCGCCCTGTGCCTCTCATCGATCGACTTGATGCAGGCCAGCAATCCCCAGCAAGCCACCATGCTCGAACCCCCGTTGGACACGAAGGGCAGCGTCACGCCGGTCAGCGGCAGGATATCCAGCGATCCGAACACATTGAAGGCGGTTTGGGACAACAGGATGACAACCGCCCCGCAAGCCGCGATGGCATAAAAAGCCGTCCGGCCGGACTTGACCGACATGGCGGCAAACACGGCCAGCATCAACGGCGCCAAGGCGCACAGCAACGCGACGACAAGCCCCCATTCCTCGGCCACCACGCCGAATACCAGATCGGTATCGGCGGCAGCCACATTGTGCAGATACCCCTGCCCGACGCCGACGCCGAACAGGCCGCCGCTGGCGGTGTACATCATCGTGCGCGTCTGCTGGTACCCGGAGGTGTCGATGAGTTCCCAAGCGTGGCGCCAGGCCGAGAACCGGCTTTGGATGTAGGGCAGGAAGGACACCGCGATTGTGGCGCCCGCGGCGGCGACCGCGGAGACGATGACGAGGACCCGGGCGTTCCCGGATCGCATAAAGGCCATGACCAGGAACCCCATGAAAAAGACCGTTGCCGATCCGAAGTCGCGCATGAGCACCAGCGCGCCGATACACACGCCGGAAAAGCCCATAAACAGGATGAGGTTTCGGCGGCTCAACAGCCTATCCAGCGTGGACGCGCCGGCGAAGACAAAGGCCACCTTGACAAATTCACTGGGCTGTATACTGATGCCCCCCAAAGAAATCCAGTTGCGCGCGCCGTACTGTTCCTTGCCAAACACCAGGTTGACGGCCAACAGCGCGATAGCTCCGGCAGCGAACACATAGCGGGCGGTCCGCGCGCGGTCGATGTTGTTGAGGAAAAAGGAAAGGACGCCAAACAACACCATGCCGATGACGATGGCGGCGACCTGTTTGAGCAAGTCAACCGGGCTGGCGGCGGCCACAAACAGGCCGATACCGCACAGGAAAAAGGCCAGCAGCTCCGGTTCGACATGGCGGCGTCCTTGCCCCCTTGTCACCAGGAAATACAGGCATTCGAGGACGATAAAGACCAGGTATCCCGCCGGCACATACAAACTGAACCATTCCCCGGCAGACAGGCAAAACGTGGCAAGCGCCACGATTTGGAAAAACAGCACAAACAACAAGGTGACGCCCGGCCTCAGCCCAGCCGCGACATCGGCCGCCCGCGAAGCAAACGTCTTGCGGACGGGTTGCCTGTCCTCGTCGTCGTCGTCATGGGCGGCGGGGAGCAAAGTAAAGTAGGCATCAGCCAGGCCAATGACATCGCCCTCACGGACAGGGGATTGCCCGACAATGCGTTCCCCGCCCACCGTCACGCCGCACATGGAGTTCACATCAAAAACGATCCAGCCCTCCCTTCGCCGCGACAATACGGCATGGGTGCGGGAAACCGAGGGGGAGGATAGGACGATGTCGCATTGGCTGCTTCGGCCCAGCGTGTTTTCCCAGTGTACAAGGGGGATGCGCGTCCCGTCCGGGGAAGACAGGCAGGCCCAAGGCTGGGATCGGCGTCCGCCGCTCATCAGCGGCCACAGGCAACGCAAAAAGACCGTGAGGGCGGCCACCGGGAAGAAGAAGCGCGTAACGAAGATCAGCGCGTCGCCCGCGCCGCCCCACTGGGAAAGGGTGTCTTGGATGGACTGCTCCCACCCGGAAAAGATATCCGCTATGCCAAACATATCTTTCGTACCTCGACCAAATAATGCGGGTCTAACACATGTCTGCCCCTCGTCCTTTAGTATTATCCCACGAAGCCGGCGAAAACGCAAGCCGGGGTTATGTTCTTTCAGGGCAATCGCATGAAAGCGGGACAAACGCCCCGCGCTGTGGACACCTTGCCAATTCCGCGTGACAAATCGGCGATATGGGGTTTAAGCAGTTGACTTAATAGCTATGATTATCTATGACAAACTTGCAAAAGGAGTTGACTTGCCTCGCCAAATATGTTACCATAATACTAACACGAGGAGGATGATATGGTGAACGGGATAGGCAGGGTTATCAAGGTAAAAGAAAACTCTTTTGTCACAGATATAGGGCGTGAGTATGAATTTCCATTTGACCTCGAAGGTGTAACGGCTGACTCTCTCAATGAGTGGCTCGATTATTTTATTGAGCAACTTATAGAGCGGAGGGCGCATAAATGATTACTGCGTCAGACGTAGCGAAGGAACTTGGTTTACACATAGATAGTGTCAGGCGCATGCCGGAGAGTGCGTTGCCCGTATACAGGACCAAAGGCGGGCATCGGCGATACAAAGAGTCTGACGTGGCGAAACTCAAAGGTGAGACGCCCGATGACTACAAACAGCACTGGGCTGCGATATACAGCCGGGTGTCGAGCCATGACCAGAAGCAGAAAGGCGATTTAGACAGGCAGAAAATCCGGAACATGGACTACTGCGTGGAGCATGGCTATTAAATCGTTGCTACGTTTGAAGAGTGTTCCTCTGGTATGAATGATAACCGCCCAAAGGTAAAAGCACTTATTGAAGCCGCCAAAAAAGGCAAGTTCGCTAAACTCGTTATTGCGCATAAGGACAGGTTGACACGCTTCAATTACAAGATGTACGAGTTCTTCTTTAAGCAACTTGGCGTTGAGATCGTCTGTGTTGAGCAGGTGCTCCCTAAGTCGTTTGAAGCGGAGCTTGTTGAGGATATGCTGGCATTAATAGCGACATTCAGCGCGAAGATATACGGCAAGCGCAGCCACCAGAACAAGAAAAGGAAGGGGGCTGACGCGAATGGAAATGATACTCCGGGCGCACAAAATCAGGCTGTACCCGAATAACCAACAGGCCACATATTTCGCAAAAGCCTGTGGCGTTGCCCGTTTCGCTTACAACTGGGCGCTTGCCCGGGCGAAGGAACTATATGAACAGGACAATACGTACAGGTTCAACGAAGCGGCGTTACGGCGTGAGTTAAACGCGATTAAGGCGGAGCAGTTCCCGTGGATGCTCGAAGTAACGAAGTGCGCCCCACAGCTGGCAATCAGGGACGATTTGAATAGCGCTTTCAAGAACTTCTTTGCAAAGAGAGCCGACTTTCCGAAGTTCCACAAAAAAGGCGTCGACGATAGCTTTGCACTATCAAATGACCAATTCAAAATCAAAAATACCCATGTGCAGATACCAAAGCTTGGCGATGTGAGGCTTGCGGAGCCGTTAAGGCTCAGCGGCAAGATAGTGGCTGCAGCAATCAGCAGGAGGGCTGATAAGTGGTTCATAGCCGTACAGGTAGAAATCCACAAACCGGAACCAACGCACACAGGCGAAAGCCAAGCCGTAGGCGTTGATTTTGGCGTTAAATCACTCGCGGTTTTATCGGATGGCACTGTCATCCAAAGCTCGAAAGCGAGCAGGAAGTACGAAGACCAGCTTAGGCGGCTAAATCAAGAACTATCCCGGCGCAAAGGCGCAAAGAAAGGAGAGAAGCAGTCGGCCAATTTCAAAAAGACAAAGCGAAAGATAGCGCGGCTTTACGCGAGAATGGCAGACCTGCGAACTGACGAAACGCACAAGCTCACCACCATGCTGACGCAGAACTATGCTGTGATAGGCATTGAAGACCTAAATGTGAAGGGAATGATGGCTAATCACAAGCTAGCGAGGTCTATCGCGGACGCGGCACTGTCTGCGTGCAGACGGCAAATCGAGTACAAATCTGAGGTTTCAGGTTCCCGTGTAGTTGTTGCCGACAGGTGGTTTGCGTCCAGCAAAACCTGCTCGAACTGTGGCGCCGCAAAGGAAACTCTGTCCTTGTCAGAGCGTACCTATCACTGCGATGCCTGCGGGTTTACCTGTGACCGCGACCACAATGCAGCAAGAAACTTGGAAAATTACGCTGTGAACGCATAGGAAAACAAATCGCGGTGAGTTACACCGTGTCAGCCTGTGGAGAGTTCTTGGGTTACCTCCTCTGTGAAGCAGGAATTGAACAGTAAGTTTCGCTCGCGAGATTTACATAGGTTTCAAATAACGGTTATAATAGTTATGAGCTTATGAAAAGGAGCGATGCTATATGCCGCATATCGTGATCAAGACCATCGCCGGGAAGCCCCACGAAAAGCTACAGGAGGCCGCCGAACGAATCGCCGCCGTTGTCCACGACACTATGGGTACACCAAAAAAAGCGACAGACAAAAATAAAATTTATCATTTTTGGCGGGGTGCAATATGAAAAAATTCGAGTACAAGGTATTATCACAAAGAAGAGGTGTGTTCACCTCTGGCGAAAAGTATGCGGAACAATTTGCAACAGAACTGAATAAGCATGGCACTGAGGGATGGGATTTAGTTGAGGTTACAGGGAATGTATTTATTGACGGCTATGCTATTCTGGTTTTCAAGCGCGAAATAGACATAATTCAACAGTAATGAACGGAAACGGGAATATTACAACTATATATTCGAGTGGATGTAATACAAGGTACGCATAGACATATCAACATAGTAGACACTATAATTTGTATATTTTCCGAAAATATCATCCTCGTCTATTGTTTCTCCTTTATCGATGACGTAGAAATAGTCCCCTTTTTTTATTTGCGACTGACAATTAAAATCATATCTTTCATAATAGTTTTTAAATTTCATCCATTCATCGAAATCTATGAAATAGCCTCTAATACTCTCGATATCAATTTCTTCGACTTTTTTAAATTTGGGGTGTGTTTCGAACTTTTTTATATTGTCTTCATCATAAAAGTATTTGCAATAATCAGTATAGTCTTGAAAACCCTCACCCCAATAGCACTCCGAACCATAATAATCGGGTAATGAAATATAATTGTTGATTTTGTGATAATCGCAACCAACGAGACCTAATAGTATGAGAAAAATCCCTGTAACACAAATTGTTTTCTTCACAATAGCCTCCTTCCCGCCGCTTGCGGCGGCACAAATAGGAATGAATACGGGACAAACGCCCCGCGCTGGGGGTAAGGTTAGCTTGCGCGAAATACGCCGCAGTATCTGCAACGGCATATGCCGCGCCTATCTATAGGCATCGTGTATAAACCATTTGGTTGATTCTCAATCAATTCTACAAGAATATCATATCATGCTGTAGGGGATTTGTAAAGAGGCTGTTGACAGGGTGACAGGGGATAGATCCTGCGCTCTCGATAGCGCCCTCCATGGAAGTTTTCCCTGCAATGCATGGCGATACGCCAATGAAACTTCATGCGACCAGCCTCGCCTACATCGTGGCGCAGGGAACCCGCATGAAGTTTGCTGCCTAAAGACCTGCGGCAAGCCGCACACCACCCTCTTCGATCATAGTGAACAATTTATATATAAACCGTAAATTTTTTGTGTACGCTATTGTTGACAGGTTCCCTATCAGCTGTTATAATGGTAATAATGGTAATGCAGAAGCGAGAGACAGAAACAGAAAATATTTTGAAGGGAGCCTCTACCATGGATAACAATTACGGCGGCCAGCAACCTCCGCAGCAACCTTACCAGCAACCCTACCAGCAACCCTACCAGCAACCGCAATACGGTGGCCCGGGCGGCCCGGGTACCCCACCCAGTTCCCCGGGCGGGAAGGCAATGTCAATCGTCTCGTTGGTTCTCGGTATCGTGGCATTGTTTTTCGGAGTTCTTTCCATGCCTCTTGCGGTGGGCTTTTTTTGTCAGATCATGGGCTTTTGTTGCGCCATACCTTCCCTGATTCTCGGGATTATTGGCAAGAAGAAACTGAGCCAGGTCGGCGCCCCCGCTGGGGCGGCGACGGGGGGCATTATTTGCACGATTATCGCGCTGGTATTTTGCGTGATCGGTACCATTATCTGCGCCGTATGTTGGAGCGACGTGAACAACTGGAGCTACGGCTTCTAAAACACACCCTACGCCGCAATGATTTCCTCGCCTTGCGCGGGGGGATCATTGCGGTTTACTAGGAGATGCTATGCATCCTTTTATCAATATCCTCGGCAGGGACATTTCTTCCTATGGGCTGATGTTGCTGCTGGGTTTTGCTGTGGCTATCCTCGTCGCCTATTTCCACGCAAAATTCACCCATTATCCCGCCGCGGACATCGTGTATGTTTCGCTCATTGCTGTTTGCGGCGCCTTGATTGGGTTATTTCTCTTCCGTCCCATCACCAAGCTGCCCGAAGTATTGTTCAACATTGATAAATACATCGCGATGACGTTGACTGAGTTCCTCTCCTATATGTTCGGGGAGCTGGTCTTTTACGGCGGGTTGATCGGCGGCGTGGTTGCCGCGCTTTTGTTTTGCCGCGGCTTTAAGTTAGCCTTCGCGCCTATCGCCGAAACCATCCTCCCCGCCGTACCGCTGGGACATGCCATCGGGAGGCTCGGTTGCTACTTGGCCGGTTGCTGTTATGGCATCGAGGCTGGCGCCGCGTGGGGCGTGTGTTACCCCCCCCACGCGCTCTCGGCTGTGAGGGACGGCATCCCCCGTTTCCCCGTCCAATTGCTGGAAGCCGGCCTAAATGTCTTGCTGTGCGCCGCGCTTCTCCTCTATGTACACCGTAGGCCGGGGCGTGGGTATCGCGTGATAGGCATCTACCTCACCGCTTACGCTGTCGAGCGGTTCGCGCTGGAATTCCTACGCGGCGATGTGGTGCGCGGTTTTGTGCTGGGCATCTCCACCTCGCAGATTGTCAGTTTAGTCCTGTTCCCCGTCGGGCTTCTGTTCCTCTTCTTCCTCCGCACACCCCAAACAGCGAAAAATGAATGATAAGACAGAGTAATATTTAAAATGATAAAAGAATAATAGATAATCTGGGAGACGACATGATGAATCAGGTTACAAAGGATTCCCTCATTGGCGACATCTTGCGGATGGACATTTCCACCGCGCGGTACTTCATGGAGATCGGCATGCACTGCCTCGGCTGTCCGGCTTCCCAGGGGGAATCCTTGGAACAGGCCTGCATGGTGCATGGCGTGGATCCCGACGAGCTGTTGGGGAAAATCAACAATCACCTGGCTGCCGCCCAATAGCCGGCGCCTGTGGTCGTATTGCCACCGCGCCTGCTGGCTGTCGCCGCTTTCATCCCGCCGGGCGCGCGCGTGGCGGACATCGGCACGGATCACGGACGGTTGCCGGTGTATCTGGTGCAACAAGGGTTGGCCTCTTTCGCGTTGGGAACCGATTTGCGTCCCGAGCCGCTGGAAAAGGCGCGCCGTCTGATTTCGCGATGCGGATTGGAAGGCGCCGTTTCTTTGCGTCAATCCGACGGTCTGGCGGGGTTGCCAATGGATTCCCTTGATATCGTGGTCGTCGCCGGCCTTGGCGCCGACACCATCATCGATATCTGGCAAAAAAACCCGCCGCCGCCCCACGTCACATGCCTGTTACAGCCCATGTCCCACGCGGAACGCCTGCGGGCGTTTTTGGGCGCGTCTATCAACGCCGAGCGGTTGGCGCGGGAGGGGCGGCGTCTGTACTGTATCATAGCGGCCGCGGCCGTACCCGTACCCGTGCCCGTACCCGTGGCCACACGGCGCGATGGCGCCGTGGCCGCGATCTCCCCCGGCATGCGGCCATCCCCCGGTCGCCGCTATGTCAGCCGCGCTTTGGAAAACAGCGGCGATCCGTTGCTACCGCATTATCTAGCCGCCCAAATAGCCCGCCTGGAAGCCGAGCTGTCCGGACTGCGCGCGTCGCGCCGCAAGGCAGACCAGGCGCGCCGTGCGGAGGCGGCGGAAGCGTTGGCGTTTTTGCGGCATATCCTTGTTGGAACAAAATGCAAAGAGGAACATACTGTAGAGGAGGCGCCCTTATGAATCACCCCCCCATGACAACCGTTTCCCATGTGCTAACCTTGCTGGAAGCGTTCGCCCCTACATGTTGGGCCCTGCAGGTGCATCCAGGCGACAACGTGGGGTTGCTGGTTGGGCGTCGGGATAATGCCGTCACCAACCTGCTGGTTGCGTTGGACGTGACCGAGCCGGTCATTCGGGAGGCCATGCAGATAGGCGCGGAACTCATTGTGACCCATCACCCCATCATCTACCGCGATGGGCTGAAATTCATCTCCGACGCCTCGCACACCGGCCGCTTGCTGTTGGAGCTGATGGAAAACAGGATTGCCGCCATCTGCATGCACACCAATTGGGACGCCGCCCCCGGCGGTATCAACGACCTCTTGGCCCGCGCCGTGGGCTTGGAGGGGCCGCTGTCGTTTTTGGGCCCTGTCTTTACCAGTTCTGATGGCCGCCGCTATGGTTTGGGCCGCGTCGGTCAATTGCCCGAGCCGGTTTCGGCGGATCGACTGGCCCAGTCAGTCAAAGACGCCTTAGGCTGTCGCCACCTGCGTTACGCAGACGGCGGGCGGCTTTGCCACACGGTGGCGGTGGGCAGCGGCAACTCTTGCTCCCAGTGGGACGACGTGCGGCGGCATGGCTGTGATGCCTTTATCACCGGCGATGTCAGCTACCATCTCTTCTTAGAGGCCCAGCATGAGGGCATCACCCTCATCGACGCCGGCCACTACCCCACCGAGCAAATCATCGTGGCGCCCATCGCCGCGCTCTTGCGCCGGGAACTGCCCGGGGTCGGGATCACGGCTTCGCGCGTGGGGGAGGAACCGTTTGACTATGAAGATGGCCCCCGCACCCGCATTCCGCATCCCGAGCAAAGGGGGCCGGGCTATGCCACTTGACGCCGTTTGTTTGATGGCTTTGCACCGGGAGCTGGACGCCGCGCTGGTCGGCGCGCGGGTGGACAAAATCTATATGCCTGGGCGCGACGAAGTCCAGCTCATCATGCGCACCAAAAGGGAAAAAAACCTGCGGCTGCTGCTCAACTGCAACCCCGGCCATCCCCGGGCACATCTCACCAAACAAGCAACCGATAACCCCGCGGCGCCGCCCATGTTCTGTATGCTGTTGCGCAAACACCTGATAGGCGCCCGTTTGGCGGCTGTCGAGCAACCGCCCATGGAGCGGGTTTTGTACTTTCATTTCGATATCACGGACGAGTTGGGCGAACCGTGCCGCAAGACCTTTGTCGCCGAGATGATAGGCCGCCATTCCAACCTGATCCTCCAAGGCGCCGATCGGCGGATCATCGACTGCCTGAAACGGGTGGATTCCGGGATGTCGGAAACCCGGCAGGTGTTGCCCGGCCTGTTCTACCGCGCGCCGCCGACGCAGGGCAAGTTGGATCCATTGGGGACAAACGAGGAAAGCTGGAAAGATATGATCCTGGCCATGCCGCCCGGCACGGCCAGGGACGATTGGTTGTTGAAGCATTTTACCGGGATGTCGCCGCTGGTTTGCCGGGAGTTGGCCGCCCGCGCGCCGGAAGGCGTTGCGGCAGGTGCGCCGGATGGCACCACGGCAGGTGCGCCGGAAGGCGTTGCGGCAGGTGCGCCGGATGGCACCACGGCAGGCACCCCATATGGTTCCCCGGAAGCGTTTTGGGAGCAGGTTCTGCATTGGCGTCGCCTCGCCTCGTCCGGAGGCACCGCGCCGTGGATGCTCTATGACGGCGATCAGCCTGTGGATTTCAGCTATCTGCCTATCACCCAATACGGGGATCGGTATCGCCTCGTCTTGGCGGAGAGTTTTTCCCACATGCTGGACGCCTTTTTTTCCGAACGCGCCCGTATCGATCGCCGCCGCGCGCAGTCACGGGATATCGCAAAGCTACTCACCACGCTACGCGACCGCGCCGCTAGAAAAATGGCGTTGCAAGAGGGGGAATTGGCGCAGACCGAAGGGCGCGGACGCCTGCGCGAGTACGGCGATATGCTCATGGCTTACCAGCGCGACGTGCCTGTCGGCGCCTCCTCGGTCACGGTTTTTGATTTCTACCATGACGAACCCTGTGAAATACGCTTGCACAAAACCCTGTCGGCTATACAAAACGCGGCGCGGTACTACAAGGATTATCAAAAAGCCAAGAATGCCCAAATCTATCTGACCGAGCAGATCGCGCGCGGGCGGGAAGAGCTCGCCTATTTGGACAGCGTCGTCGAGGAGCTGTCCAGAGCCGAGAGCGCGGGCGATATTCAGGACATCAGGCAGGAGCTGGCGCAAGGCGGCTATCTCCGGGAGGCCAAAGGGAAGAAGGCCATTAAGGCTGTCCCCTCGGCGCCAATGCGCTTTGTCAGCTCGACCGGCGTGGTCTTTTGGGCTGGCCGCAACAACCGGCAAAATGAAATACTCACGCTCAAAACAGCCGCCCGGGGGGACATATGGCTACACGCCAAGAACACCCCGGGCAGCCATGTGGTCGTCCCTGTCGCGCCGGGTGGCAAGGGTGGCACGGGCGGCCCGGGTGGTTCAGGCAACCTAGGCGGCGGTCCGGGCGGCCCCAACACCCCAGGCCGTGACGACTCCCCGGGTGGTCTGGACGACACGACGCTACGCGAAGCCGCCCAGGTCGCCGCGACGCTGTCCCGGGCGGCGGGCGGCGGGCGCGTCGCGGTGGACTATACACGCGCGGCCTATGTCAAGAAGCCGCCGGGCGCCAAGTCCGGCATGGTCGTCTACGACAAATATAAAACCATCATCGTCGCCCCCGACCGTGACCTTGTGGACAGGTTACAGCAAACGAAACTTCATGCGCCGAAAAGCGCCACGAAGTAAAGTGAAGGCTGGTCGCATGAAGTTTCATCGGGCAGTTGCTGTGCCTTCGCACAGCAAATAGGGGCAGCCACGCGGCCGCCCCTGGATTGCCCAAAATACATTGTATATGGCTTTCTTATTGGATCTTTGCCAAGCCTTCCTCCAATTTGGCCAGTTCGTCGGCGAGTTCTTGGGGAAGCCTATCGCCGTAGCTGACATAATTCTCCCTGATGGACTCGATTTCCGCCAGCCACGCCTCTTTGTCTACATGCAACAGTTCTTCCATATCGGCCTCGGTCACATCAAGACCGCTTGTATCGATGGCGCCCGCCGCCGGCAGGTTCCCGATGGTCGTCCGCACCGCCTGGCCTGTCCCCGAGAGCCGTTCCACGACCCACTTGAGCACGCGGCTGTTGTCTCCGTACCCGGGCCAGATAAACTTGCCTTCCTCGTTCTTGCGGAACCAGTTGACAAAGTATATCTTGGGCAACTGATCCGGGTTTGCTTTTTTGCCGATATCCAGCCAGTGCCGGAGGTAATCGCCCATATGATACCCAGTGAACGGCAGCATGGCGAACGGGTCGCGCCGGACTTGGCCCACCTTGTCGGTGATATCGGCGGTCGTGATTTCCGAACCCATGATGGAGCCCAAGAACACGCCGTGGTTCCAATCCAAGCTCTCGTTGACCAGCGGGATGGTAGCCTTGCGGCGCCCGCCCACCAAAATGGCGGAGATGGGCACGCCGGCCGGATCGTCCCACTCGGGCGCGATGACCGGGCACTGGGAAGCGGGCGTCGTGAACCGGGCGTTGGCGTGGGCGGCGGGCGTCCCGGACGCGGGCGTCCAGTCGTTCCCCTTCCAATCGATGAGATGGTCGGGCGCGGGCGTCCCGATGCCCTCCCACCACACGTCGCCGTCGTCGGTCAGCGCGACATTGGTGAAGATCGTATTCGACTGTATTTGCCTCATGGCATTGGGATTCGAATGCATTGAGGTGCCGGGCACCACGCCGAAGAATCCGGATTCCGGGTTAATGGCATAGAGCCTGCCATCCGCGCCGAACTTCATCCAGGAGATATCGTCCCCGACGGTTTCCACCTTCCAGTCCGGGAAGACAGGCTCCAGCATGGCCAGGTTGGTCTTGCCGCAGGCACTTGGGAAGGCGCCGCACACATAATATGTTTCGCCCTTAGGATTGGTGAGTTTCAGGATGAGCATGTGCTCAGCCAGCCAGCCCTCGTCCCGCGCCTGCACGCAGGCGATCCTGAGCGCGAAGCACTTCTTGCCCAGCAGGGCGTTCCCGCCATAGCCCGATCCGAACGACCAGATCATGCGCTCGTCGGGGAAATGGCTGATGTACTTTTCGTCTACGTTGGGGACGCATGGCCAGCCATCGTCGGCCTCGCCCGCGCCCAGCGGCTTGCCCACCGAATGCAGGCACTTGACATACTCCCCGTCTTCGCCCAGCACATCCAGCACTTCCGTGCCGATCCTCGTCATGATCTTCATGTTGACGACGACATAGGGGCTGTCCGTGATTTCCACGCCGATCTTGGCGATGGGCGATCCGATGGGCCCCATGGAGAAGGGGATAATGTACATATCCCTGCCCTTCATACAGCCGTCGTAGAGTGCCGTCATCGTGGCCTTCAGCTCGTCCGGATCGATCCAGTTGTTTGTCGGGCCGGCGTCTTCCTTGTTCTTGCATGCGATAAAAGTCCTCTTTTCGGCGCGCGCCACGTCGGACGGGTGGCTCCTGAACAGATAGCAACCGGGCTTCTTTTCCGGGTTGAGCGGCGTGGCGAGCCCCGCGTCGACCATGACTTTGATCAATCTGTCGTATTCTTGTTGAGAGCCGTCGCACCAGTGGACGCTGTCCGGCTTGCACAACGCCCTGACCTCCTCGGCCCAGTCCCGTAAGTTTTTGTTTTTTACCAGCATTCTCGTATCCCTCCCATATTTACGTCCCGCAAAGCATAGGGGCGGCTTCCGGTTGCGCCTCGCGGAGACCTCCGGTTGCGCCTCGCGAAAACGATATTCACCGCCAATCATACCATGCGCCCGTACCCATTGTCAACAAAAATCCGCTGATAATCACCGAAAATCATTGCCGCTGATAATCACGCATAATCGCGCATAATCACGCTGAAAATTATTTGGGAAGGGGCCTTGCCGCCATGAAACACCTGGGCAGATTGTTCAAAATGGCCAGTCCCTGGTATAAGCACTTGCTTGTATCGACGCTGGCGCTGTTCGCCGTAACCGGGGTCAACCTCGTGACGCCGTATGTCACGACGGAGATCGTCGGCATGATGGAGACAGGCGCCTACCAAACCGCCGTGGACGCCATCACGGGGCTGGCGTTGCTCTTGCTCTTCTTGTTTGTCGCGCGCGCCGTATGCGCCTTCCTGACGCAATACCTGTCCCATGTGGCGTCCTGGCGGATGGTCACGCGGGTGCGCTGCGCGTTGTACGACCACTTCCAACGCCTGTCCCTCAGCTATCACCAGGACAAGCAGACCGGGCAGCTGATGTCCCATGTCATCAACGATACGGCAACCTTCGAAAACGTGATAGCGCACGCCATCCCGAATCTGGTCACCAATGTGCTCACGCTGGTTGGCGTGCTTGTTATCTTGCTGACCATCGACGCCGGCCTCACCGGCCTGGTCTGCATCCCCATCCCCTTTTTATTTTTCCTGTCTTTCCTCGTGCGCCGGATACGCCATAATTTCAAGATTGGGCAGGAAAAAATGGCGGAACTCAACGGTATCCTCCAGGATAACTTTTCCGGCCTCAAAGAGATACAGGTCTTCAACAAGCAACGATACGAGTCCCGCCGGGTCGGCCGCAAGGCGGATGAACACGCCTCATCGCTCCTCCGCGCGCTATTGTATTCAGGCATCCTCAACCCGGCCGTGACCTTTGTCACCTCGATAGGCACTGTCGCCGTACTGCTGGCGGGGCCGATACTGGCGCTCCACTACGGCATGGCCATCTCCACCATGGTGGGCTTCCTGTTGTACCTGAACCTGCTGTACACGCCGGTCTCCCAGCTGGCGCAGCTGGTCGAGGACGTGCAGCTGGCACTAGCCGGGGCCGAGCGCGTCTTTGGCGTGCTGGACACCGAACCGTCGATCCGGGATGAGCCGGGCGCGCGGGAGTGTGGGCGGCTGACCGGGCGGCTGCGCTTCGATCACGTTTCCTTCTCCTACGAGGACGGCCTCAAGGTGCTGGACGACATCAGCTTCGAGGTGCGACCGGGCGAAATGATCGCGCTGGTGGGCCCGACCGGCGTGGGGAAAACCACGATTTCGGCGTTGATTTCCCGGTTTTACGACCCAGACGAGGGCACGATCACGATGGATGGCATCGACCTGCGGGATATGACCCTGTCCAGCCTGCGCAACCAGCTCAGCCTTGTCTTGCAGGATGTATTTTTATTCAACGGCTCCGTTGGCGAAAACATCGCCTACGGTTGCGAGGGCGCGACGCGGGAAGGGATTGCGCTCGCGGCGCGGGACGCATGCATCGCCGACTACATCGCGACGCTGCCCGACGGGTATGATACGGTTATCGGGGAGAGGGGGGTGCGGCTGTCCGGCGGGCAGAAACAGCGGGTCTCCATCGCCCGGGCCGTGTTGCGCGACGCGCCGATCATGCTCCTGGACGAGGCCACTTCGTCGGTGGATACCGAGACAGAAAGGGAAATCCAAGACGCCATCAACAGCATCGCGGGCACGCGTACACTGATCGTCATTGCCCATCGCCTGTCCACCATACGCCTGGCCGACAGGATCGTCGTGCTGGAAAACGGCCGGATAGCCGAACAGGGGACACATGAAGATCTGCTGCGGAGAGGCGGCGCCTATGCCCGGCTGGTGAGAAATTAGGAAATCTGTGAATCGCCCTCTTGCTTTTTCGCCTTATATCCGATAGTATGTTGTAGATAAACAAAAAAAGGGGTGACATCATGGTGGGAGAGAATAGCGAGCGGAAAATCAACCGCGTCGGGGTGCTGACCAGCGGCGGCGACGCGCCGGGGATGAACGCCGCCATACGCGCCGTGGCGCGCGCGGCTGACGTAGCCGGCGCACAATGCTTGGGCATCCGCCGCGGATACAATGGGCTGATTAACGGGGACATCGTGGAATTGACGCACAGGAACGTTTCCGGGCTCAACCGGAGCGGCGGCACCATGCTCTACACGGCCCGGTGCCCCGAATTCATGACGCAGGAAGGGCAGCAAAAAGCGGTCGACACCTGCCGGTACCTGGGCTTGGACGGCATCATCACCATCGGCGGGGACGGCACGTTCCGGGGCGCCATGGATCTGGCCGCCCGGGGCGTGCGCACGATAGGGATCCCGGCCACCATCGACAACGACATCGCCTGCTCCCATTACGCCATCGGTTTCGACACGGCTTGCAACACGTCCATAGAATGCATCGACAAGCTCAGCGACACGATGCAGTCCCATGAGCGGTGCTCAATCGTCGAGGTGATG
>WRCJ01000017.1 GCA_009784085.1 Oscillospiraceae bacterium | reverse complement strand
CGGGGCCGGTCGCCGCGAAGGTGACCGTGAAGGTGAGCGTGTTCTGCGCCGCGCCGCCGGTTATCGTGCCGGCGCCCGCGGCCCCGGCGTTCGCGGTGGGCGCGATCGTGCCGGCGAACCGGTGCCCGGCGTTGGCCGTCAGGACGACGGTGGCCGCGTAGGCCTCGTCGTAGCCGAACCGAACCGGGTTGGGGCTCCATGTGACCGAGGTCACGGTGTAGGTCGTATGGGCCGGGCTGGCCGCGCCGCTCGGCGCGCTCCCGGGCGCGGGGGCCACCAGGCCGGTGACGCCCGCCGCCGTGATGTCAATAATAGGTACACTCACGACCAACTGCGCCGCGTTGCTGATGCCTTCCGGACTCAGATCGCCGCCCACATCCTCCCGGACACGGCATGTATACATACCGGCATCGGAGGAGGCCACGGGGGAAATGGAGAGCTGATACGATGTCTTACCCGCAAGCGGAACCCCGTCTTTGTACCACTGGTAGGAAAATGTACCCGGCCCGGCATCCGCGTTGCTGGACGCCGTAGCCGTAAAGAGCGCCGTCTGGCCAACCGTCCCGGTCCACACGGGCGGGCTGACGCTGACCGTAGGGGCCGGCACCTCGCCCTCGGGCGGGAAATAGATGTGGACAAATACCTGGCCCGGTGAATCCCATTCCACCTTGAGGACTACGCCACAAGACAAAGAGACATCCTCTTCCGACAACCCCGGAGAAAACTCGTTATCCTCAACTGCCAGAACGATGAAGCCGGCGTAATGCCCTTCCAAAAAATCGTATTGCGGAAAGTTCTCCTTATATTCATCGGGGATTTGGTCGACGTCGCCATAATTGGTACTGGAGAGTTCATACCTCTCATCCGTGATGGTGACATGCTCAAGGTTTAGATATTCACCGGGGGTATGGTCGATCTCAAAATACAAGGAGGTGATGAGATCGGCCGCAAAGGCGATCATCGGCTGGCCGAAGGCTGTGAATGAAGCGATCAGAAATGCAAGGGCAAGGGTGAGCGAGATGCTCTTGTTTCTCTTCATTCTATCAGTTCCTCTCTGAACTCTTCCCGCGACTCGCGGGGAAATGCGGGCGAGACCGCCGCACGTTTCCGCGCGACGGTTCTCTGCCCTATTATGCAACGTTTTAGATGGTGCAGGTCACAACGATGTTCACGATTACCGTGGGATTGGAGAGCGATCTGGCTGTGATGACCGCCAAACCAGCCTTGACGCCAGTCAAGAGGCCGGTCGCGGAAACCGTCACATTGGCCGAGTTGGAGGAGAAGAAGACCAGATCGTTCAGGTTGCTATCGAGGGTGATCTGATACGTCTGCTTGACCCTCAACGGTGCCGTGGAGGGCTGGCCGGGGAGCAGTTTGACAAACGGCACCACAAGGGCGTCGATGGCGTCGAGCAGATCAGCGGTCGCTTGATCCACTTCAGCCTGCGTGGCGTCGTCGTCGTCAAAGACCGCGAGGGCGGCTTCGTAGGCTTCCACGGCGTCGTCCCAAGAGTCAGTCCCCATCCAGGCGTAGGGGTTGAGCGCTTCGAAATCACCGATGGCGTCGGCAAGCTCAGTCTTGACAACCGCATAGTTCAACTGGATGGTGTTGAGGCGGGCGTCCTCGCCGCCAAAGACAAAGTACAGATCGTGGACGCCGTCTGCCTTGACCACATCGACCGTGCGATCGACGTAGCCGATCTCACGAACCGTGGCGTGGAGCCGGATGCCGTCAGAGGTGGTGTTGTACGACCGCTCGGAGGTCTGGGTCACGGGGATGGTGGCGTAGAGCGGGCCGTCGGGGGCGTCGAGGCGGACTTCGATGGAAGTCGCGCCGGCGGGGATCTTGGCCACGCTGGCCGTGATGGAGGTTACCCTGTCGAGATCGCTGTTGAGCTGGACATTCTTGATGGCCGTGTAGCTGCCCGCTTCACGGGACATGACAACGTAGTAAGCCGCAGCCGGTGCGCCGCTCCTGAAGCCCTTGATGGAGTTCTCTTTGGCGAACTCGCGGTACACGACGCTCCTGGCCATGAAGCTCCTGTCAAATACGTTGATGGGCGTCTCCGGGCGCAGGGTCGAGACCACATTGCCCTCGTCGACGACGAACTTGATGCCGAGCTTCGACGTGTAGCAATCGGAGCCGAAGTAGAGGTCGTATTCGCCGTCTTCGATCAGATAGTCGTCGATGCTGACATCCCAAATGGAGATGTACAGCGGATCGACGTTCAGCGTGACGGTCTTGCTCTCGCCGGCGGCGAGGGCGACTTTGTCAAACGCGACAAGCTTTTGGCCGGGCGCCGCGTCGCCGTAAGCCGAGTCGGGGTTGCTGGCATAGAGCTGCAGCACTTCCTGGCTGGCTATGGCGCTGGTGTTCTTCACGGTGACCGTTACGTCGAAGGAGCCGTCCGCTTTGAACGCGCCCGCCGACATGTTGCTATACTCGAAGGTGGCATAGCTCAGGCCGGCGCCGAAGGCGAAGGCGACATCGGCGGGATCGGCGTACCAATAGGTCAGCCTGGTGCTCTCGGGGTCGGTCTGGGTTAAGTTGCTGTGCGCGTAGCGCGGGTCTACGTTTGCCACGGTAAAGGTGGAGCTGGAGGAGGAGATGTATTTGTCCACATAGGGGAAGACGTCGTTGGATTTGTACCAAGTGGTGGCCGTGCGGCCCGTGAAGTCGACATCGCCGTAAATGCACTGGGCCAAGCCATAGGAGGAGAATCCGCCGCCATTGTAATTCAGGATGATGGCGCCGATGTTGGGATCCTCTTTGAGCTCATTGATCAGCACCGGCTCGTTGGACGCGACGACGACGATGGTCTTGCCCGGATATTTCGCGGCCACGCCGGAAGCCAGCGTGTGCTGGGCAAAGCCCATGTCGATGGTGCCGCGGTCGTTGCCCTCGCTGAGACCGAGCGTGTTGTTGCCGAGGAAGACGATGGCTGCGTCGCCGTCGGTGGCCAGGTTGTAGCCGCCCTTGTCGACGATTTCAAACTCGAACTGGGTCGAGGCCAGCGCCCTCTGGGTGGCGGCGGTGGCGATGTTGCCCAAGGTGGCGTTGTAGGCTTGGATGTTGCCGTTGTTGTTGTACAGCAGGCGGCCGCTGTAGTATGATGTCCAGCTGTTCTGGGCCATGTTGCCCACCATCAGGTGGTACTTGCCGTTTGCGCCTTCCTCAACGCGCAGCGTGGAGGTCGCGGTGTTGGCCGTGAGGCTCATGACGGTGCCCGAGCCGGTGACGGCGGCGTTGTTGGCGTTGGTGGTGGTGAGGGAGTTGCCGATCCGGGCCAACGGATGGACCCAGACGGTGCCCTGCCCGTAAGTGAGCACGGAGAAGAGGAAGTTATCCGTGAAGCCGGTTTCGGGCTTGGCCCTCGCGGTGATGTTGCCCGTCGTCCCATCTGAATACCAATAGGTGCCATCGCCGTTCTTGATGGCCGTGATCACGCCGTTGGCCAGGACGGTGGTGTTGTTGATGACGTTGGCCGTGCCGCCCACGCGCTGCAAGCCGACGATCGGGGTCAAGCCGGAATTGGTGATGGTGGTCTGGGGGCTGACGTTGTACTGCGGGACATTCATGTGGCTGGTCTTATAGCCGAGCGAATACACTTTGTTATCCTTGGCGAGGGGCAGTACGCCGTTGTTTTTCAGCAGTACCGGGATCTCTTGGGCGGCGCGCAGGATGACCGCCTGGTGATCCAGGTTGTTCCTGTTCATGGTCGAAGCCAGGCTCCCGCCGGAGGACACTTCGATATAGGGCCAATTGATCTGCTTGCCGGTGGTGGTGTAGTTCGTGCGCTCGTTGAAGACGCCGAGGCGGATGATGTTGATCATCTGGTCGCGGCCGGACAGCCTCACGTCGTCGGGGGTAATGCCCCACAGGCCGCCATAGTTGGCGTTGTAGACGGCTTCCCACAAGGCGCCGGGCAAGGCATTGTCGAGCTGGCCGGCGGAGCCGCCGCCCTGGTTGCGGGTCAACGAGATGAGCGAAGCGAACGCGCTGTTATTGGGGGCGCCGTCCAAGAGACTGCCGCCATAGGGCTGATAGCCATTATAGGTGTTGTTGCTGGTGATGCCGGCCTGGGCGTTGTAGTCCGGGCTGCTGAACTGGGCCCATTTGGCATAGCTGTTGACATACTTCTTGATGGGCGTCATGACGGTCGGGATGCCGTTCATGCTGCCGAAGGAGGACATGAAGCCGTTGATTGTGTTGGTCTTGGCCAGGCCGATGCCGGTCATGTAGTGGTACTCCATGCTGCCGCGGGCCGAGGCGTTGACGATGTAGCTCTGGCGGTTGTACTCGCCGCCGTAGTTGGGGAAGTGCTTCGTGCCGAAGCTGTGCTTCAGCCAGAAGCGGTCTGTGTTGACGGTGCCGTCTGGGTAGACCTCATCGAGCGTGCCGTTCATGCCGCCGGCCCAGCCCGCGGCCAACGCCACAGAGTGCATGGGATCCTCGCCGCCGAAGCCATTGTAGAAACGCCCGTTATTCTGGTTCACGCGGATGTCGGCGTCGGCGCCGTAGACATTGAGCTGGAGGTTTGCGAGGTTGCTGTACGCATGGTTGATGGTGGCGAGCCTCTCGTTACCGGCGACCCTTCCCACTTCTTCGGCCAGCGCAGCGTTCCACGAGTGCGCGAAACCGGCCGAACTGGGCACCGCGCTGGAGGTGCCGCCGTTGACGTCGACGGCCCTATGGCCGGAGACGATCCGCTTGCCGGCGTTGGCGCCCTTGACCAGCGTGTAGTAGCCGACGGAGTTGTTGCGCGATTCGGTGGCGTGGACGGCGAAGCCCTCGACGCCGCAGTACGCCCACAGCGTGTCGAGATAGGCTTCCAGGTCGTCGGGGTTGCCGTTGAACAGCGGCATCCCTTGTAAGCCGCCGCTCGGGCAGATGGCGAAGACGGGATCCTCCGCTAACGCCGCGGGTATTGCCCACGGAAGCAGCGTGGCCACCATGAGAATCGCCAGCACCAAACTTAGTCCTCTCTTCTTGCGATGTGTTTGCATGTGTTCCTCTCTCCTTTTGGTAAATATTTATTTTTGCATTCCCCTCTTCTTTTCCTGCCTCCCGTCATGCTGGCTCCCTGCGGCGGGATACCATGAAGAAGCCAAAGAGAATGAAAAACCATGATGATCGCGAGCCAAAAGCCCGCATGTGTCCCGTGACTAAAACTCGGCCTCTTCTCCCAAATCCTCGAAGGTGAGATACCATACCTTGTCCCGCCTGACTAAGTTGAAAAAAGTGGAGTTCAACGCCTGTTCACCGTCCTTCGCAAAGACCTCGATCACGTACAGCTTGGCGGTCTCCTCTTCAAACTCCTGCGAGAAAGCCATCTCAGCCTCGACGATAAAATCGAGTTCGAGCGCTTTGACAAGGCTGCGCAGCATCGCGTTGTCGTTGGTGTAGTCGATGTCTAATTCGCCGTAGTATCCTTCCGCCAGCGCGACCTTGAGCGCGCCGACCGTTTCGAACAGCGGGATGGAATCCTCTTGCAGGACGCCCTCCGCGTAGCAAGCCCTCATGGCTTCGATGTCGCCGGCCTTCAGCGCGTCCACGAACCGCCCGACCAGCCTCCTGGCCCGGGTCTCCTCGGTGCCGATGAACTGCGCGTAGCCGATATACCATTTGTGATTCAAGTTGACCATCGTGAAATAGACGGGGAAATAGGATGTCTCGCCGTCTATCGTGATGGCCTGCGTCAGATAGAGCGTGGCCCACTCCCTCGCCTCCGACGGATCGAAGACGATTTTCTCGCCCAGCCGGATGCGGTAATCGAGATCCACCGCCTCCACAAAGCTCTTGACCATCGAACTGTCATTGGTGAGATCGACGCCCTGGACATGGTAAAGCCCATCTTCGATAAAACCCCTGAAGTCGGTGACCAACTCGAACACCAGGAGGAACTCGTTGCTGTACCGGTCGGGCGGGGCGCAGGCGGTCATGCCGTTGATATCGCCTTTCTTCAGGGCGGCCATAAAGCGGTTGTACATGTCGACGATCTTTTCCTCGTCGGTCATGCCCGCTTGGCTGTCGGCGAAAAATAGGAAGTAGGCGCCCAGACCCAGAAGGACAACAAGCGCCAACGCGATGGCCGCGATCCATAATCTATTCCTTTTGGGGCGGGCGGCCACCCGGGCGCCCTCAGATTTTTCCATGCTGCTCATGCTGGGACCTCCTAGTTCCATTCATCAAAGGCTCAATTCATCTTCTCATCATCGCAATAATTCATCATCGCAAATTTTAGTTTTAATGACCTGCGTGCCACAAAGCCGGATATCCGGCTTTGTGGCGAGGCTTTGTGGCGGGGTAGGTTCATCACGAAGGGGAAATCAATGAAGAAGGAGATAGCAATGAAAAAAACGAAAACGCCGCACCCATGCGCCCATGCGTCCATGCCCATGCGCACGGACCCGGCGACCGACCCTCGATGTGACGGCGGCATGTCATGCCATATTATAGGGGCAGTATTGTAGGTATTGCATAATTATTTTACCATTTTACAGATAGTTCTGTACATGGAATATCATAGCATAATTCTATGGAATATTCGATACTATTCGCGAAAATCCTCCCAAACCCGCCGTGACCGTATTGACATCCCAACACTTTGTGAATATGATTGGTGCAAAGCAGCGCAAAATACCTTTTTTTCACATATAACGAGGAGGATAATTATGTTGCGCGTCATGATTGTGGACGACGAACCAGCCGCGATGCGTTATATCGCCCAACTGCTCCGGACGCGCTGTCCGGATACCGAGATCGTCTGCTGCGTAGAGGATGGGAAGGGCGCCATTTCCGCGCTGCGGCAAACCCAGGTGGATATTGTGATCACGGACATACAGATGTCGGCCGTGAACGGCATCGAGCTTGCCCAGTGGATCAGCCGCCACAAACCGGACGTGCTGACGTTGATCATCAGCGGGCACAGCAACTTCGAATACGCCAAGGCAGCCATCAGCGCCGGGGTCTCAGACTACCTGCTCAAACCGATCCGCCCCTCCGAATTCAAAGCGGCGATGGACAAGCTGGGCGCGAAAGCCAAGCAGCAGAAGCGGCAGGGCCGGGAGGGCTGGCTTCTCCAAATCTTGAAGACGAGCATGGACCCCAACAACCCGTGGCCCTGGTCGCAGGATCGCCTCACGCTCGGCGCCATCCGGCTGGGCGGTACGCCATGCGACGCCCGCATGCCCACCGGGCCGTTCCCCTACCCGCCGGGCCTGCCCGACGACCTGGCTGCCGTCTATGCGCGCGACGAAACAGAGGTCTGTTTCGCGCTCCCTGTCAGTGGCCTCATCGCGAAACACATCGGGCCCGGGCATTTTGTCGATGTCCTGTCGCTGGGCGCGCCGTACTACACGGCCTTTCTCAAAACCGTCCTCCCCGGCGAGGACAGCAACTGCTTGCTTACCATGCTGGACGCCACGCTGAAAGCCGCCGTGCCGGGGCTCAAGCAGGCGGGGGAGCTCGGCGACGGCGTCGTGGCGCCGTACAAACCGCCCCAGCAAGAGCAGACATTGCTGAGCAACCTGCGCTATGCCATATCGAACGCGCAGCTGGACAAAATCAAGGCGGGGCTTGGTTCTGCCTTTGCCCTCTGGGAAGCCGACAACGCCCCGCTGTCGCATGTGGAGCGCACCTTGGCCCACCTGTTGCAGTTCATGACGGAGCACACCCCGCCCTCCGACGACAAACCGCAGGGCAACCTCTTCGAGGTGGCTGTCACCATCTCACGGCAGGCGGCAAGCTATTCCGACATGCTGCAAAGAGCGTGGGAGTATTGCGGGAAGATCTACAAACCCATCGAGCGCAAAGACAAGGGGGGGCAATTGATCGGCCGCATCGAGGAGTATATCCACGAGCATCTGCGCGATCCGCTGTCCACGCAGCTTATCTGCGACGTCTTCCACATCTCGGGCAGCTATTTGAGCCAGCTTTTCCGCAAGTATTGCAAAATGACCTTCGTGGAATATGTCACCCATAGCCGCATCGAGGAGGCCAAGCTCCTCATGACCGAGTTCCCGGACATGCCGATCAAAGCCATCGCCGCGCACCTGGGTTTTTCCGATCAATTCTACTTTAGCAAGGTTTTCCGCTCTATCACCGGCCTGGCGCCCTCGGAATTCAAGTCGGGCTAGTGTCGGATTTTCCATGGAAAACCGCTTTGATACTCCATGTACAGAAGGGGTTTTGATCGCCTATAATAAACATACAGTTTCTCAATATTTTAGGAGGGTTTTTTATGTCAAAGAAACGAAGCATCCTCGCTCTTATCCTGGCGCTCATCCTGACGCTGTCGTTTGGCTTCACGCTGACAGGTTGCGGTGACGATTCAGGCAGCAAAACATCAGACCCGCCCGCAAACACCGACACACCACCCACCGACGCACCGCCCACCGACGCGCCGCCCACCGACGATCCGCCGCCCAGCGAAGACGTGCCTAAGTCCGATGTCACCCTCACCTATATCATCGACCGCGACACCGATCAGGCCGGATCCAAAGCCGTTATGGAACGCTTCACCGAAATCACCGGCATCAAGTTCGAAGAGGAGCTTCGCCCCGGCGGCGCCGAAGGCGAGACCCTCCTCAAGACGCGCTTTGCCACAGGGGACGCCCCGGACTTCATTTGGTTCAACTCCGGCTCCCTGCTAGCCACCCTCGACCCTGTCAGGAACCTCGTGGATCTGTCCAGCCAGTCCTACATGAGCAAGCTGCAGGAATCCTACAAGCAGACCGTCTCGATGGACGGCAAGGTTTTCGGCATTCCCGGCAGGACTTCCATGGGCGGCGGCTGGCTCTACAACAAGAAGTTGCATGACGATCTGGGCCTGACTGTCCCGACCTCTTGGTCCGCTTTGATTGACAACTGCCAAAAGGCCAAAGACGCCGGCAAAACCGCCGTCATCGGCTCCTACAGCGATAGCTGGACTGCCCAGCTGATCCCGCTGGCCGACTATGCCAACTTGGCGGCCGTAGCCCCCAACTTCGCGGCCGATTTCGACGCCGAGAGGGCCACCTACGCCGGCACGCCCGCCGCGGTGAGATCCTTCGAAAAGCTCGCGGAGATCAACGAAAAAGGCTTCATGAACGCGGATTACCTCGCCACCACGTACGATCTGGCGCTTGAGATGCTGGTCAAAGGCGATGGGCTGTATTACCCGATGCTCACCTTCGCGCTGGACGGCATCGTGGGGAATTGGCCCGATGAAATCGACAACATCGGCCTGTTTGCCCAACCCGCCGACGACGCCGCCAACACCGCCCTGACGGTCTGGATGCCCGACGGTTGGTACGCCTGCCAGGGTTCGGATCATTTTGACGAGGTCAACCGGTTCTTCGAATTCTATCTTTCCGAGGAAGCCCAAGGCATCCTTGCCAACAAATCTTCCGGCAACGGCCCCAGCGTGGTCGCCGGCGCCCCGTCGTCCCCGAACGTCTACCAGGCCGTCAAAGAGATGCAACCGTATTTCGACGCGGGCAAGACCGCCCCGGCCATTGAGTTTATCACATCGGTGAAGGGCCCCAACCTGCCGCAGATTTGCGTGGAGGTCGGCTCCGGCATGACAACGCCGGCCAAGGGCGCCGCCAATTACGACCAGGATGTCGAAAAGGAACGCCTGCAGCAAGAGTAATCAGTTGTCAATTGTCAGTAAACCAATTAAGTAATTTATCGCAAAGCGAAAGAAGAAGGGACTCCAGTGTTTTCGGATGGGGGGTGGGGACACAAATCCCCGCCCCCCCTTTCCATGTATCGGCCCCCCCTCTCCATAGTATCGCGAACAACTCCCCCGCCGCCGCCGGGTGTGGGCCTGCCCGCCGGGTGTGGGCCTGCCCGCCGGGTGTGGGCCTGCCCGTCGGGCGTGGGCCTGCCCGTCGGGCGTGGGCCTGCCCGCCGGGTGCGGGCGAAGATTGAAACAGAAGACGGGGTTTAGCTTATGAATAAGAAAGTGTATTCCTATTGGTTTTTGATTCCGATAGGGCTCGTGTACGTGGTCATCTTTATCGTGCCGACATTCATATCGTTTTTCTTCAGTATGACGCGGTGGACCCTCGTGGAATGGGACTATATCGGTTTTCGGAATTTTACGACCTTTTTCTCGGAGATCCAGATGGTGACGAGCCTACGGAACACGATTGTATACGCCCTGACCACCAGCGGCTTGAAAACGGTGTTCGGCTTGCTGTTGGGCGCTTTCCTATGTTCCTCGCTGAACCTGAGGACGCGATCCTTTTTACGCTCCATGATCTTCTTCCCCACCCTGCTATCGACCTTGGCCGTGGGCATCGCGTTTAAGAGCCTGTTCCACCCCACCAAAGGGCTCATCAACTCCGCCATCGGCCTGCTGGGCCTCAAAGGGCCGGATTGGCTGGGCAACGTCAGCTTGGCGTTGGGTTCCGTCATTTTTGTGGATCTGTGGAAGGGCGTGGGCATGGCGACCGTCATCTACATCGCCGGCATCATGGCGATAGACCCGCAATACTACGAGGCGTTGCAAATCGACGGCGGCGGCTGGTGGCATAAGTTCCGCTATATCACGTTGCCATTGTGTCGGCCGGCCATGAACTCTGTCATCATTCTTTCGTTTATCACGGGCCTGCGTACCTTCGACCTGATCTGGGTCATGACAAACGGCGGCCCCGGCTTTACCACCGACGTCCTGGCATCCGTCATCTATAAGCAATACAGCAACGGGTATTACGGCCTCGCGACGGCGGGCAATGTCGTGATGCTCTTGCTGGTCGCGCTGCTGGCCTTCCCGTTGTTCTGGTGGCTCAACAGGAAGGAGGCGATCCTGTGATGAACAAGAAGGTGAAGAAGCTCGTCATCGAGATCGTCGCGGTGATTCTCGTCCTGGCCATATTCGGTATCCCTTTCTACTATATTGTCATCAACTCCTTCAAGACAAGGGCCGGGGCGGCGCAGATGAGCCTCGGCTTCCCGGAGGAGTTCGCCGCTGTCGAGAATTACGAAACGGCCATTACCACACAGAATTACATGGTCGCCACGGGTTTCCTCAACAGCGTGATTATCACGCTCGGTACCGTCGTGCTGCTGATCCTGGTGTGCTCCATGGGCGGCTTTATCCTGCAGCGGCGGCGGAGCAAACTCACGACCTTCGCGAACTTCCTCTCGTTGGTGGGGCTGATGATCCCGCCCGCCATCGTGCCCACGATTCGCGTCCTGCAGACCATAGGCGTCTTCAAATCCCTGTTCGGCATGGTCTTGGTGGCGGCCGCGCTCCAAATCCCCTTTACCTTGATGTTGTATCGGGCCTTTATGTCCACGATCCCCAAGGAAATCGACGAGGCCGCCCTCATCGACGGGTGCGGCCGGCTGCGCCACTTCTTTATGATCATCTTTCCGCTGCTCAAACCCGTCACCGCCACGGTCACCGTGCTGGCGGCGGTGAACGTGTTCAACGACTTCGTCAACCCCCTCTACTTCCTTCCCGGGGCCAAAAATGTCACGGTCCAGCTCACCATGTACAATTTCTATGGCAAATTCGCCAGTTCTTGGAATTTGTTGATGGCCAATGTCGTCCTGATCTCGCTGCCGCCCCTCCTCTTGTTTATTTTCTTCAGCAAACGCATCGTGTCCGGTATGGTGTCCGGCGCCATCAAAGGTTAAGGGGCTAAAGGTTAACGGGCTAGGAGGAGTGCATTGAAGTGATTGGCTTAGGAAAAATGAAACTTCAAACACTGTGGAAAATACTGTTCTTTGGTTTTGCAGGCATCCAAATCGCGGTATACTTGTTGTATACCTACAGCGGCAGCGGGCTTTCTATCACCCCGGCCATATATTGGCGTGATTTATACTTGAGATTTGGGTCGTGGCGTAATATTAGCTCCCTTGAGGGATCTGCCTATACTTTGTGGTATTATATTTCAACTCTACTTGGCTTGGATAATGGGTCTCGCGTCAATTACGACATAGCCGTCTTCAATTTCTTTGGGAACCTGCTCAAGTTTATGCCGAACGGTTTATTATTTCCGCTGATCTTCCGCGGGGTGAAACTCCGTTGGGCTATGGCTATGATCTGGGGTTTAGTGTTTTCTCTTCTCCTGGAGACGCTACAGCTTGTGACAGCTCTCGGGATCTTCGATCTGGCCGATGTTGTATTGAACTTGCTGGGCTACCTGATGGGCTACCTGATGGGATGTGGCATGTGCGCTCTTTTCTTACCGCTATGGGAGAAATGGCGAAGAAGCCACCCCGTTTCGCTAAGGGATCATGAAGATGAAGTGGAACTGGAGGAAATTCTCTGACGAATGCCCGCAACATGCGGTAGTTGGGCATAAAGGGATAAGTTGCTAGGAGGGTATCTGTGCTTGGTTTGACCGATCTTGATTATAGCTCCTCTGGTTTTTGCTGGACGTTGCTGTCCGGCGGCCGGGATGTGCGCCAACGCGCCTACCATTTACAGCTTGGTTTCTCCGCCGACTTTTCCCTCCTGCTGTGGGACTCCGGGGAAACCGTCAGCGAGGCGTCCTGCTATGTCCCCTACGCGGGGCCGGCCATGCCCTATTGCGAAGCGCTGTATTGGCGCGTCCGCGTGTGGGATGATAACGGTGGGGACAGCGGATGGAGTGTCGCGCAGCAGATCTTGACCGGCCCTGACCCCGAAGACTTCGGCGCCATATTCATCACGCCGGACATGCCGGGGGACGCCGCCCTTTCCAAAGGCAAACTGCTCAGGCGGCCTTTTGAAGTAGGCGGCGAGGTGAAACGCGCCGTGGCCTATGTGACGGCTTTGGGGCTATACGAGCTGTGGATCAATGGGGCGCGGGTGGGCGACGCCCTGCTGGCGCCCGGCTGGACGGAGTATCGCAAGCGGCTTCTCTACCAAACATGGGACGTGACCCCACTACTCCGCCCGGGGGAAAACGCCGTCGGCGCCATGCTGGGGGCGGGCTGGTACAAGGGCGACCTGGCCGGATGGATTGGGTTGCGGGGCGTCTATGGGGAGCGTACCGCCCTGCTCATGCGCCTGGAACTCCTCTACGCGGACGGGCGGCGGGAGACGGTCGCCACGGATGCGCGGTGGCGTTGTTCCGATGGCCCCATCCTGTTTTCCGAATTGTACCATGGGGAGATTTATGACGCCCGGCTGGAGCAACCGGGTTGGGACAGCGCAGGCTTTGACGACAGCGGCTGGTCCCCGGTCGAACCGTTTCCGTTGCCGTTTACGGATTGTTCCCCACAGATATTGCGCCCGCAGGAAGGACCGCCGATCAGGCGTCAGGAGGAGTTGCCCGCCCAACGGGTAATCACCACGCCCAAGGGCGAGACCGTGCTCGATTTTGGGCAAAACCTGGCGGGGTGGGTGCGCTTCGCCGCGCGTGGGCAGGCGGGGGACACCGTGCGCCTGCGCCATGCCGAGACGCTGGATCGGGAGGGGAATTTTTACACCGAGAACCTTCGCTCGGCCAAGTGCGAAATCACCTACACCCTCCGGGACGATGCGCCCGTTATCTTCGAACCGCATTTCACCTTTCAGGGGTTCCGGTACGCGCAAGTCCTGTCTTACCCGGGGCAGGTGCTAGCGGAAGACTTTTCGGCGGTGGCCGTCCATTCGGACATGCGCCGCGCCGGGCATTTCGAATGTTCCCACGATTTGCTCAACCAGCTGCACCACAACATCCTCTGGAGCCTGAAGGGCAACTTTGTCGGCGTCCCCACCGATTGCCCGCAACGTGACGAACGCTTGGGCTGGACTGGCGACGCGCAGATCTTTATCCGGACTTCCACCTATCTGATGGATACCCGCGCATTCTTTATCGAGTGGCTGCGGGACCTCCGGGCGGCCCAGTTCGAGAACGGCGCCGTCCCCTATGTCGTGCCCGACATACTCACGGGCAAGTTCATCGAGGGCGATGTCGTCTCCAACGCCGAGGCCGTGAGCGGCTGGGGCGACGCGGCGGCCATATGCCCCTGGGCGCTTTGGCTGGCTTACGGGGACAAAGCGGCGCTGGCGGAGTGCTATGGCAGCATGAAAGCCTGGGTCGGCTACATCCAGGCCCGCGCCACGGGCGGGCTGCTCTGGGACAATGACTATCAGCTGGGCGACTGGGTGGCTTTGGACGCGGAAGAGGGAAGCTATTACGGCGCCACGGACACCAGCCTCATTGCCACGGCCTACTATGCGCTGTGTACGGACATACTGCGCCGCGCGGCGGTCGTTTTGGATAAGCCGGCGGACGCCGCGCGCTACCAGGCGTTGCGCCGCGATATCGGCGACGCCTACGCGGGGGCGTTTTTCTCTCCCGACGGGCGACTGACCAGCCCCACGCAGACGGCCCATATCCTGTCCCTTGCTTTTGATCTGACGCCCCCAGCCCACCGGGCGCGCACGATAGGGGGCTTGCTTGCGCTCCTGAAGGAAAACGGCGGCCATCTGAACACGGGGTTCCTGGGGACGCCGTATTTCTGTCAAGTCTTGGCGGACAACGATTGCCTGGAGGAAGCGTATGACCTGCTGCTCAAGGAAGACTACCCCTCGTGGCTGTATCAGGTCAAAAAGGGCGCGACCACCGTATGGGAGCATTGGGACGGCATCAAGCCGGACGGCAGCATGTGGAGCCCCGGCATGAACTCCCTCAACCACTATGCCTATGGCGCCGTCGGCGAGTTCCTGTACCGCGTCGTCGGCGGCATCGATATCTGCGAGGACGCGCCGGGGTACAAGAGGATCAAAATCCAGCCGCGCCCCGGCGGCGGGCTGACATGGGCCGACACCAGCGTCCGCACGCCATACGGCAAGGTAGGCGCCGCATGGCGGATCGACGGGCATGTCTTTTCCCTGACGGTCGATATCCCGCACAACACGTCGGCGGAAATCATCCTGCCGGACGGCACCGTACAGGAAACCGGCTCGGGCCGGCACCATCTCTCATGCGCGATCGCGGTATAGGGCACGGTGACGGGATGCGCCGCCCGTAACCACCGTAACCACGGCATCCCTGACGCGCCGCCCGCAATCCCCCCGCCGTACGGGCGGCATCCACGCCGCCCACGGTCCCCCCGTAGGGCGCGGCATCCACGCCGCCCACGGTCCCCCCGTAGGGCGCGGCATCCCTGACGCGCCGCCCGCAACCACCCCCGTAGGGCGCGTCCCCTACAACGCGCCGGGTGGATCGCGATATCAAATCCTGAATATTGTATTGCGTTGCGGCGAGTTTCTGTGATATAATAACTCGTTGCCAATTTGTGGAATATCATGGGTAAATGAACATGAGGGGATGGGGTGATATACATGCACAGGGTCTTGGCGATAGACATTGGCGCTTCCGGCGGTCGGCATATTTTGGGCGAGCTGGACGATGGGAGAATCCGCCTTACCGAGGTACACCGCTTTCCCAACGGCATGGTCAGGAAAGGGGGCATGCTGTGCTGGGATTTAGGGGCGTTGTTTGCGGAAGTCATCACCGGCCTGCAAAAATGCGCCGCGCTGGGCACTATCCCCGAGAGCGTCGGCATCGACACCTGGGGCGTGGATTTTGTCTTGCTGGATAAGGAAGGGCAATTGCTGGGCGACGCGGTGGCTTACCGCGACAGCCGCACCCAAGGCATGGACGCCGAGGTGTACAAGCGGATCCCGGAAGCCGAGCTGTACGCCCGCGCGGGCATACAAAAGCAGCCCTTCAACACCATCTTTCAGCTGATGGCCGTCAAGATCCAGAACCCGCAACTCTTGGACAAAGCGGCCTGCCTGCTGTTGATACCGGATTATCTGCATTACCTGCTCTGCGGCACGCGGGCGACCGAGTACACAATCGCCTCCACGACCGGCTTGCTGGGCGCCGCCAGCCGTGACTGGGACGGCGAGATCATACGCCGCTGCGGGTTCCCCGCCGGCATTTTCCAAAACATCCGCCCCTCGGGATCGGAATGGGGGCGTCTCACCAGCCAGGTCAGGGACGCGGTCGGGTTCGACTGCCGCGTCGTCGCGCCGCCGTCCCACGATACGGCCAGCGCGTTTCTTTCGGTCCCCGCCCAATCCGACGATTCGGTGTTCCTTTCCAGCGGCACATGGAGCCTTATCGGCGTGGAAAGGCCGGCGCCCGACACCTCCGAGGCCAGCCGCGTGGCCAATTTCACCAACGAGGGCGGATACGGTTACCGCTACCGGTACCTTACCAACATCATGGGCCTCTGGATCATACAGTCGTTGCGCGCGGAGATCGGCGGCGGCGCCGGTTACCCGGAATTGGAGAGGCTGGCGCGTTCCTCGGATTACCCCTACAGCGTGGATGTCAACGACAGTCTTTTCTTCTCGCCCGATAGCATGGCGGGGGCGGTGAGGGCGGCTTGTCGCGCGGCGAGCCATCCCGCGCCCGAAAGCGTCGGCGACATGCTCAAATGCGTCTATGTCGGCCTGGCCCGCTCCTATGCCCAGTCGATCGGGGGGCTTGTGTCCCATACCGGCCGGCGCTATGACGCCCTCCACATCATCGGCGGCGGCAGCCGGGACATGTTCCTCAACGAGCTGTCCGCCAAGACCTGTGCCCTGCCGGTATATGCCGGCCCCGCCGAGGGGACGGCCCTGGGCAATATTGTCTCGCAGTTGATCGCCATGGGCGAGCTTCCCGGCGTGGGGGCCGCGCGGGCGGCGATACGAGAAAGTTTTGACATTCAGGAGGTGCTATTTTGAATTTGCTGGCATCCTTTGCCGCCATGTCCCAAACCGTCGGGGCGCGCCTCGACTATGTGCAGGGCGGCGGCGGCAACACATCGGTGAAACTGGGCGACGGCCTGATGGCCATCAAGGCGTCTGGCTTTCGCCTGAATCAAGTCACCGAAAACGACTGTTTCGCGGTCGTCGAGACCGGGACGTTGAAAGATGTCACCGCCGCATGCGGGTATAAGCCGTTGCGCCCGTCGGTGGAGGCCAGTTTCCACGCGCTACTGGGTACATTTGTCATACACACCCATCCCGTCTACGCCAACCTGGCGATGTGTTCCGCGTCCGGCACGGACAGGCTGCCGGCCGCGATGGACGGCCTGCCTTATATCGTCGCGCCCTACATCAACCCGGGCGTGGAGCTGAGCATGGCCATCAAAGAGCGGCTGCGTCCGGATACGCGGGTGGTGTTCCTGGTGAACCACGGATTGGTGGTGACGGCGGACGATGCCCAAGGGGCGATGGCCCTGCACGACGAGGTCAACGAGAGATTGGCCAGCGCGTACGGCGTGAGCCGCGCGGACTTTGACTGTTTTGCCCGCGAGGCCGCCAAGATGCTGTACCCCGATCAACAGGTGTACCTGGATCTGACGCAGGCGCAACGGGAAATCATGGCGGCGGTCATGTTTATTCATTTCACGCTGATGAAAAATGGGGGAACCGCCCAGGCGATGGGCGCCGAGGCACTGAGCTATATCTCCGGCTGGGAGGGCGAGGCCTACAGGAAATCTATCTTGAGATGAGGTGCGAGCATGAGCATGAACATGGGCACGGGCACGAACATGAGTACGGGCACGGGCACGAACACAAACATGTACGAACTGGCCAAAGAACGCTACGCGGCCTTTGGCATCGATACCGAGGCGGTAATCCAGGCGTTGGACGCGATCCCCATCTCCATGCATTGCTGGCAGGGCGACGATGTCAAGGGTTTTGAGGGCGGCGGGACGCTGGACGGCGGCATCCAGAGCACGGGCAACCACCCCGGCGCGGCGCGCAATGTGGATGAGCTGCGCGGGATGATCGAGGAAGCCCTGTCGCTCATCCCCGGCCAAACCCGGTTGAACCTCCATGCCATCTATGGCGATGTGGCGGGCGTCGATCGGAACCAAATCGAGCCCCGGCACTTTGCCGGCTGGATGGATTGGGCGCGGGGGCTTGGCATGGCCTTGGACTTCAATCCCACGCTGTTTGGCCACCCCAAATCATCCCAAGGGCTGACGCTGGCCCACCCCGATGAAGGCATCCGCGCCTTCTGGATCGAACATGGCAAGCGTTGCCGCCGGATTGCCGCCTGCTTTACCGAAGCGCAAGGCAGTTCTTCGGTGGTCAACCTGTGGGTCGCCGACGGCTTCAAGGATATCCCCGCCGACACGCTGACCCCCCGCCAACGCCTGCAAAGCTCCCTCGACGACATCTACGCCAAACCGCTGGATGTCGTCGACGCGGTGGAGAGCAAACTTTTCGGCATCGGCTTGGAGAGCTATACGGTGGGCAGCCATGAATTCTATCTGGGCTATGCCATCCGAAAGGGGCTGGCCCTCTGCCTGGACACGGGGCATTTCCACCCGACCGAGGTCGTCAGCGCGAAGATATCGGCCGTATCGCTGTTTGTCGAACGGCTCCTGTTGCACGTCTCGCGCCCGGTGCGCTGGGACAGCGATCATGTGATCCTGCTGGACGACGAGCTGGTGGCCATCGCCCGGGAGGTTGTCCGGTGCGGCTTGCTGGATCGTGTCCATATCGGGCTGGATTATTTCGACGGATCCATCGACAGGGTCAGCGCCTGGGCCGTGGGGATGCGCAACATGCGGAAGGCACTGCTCATCGCGCTGCTCGATCCGATGAGTGCGCTGCGCGACGCCGAATGGCGATTCGACTTCACCCGCCGGTTGGTCATGATGGAGGAATGGAAGTCCTTGCCCTGGCCCGCGGTGTGGGAGGAGTATTGCGCCCGCGCGGGCAAGCCCGCGCAACTTCCGTTTGGCGCCCGGCGATGAGGGAGAATAACCCATCATTGTCGGAATTAGAACTGGAATATGCCCGGGGGCTCGACGCCGCCACGCCGCAAGCGCGGCTGGACGCCCTGCGGGAGTTGGCGCGTTTGTATCGAACCGGCAAGACGGCAGGCGGGATGGCTGGCGGGACAGCTGGCGGGATGAAACCGCCGGTTCGTTCGGATAACGTCAACAACCACATCCACACCATCTATTCCTTTTCGCCCTACTCGCCCGCCAAGGCGGTGTATTTGGCTTGGTCGAGTGGGCTGGCCACCGCCGGTGTCATGGATCATGACACCGTGGCTGGCGCGGAAGAATTCCTCGAAGCCGGCCGCCTCATCGGCTTGCCGGTGACGGTGGGGTTCGAGTGCCGCTGCGATGTCTCGGGCACGCCGTTCGCGGGGCGACGCCTCAACAACCCGGATCAGCCGTCGGTGGCGTACATGGCCATGCACGGCATCCCGCGCCGGATGCTCGGCGAGGCGGAGCGATTTTTGGCGCCATACCGCGCCCATCGGATGGATCGCAACCGAAGGATGACGCAAAAACTGAACGACGCACTGGCGCGATACGGGCTCGCCTTGGATTACGACCGGGATGTGTTGCCTTGCTCGCAACATGACAGCGGCGGCGTTGTCACCGAGCGGCATATCCTCTATGCGTTGGCCGCCTCCATCACCGATCGGGAACCGCTGCGGCATTTCCTGTTGGGCATGTTCAAGAGCCAGCTTGTAAGCTCCTTCTATATCGACGCCGACGAAGAATTACCGCATATCACGGCATTTATCGACCTCGCGCAAACGCTTGGCGCGGTGTCGGCGTACGCCTACCTGGGCGACGTGGGCGTCTCGGTGACCGGCGACAAAAAGCCGCAAACATTCGAGGACGCATTTGTCGATGATCTGTTCGCCTGGTTGGCGGAAGCCGGCGTGCGGGCGGTAACCTATATGCCGACGCGCAACAGCATGGCGCAATTGCAACGCGTCATGTCATTATGCGAGGCGCATGGCCTCTTCCAGATAGCCGGCGAAGACATCAACTCGCCATTTCAGTCTTTCCTATGCGAAAAGCTCGAAACGCCCGCCTATCGACATCTGATCGACTCGGCTTGGGCCCTCATCGGCCATGAACGCATGGCGGAAGCGGATCCCACCAAAGGGATGTTCTCGGCGGAAATGGAAAAAACCCTGCCCATATTACGTGACAGGGTTTCTTACTTTACAGCCATCGGCAAAAACGGCGCCCCCTCTCCCCCGTCATCCTGCGCGTAGTCGCAGGATCCACGTCATTCCTCCCCCGGTGGTACGTCAACGGATGCCGCCGTTACGGCGGTCGCGGGCGGCAGGATGCCGCGGTTACGGCGGTGCGTCAAGGATGCCGCACCCTACGGTGGTACGTCCACGGATGCCGCCGTTACGACGATACGCCAACGTCCGACAATCCCCCACCCCCGTCATCCCAACCCCCGTCATCCTGCGCGTAGTCGCAGGATCCACGTCATTCTGCGCTCCTACTTCACTTTCTATCGTCATTCTGCGCGAAGTCGCAGAACGCAGAACGCAGAACGCAGAACGCAGGATCCAGAACCCCGGCGCCGCGGAGGAATACCACATGATATTTTTCACCGTAATGCGAAACCAGGGGCAAATCGCACCCAAACCTTAAAGTTAACTCTAAGGTTTTTGCCCAACCGACCAAAGCGGCCTTTGACCGTGTGGTTCGCCCGCTAACATTTATTATGTTTGGTATCAGAAACAGCCTCTCAGGAGGCTGTTTCTGATATGATTTATGGCAGTTCATCAAATTGTAAATTTATTTATTCTCTATTGACATTCGACCTGCTTGATAGTGTAAAATGGTTATTATAGCCAAACGAAGCTTCATGCACGGCGGCGTACCATGATGGATGCGGGAGAGAATATCTTTCTCAGGCAATAGTTTTAGGAGAGGGGCTTTTAGCCCATGAAGAAAGCATGCCTTGTTATCCTTGTTTGCGTGATGTTGACCGGTTGTGGCGGAATCCCAACGGGGAACTCGGAGATGACGGTTCCTTCTGTCAGTGTTTTGACACCTGAAATATCAACTGACACGACAGATATTATTCCATCAGAAGACCCGAATAGCACGCCATACGAATTGGCCACTTCAGAGGAAGAAGCGGAAAAAGTCAACCTTATAATGGCCTCCTGGCGCGACTACGAAGTAGCCGAATTCAACGCACTGCTGGCCCAATACAAGGCGCTGGTCCCCAATGTGACCATCTCCTACCAGCCCATCTATCCACCGGATTATAGCCACACCTTGGAAATACAGTTGGAAGCCGGCACCGCCGCCGACCTCGTCTTTACTAGATCCTACGATACCGGACAGGGGCTGTTCACCAAAGGCTATCTCGCCGACTGCACGGGCATCCCCGGCCTGATGGAAAACTTCGCGCCTAGCAGTCTGGCGCCGTGGCAGATGCCCGACGGCAAGATGTTCGCCGTCCCCTTCGCGGCGGTATCCCACGCAGTGTACTACAATAAAGACATCTTCGCGGCCAACAACGTAAACGTGCCCAAAACATGGGATGCGTTTGTCGCCGCCTGCAAAAAACTGTCGGATGCCGGTGTCATTCCATTGGCCAACGGCATTGCCGACGACTGGGACATCCTGGAGTGCTTCTTCCTGAGCATGGCTGCCAACTACGTCGGTGTGGGGGATACGCGCGTGCAATATGAGATAGGCGCCAGGAAATTCAACGACGAAGCCTGGATCAGCTGTTACGCTGCCATCGCGCAAGCCGCGCCCTATCTGCCCG
>WRCJ01000016.1 GCA_009784085.1 Oscillospiraceae bacterium | reverse complement strand
GCTAGTTCGGCGTCCGGGAGGCTTTCGCGCACTGCGCTTCGGGGGCTGGCTTTCAGGCTCAAGGCAAAGCGGTGCCGAATCATGGCGCAAAAGAGGTTGTATATCTCGTCGACGTCCTGGGAAGCCATCAGTTGCCTGTGCATGACGGCCAGTTCCGAATCCTGCCCCTGCCTCTGCTTCCTTCGCCTCGAAATTATCCACGCGGATACCGCCGCGAGAAGAAGCAAGCCCCCCAGGGCGATCAACACAATGTATAGTGTTTGCCGATTAATACGGAGCGTAAGTGTTGTGTCGTCTGTGCCCATATTTGCGTAGCTCACCTGGTTGATGAGTATCGTTTCCGTGCTGGCTGGCTGGGTGCCGTTGACGACGCCGGGCGGGGGCATCTCCCCCAGGACTGTAATGGATGTCCCCGGGATCTCCGCCCTCTCATACGTTTGGGTGACAGGATCGAAATAGGGGACGGAGACCGGCGCTATTTTCATGGTTCCGGTTTTGTCCGGCACCAGGATCACTTCGAACTCCTTTTGCGACTGGTATTGGTTGTTTATTACGGATTCCGCCGTGCTTTTCTGCGTTTCGTAGACCGTGAACCCGGGCAGGCCGCTTTGGGGGAAAACGTTTTTCATCCCATCCAGGTTGCAGCAGCCGGATGCCGTCGCCCGCAAGATGAGGGAATCTCCGTAGTTGACCTGATCCCGGTCGTATGCGCCCTCCCATCGCAACTGTCCCACAATGCCCGAAAAATCATCTGGTTTGCCATCCGTGGGCAGCGGTTTCACCATCAGTTCCGCCTCCTCCGTGGACAGGTACATCGGCTCGGAGAATCCGAACAGACCGCCCAAGCCGCCCCCATGCCCGGAGTAGTTGTCGACGAGGACATTCACCTGCAATTTGAATGAGGGGATGGTACATGCACCGGACTTGATGGGATCGAGGATCAGTTTCTTGACTTCGAATTTTTCGTATCTGACGCCGTCCAGGTACACATGTTCTCTTTGCAGCTCCTCAGACACGTCCTTGGTGACGACCATGCCGTCGATGGCGATATAGTCGGAAAACCCGAGGCTCTCGACGCTGTATTGGCTGTAGACCTCATAGGATAAAACAATCTTTTCCCCCAGATAGGATTCGGTATGGGACAGGATGGTCTTGACAAATAGCTCCTGCGCGTCCCCGTCCCCCCCGGAGGAACCCTCGGTGACTATCACCTCCAGCGTGTTGGTTTCGTAGGTTTGGCCATTGAACTGGATGGTGGCTTTCAGTGTGAATTGACCCTGCGCCTTGGGCATGACCACATAGTTCAGGGTTTCCTGATGAATTGTTTCCCCGCCGGTGATGTTGATCGAGGTGCTCGAGTTGTGAGAGAGCACGTCGAAATTTTCCAGCCCCTCGATGCCGACGAGCGTGGCGCTTTGGGCATTTTCCATCGTGACGGCGATGCTGCAGCTGTTCCCGATTTGCAGGTTCAAGTTGTCCATATCCAGCCGGAACCGGGGTTCCGGCGCGGCCAGCGCAGGCGCACAGCACATGGCGACCGCGCACAGCGTCAATATAAATAGGACGGTGCTTCGTATTTTACCAGCCATTTGTCCCATCCTTCCCGCCGATAACCTCTTGGTTGTTTTTCAGGCTTTCCTCTTCCTGGGCTTCCAGCATTTCTAGTATCCGGGCGATCTCGGCCATGTTTTGCTCGTCTTCGCCGTCTTCGCCATCGGCGCCCTCTTCGCCGTCTTCGCCTTGCTCGGCTTGCTTGCCTTCGTTTTCCTCGCCTTCTTCGCCCTCCTCCTGGCTGTCGCCGGTTTCGCTTTCCTCGCCCTCGGTCTCTTCGCCCTCGCCCTGCTCGCCTTCGCTCTCTTCGCCTTCCTCGCCTTCTTCGCCCTCGCCCTGCTCGCCCTCGCCTTCCTGATCCATTTCCTCCAGGAGTTCCTCAATCTTTTGCATCACTAATTCATAATTATATTTCAGCGATACATTTTCTGGGTATAGTATCATGCCCTCCCTATAGGCGTCCAGAGCCAGGGCGTAGCACGGCAATTTCTCGTTTGGATCTTCGAGGGCGTCCCCCAGCTTGAAGGCGGCGTTTCCGGCATGCAGGTACTTTTCCAAACTATCGTCGGATTTTTCGTAGTATTCTATGGCTTGGCCGTATGCCCCCGACAGGTAAGCCGCTTGCGCCGCGTTGAAGCACAACGCCCGGTTCTCCGGGGCGGCCGCCAACCCAGCCTCGTACAGTCGCAATGCCTCGCCATACTGCTGCGAAGCATATTGCTCGTTTCCCAGCCGGAGGGCCCTTGCGACGGTGGCGTCTGCGTCCACCCAGCCCGATAACAACAGGGGCAGTAGCAAAACAGCGGCGATTCCCGATAGTATCACGGCTTTTCTCATCCGGTTTCCCTCCTATCCACCCCTCCAGACCCGCCAGTTCCGACTATCCTATCTGTCCCGACTATCCTGTCAGTCCCGCCTGACCCGTCCGCCCCGCGATCGCGATCGCGCCGCGCCCTCGATAGGGCCTGTCGCCTGTCCGGCAAAAACCATGCGACGAGAAACAATAGGATGCCCGCCCCGAGAAAATACTGGTACAGCGGCGAATATTTCTTGATTTGTTCCGTTTCCATGTCATCCCGTTTCAAAAGCGATAGATCCTCCAGCAGAGAGGTGGTTTCCCCGCCCTGCAGGGTCGCCTGATAGTAGGCACCCCGGCCCATCCGGGCCAGTTCCGCCAGAATGTCCGCGCGAAGGCGCGACGTGATGGGGTTGCCATCCTCGTCCTTCATGTAGCCAACCACCGTGTCCCCCGCGTCATTGTACACCGGCACCAAGCCTCCCTTGTCGGTCCCGACGCCCACGGCGTAGATCTTGACCCGGTCGTCCGTGATGCCTTGCAACGCCTCCAAGCCGGAGCCGTCATGCTCTTCGCCGTCGCTGAGGATCAGAATCACCCTGTCGGCGCCGGATGCCCGCTCAAAGGACTCATTGGCCAAACGCAGGGCTGTGGCCAAATTGGTCCCGCCGCCGCTGATCATGTCCGTGTCCATCACGTCCAGAAACATGCGGGCAAGCTGGTAGTCGTCGGTCAGGGGCATTTGGATGTACGCCTCTGACGCAAACGGAATGAATCCAATCCTGTCGCCCCGCAGATGATCCAGCAGGTTCCCCACGATTTTCTTGGCGATTGTCATCCTGTCCGGCGCGATATCGGAGGTGAGCATGCTCTTTGAGGTGTCCATCAGCACGTAGATGTCCATGCCTATCTTGCCGGCTTGCGCGTATCCCGCGAAAACCTGGGGCCCCGTCAGCGCGAATACCACCAACCCCAGGCCTAGGCCGAGCAGTGTCGCCCGGAGCGTTTTGAAGCGCACGCCGCCTTCCAGGTGGAGTGCTGTCATGATCCGGCCCTTTTTCCCGAGGGCCAGGACAAAGAAGGCGACAGCAAGAACTGCCAATATCAGGAAGACGGCATGGAAAGGATACTTGAACTCCAAAATCGGCAAGAAAACACCTCCCTTACATACCTAAACTCACGGGATCTGACCTCGCTCACGCACCTAAACTCACGGGATCTGCACAAAAAAGTATCTATCCAGGACGACGCCCGCCAGTAGCAGTGGCAACGACGCCATGAGGAGCGGGAAGGCCAGCTCGGTATATTCCCGGAAATTATCGTCCTGGAACTCCGTTCTCTCCAGCCGGTTGATGGTGTCGAACACCTGCGCCAGCGAGTCCGAATCCATCGCGCGAAAGTACTGGCCGCCGGTGGTGGACGCGATACGCTTGAGCAATTCCTCGTCAAACCCACCCTCAAACCGCTGATACTGCGTCTGGCCTCCGAACCCATGCACGGGAAGGATCAGCGAATCGCTGCCGATCCCTATGGCATAGATCTTGATGCCGAGGTCCCGCGCCAGCTGGCTGGCCGTTTCCGGATCGATGGCCCCGGCGTTGTTGTCGCCGTCGGTCACGAGGATCATGATCCGCGACGCGGCGTCACTCTTCTTCAACCGGTTCAGACCGACCGAGATCGCCATGCCGATGGCCGTGCCGTCCTGGTTGACCGATTCTATCGACACGCTGGCCAGCGATTCCCGCACGACGTTGTGATCCAAGGTCAGGGGGATGCGCGTGTAAGCCGCGCCCGCGAAGATGACGAGGGAAATCCGGTCGTTCGCCCTGCCGGCGACAAAATTGTCGATGGTTTGCCGGGCGACTTCCAGGCGGTTTGGCTCGAAATCGACCGATTGCATGGATCCGGACACATCCAGGAGCATGGCGATGTCGATGCCCTGCCGCCAAATGGAATCGGCGGCCTCCACCGTCTGCGGCCTCGCCAGCGCGGCGATGGACAGGACGACGCCGCATAAGGCGATGATCTTGCCCACTTTGTGTTTGATGGTTTTGTCCCTGTGGACGCCGCGCAACAGTTTGACGCTGGAAAAATGCAACCCGCGCTTCTTCGCCGCCAGGAAAAATAGGGGTATCACGGCGGGTATCAGAAACAAAAACCACCAGTTTGCGAATCTCATCAAGCCGCACCCGCTTCCAACGCATCAATGCCCCCGACAAGGGTGAGCAATCGCTTATAATGGGCTTGTTGTTCCTCAGGGGCGACATCGACGCCGGTAAATTTCAGCCTGTCGCCCTCGGTCAGCCACGACCCGATTTCCGGAAGCATGGGCGAGAGTGCCTCGATCCCCACCAGTTCGGCGAGGATTTCGAAGGATGTTTTGCCGATGATCCGGAACTGATACAGGCTTTCGAGATACTCTTTGAAATACAGCGTCAAATCCACGAGGTAATTATCCGCCCCGGCGTCGAGTTCGCCGGATCGCCGGAGGAAGACATGGTAGGGGCTGGGCGCCTTGGCCCTCTTTTTCTTCACGATGCCCACGAGGATAAAGCCGCCCGACGCGGCGAGGATCCCAGCGGCGACATAGAAGAGGATGCGCCAGGGGAAGGAGAATCCCGGTGGGGCCACATGGGTGCCTCCCTCAAAGATGCCTTCCCTGTCCAAGTCGTCCAACGTGGACTTGACGTCGATGACAATTTCCTTGTTCCCCAATCGTGCGGTGTAAGTGCCCGGGACAAAGGTCCGCAACGAGAGCAGGAAACCCTCGGGCGACTCCGTGAGTTCCACAATCTCAAAATCTTCGAATGCCTCCGCCAACGCGGCGGCGGAGATATCGGAGAAGTCTGAGAAATCCTCGCTGGTAATCTCCAGCGTGATGATGTCGCCCACGTAGATGTTCCTTGCCCCGTCGGGGACATCCGTAGCGGCAGTATCAGCGGTATCCGCAACCCCAATCGGCACCGTGCCCGGCGTCGTAGCCGTCGCCGCGGCCGTATCCGCGGCCGTCGCGGCCGTAGCCTTATCCGCGGCCGTCGCCCCAGCTGTCGCTACGGCGCCCGCCAAGATCATCAATACCGCGAAGCGCAGAATTCTTTTCATGCCCTGCTTCATGCCCTGCCCCTTCTCCTGAAAAACTGCCGCAAAGGCTTCACATAATCCTCGTCGGTGTAGATGCAGATCAGGTTCCTCTTGGATCCGCCGTCCGGCGGCTCGACACGCAGATCCCGCTTTAGGTTGTCCATCACAAGGGTCTCGCCGGTTTCCAAATCCTCGAACGTGAAGATGGCGCCTGCCGGGATCCGCTCCTCCGCCCGGTCCACGACCCGGATGCGGATCAGGTCGTGGCGGTTTGCGGACGCCTTGAGCTCTTTCTCGTACCCTTCGTCCAAGAAATCCGAGATGAGGAACACGACGCTCCGCTTTTTTTCGATCCGGTTGAAATATTGCAACGCTTGGGCGATATCGGTGCCTGTCTGCTGAGGCTGGAAGTTGAGGATGTTTTCGATGATGGACAGGACATGCCGCCGCCCGCTTTGGGAGGGGATCAGTTTTTCCACCGAACCGGTGAAAAAGACCACGCCGACACGGTCATTGTTGCGGGTGGCGGAGAGGGCCAACGTGGCGGCGATCTCCGCGATGAACTCCTTTTTCCGCCCAAAACTGTTGGATCGGGACATGTCGATGAGCAGGAACAAGTTCAACTCGCGCTCTTCCACGAACTGTTTGACAAAGGCTTTGTCATATTTCGCGGTGACATTCCAGTCGATGCTACGCACATCGTCGCCCGGGATGTACTGCCGGATGTTCTCGAAATCCATCCCTTTGCCCCGGAAACCCGAGCGATATTCCCCGGAAAAGATCTCATCCACCAGTTTCTGGGACGTGATCTCAATCCGCCGTATTTTTTTGGCCAGCTCACTGGAAACCACGGCCCCACACCTCCCGGTTTGCGGATTTTCGTCTATGGCAGGTTCACCTTCTCGAGGATATCCGCAATCAGCTTTTCGGAGGTGATCTCCTCGGCTTCGGCTTCGTAGGACAGCAGGATGCGATGGCGCAGGACATCATACACGACGGTTTTCACATCGTCGGGGATGACATATTCCCGCCCTGCCAGGAATGCCCGGCACCGGGCGGCCTTGATCAGGCAGAGGGAGGCGCGGGGCGATGCCCCGCAGGCGATGTAGGGCGAGGGTTCCCGGGTCATGGAGACAATGTCCAGCACGTAGTCTTCGATTTTTTTGTTCAGGTAGATCTCGTCCACGCAGGCTTTCACGCGGATGATATCCTCCCGGGTCATCACGGTTTCCACGTCCGATAGGCCGGCGTTTTCCTTCGCGTAGCTCTGGATGATTTGCCGCTCTTCCTCCCGTTTCGGATACCGTATCTTCAGTTTTAGCATGAACCGGTCCTGCTGTGCCTCGGGCAACGGGTAGGTCCCCTGCTGTTCCAGCGGGTTCTGGGTGGCGATGACAAGGAAGGGGGCGTCCAGCGGGTAGGTGACCTCGCCGATGGTCACCTGGTGTTCCTGCATGGCTTCGAGCAACGCCGACTGCACCTTCGCCGGCGACCGGTTGATCTCGTCGGCCAGGATGAAGTTGCTGAAGATAGGCCCCCTCTTGACGACAAACTCGCCGGTTTTCTGGTGATACATCTCCGTGCCCAGTATGTCCGCCGGCAGGAGATCCGGGGTGAACTGGATCCGTTTAAAATCTACGCCCAGGGCCTTCGCCGCCGTGCTGGCCGCCAGCGACTTGGCCAACCCAGGAACGCCTTCCAGCAGAATGTGCCCACCGGTCAGCAAGCCGATGAGGATTCCACTGAGCATGTAGTCTTGTCCGATGACGGCCTTGCCGATTTCCTTCTTCAGCGCGATGACCATGGCGCGCTCCTCATGGTATTTTGACATAGCAGGCACAGCAGGCACAGCAGGCACAGCTGGCATAGCAGGTTGCGGGCTTTCCATATAGGCGACCTCCCGGATACAATCTCCCCAAGATTATACTACCTGTCTTTGAAGTGCGTTTGAACGATTTGTGAACATAATGTAATAATATTTTATCATCCCGGATGTATTGCAAAACACGGATAGTTGTGATAGAATAACTTGGTATGAACTCGGGCGGTCCTCTGCCACATACATGGCAAGAACGCCCGAATATTGAGGAGGAACTACCCCATGGATTTAATCCAAGAGCTGACGCGCGATCAGCTAAAGACCGATCTACCGCCCTTGCGGATCGGCGACACCGTACGGACGCATATCAGAATCAAGGAAGGCAATCGTGAGAGGATCCAGGTTTTCGAGGGGACCATCATCGCCCGCAAACACGGCGGCATCCAAGAGACCATCACCGTGCGGCGGCTCTCTTATGGCGTGGGCGTGGAAAAGGTATTCCCCATTCACTCCCCGCACATCGACAAGTTCGTCGTCGTGCGAAAGGGCAAGGTGCGCAGGGCCAAACTGTATTACTTGCGCGGCCGCGTCGGGAAGCGCGCCAAGGTCAAAGAGGATATTTAGCGACATTCAGCGACAACGACCTGTAACGACATGTACATTCAGCGACATCTGCATGAACGACATCTGAGGATCTATCTGACGCCCGAACCAAAGGGGGGACGCCGTTCTCCCTTTTCCTTTGGTTATATTTAAGGGGGATATGCATGGAGTCTGTTAAAACAGATAGCATCGGCCCGCCCAGCGCCGGCTCGCCCAATGCCGGAACGCCGGGGGATCATCCGCCCGACGTTTACGCCCCACCCACTAAAAAGCGGGCGACGCGCTTGGAGAGGGAGCTATTCGACTGGTTGCAGACCATCGTCACGTCGCTCATATTGGTCAGCCTGTTGTTTTCCTTTGTGGCGCGTGTGATCGGCGTGGTCGGGCCGTCCATGGAGTCCACCATATTCACCGGGCAGAAGGTGTTGATTTCCAACCTGTTCTACACCCCGAAAGCCGGAGATGTCGTCGTCTTCACGAAAAAGAACATCAAAGACGACTTGGGCTTGGGGTCGGATGACGAACCCCTTGTCAAGCGGATTATCGCGGTGGCGGGGCAGACCGTCAACATCGACGCCGCCACCGGCGATGTCAGTGTGGATGGCATCGTCATCGACGAGCCATACATCAGGGAACGCACCACCATGGTGGGCAGGATTTCCTATCCCTACACCGTGGAAGAAGGCAAGGTGTTCGTGATGGGGGACAACCGCAACCGTAGCTCGGACAGCCGCCTGATTGGCGCGGTGGATACGCGGTATATCTTGGGGCGCGTGCTGTTTCGGGTATGGCCGTTGCAAGATTTTGGCCCCCTCCCGAACCCGGAATCGAGCGCGGAACCGGACTTGGATCCAGACCTTGACCCGAACTGGGATCCGAACCTGGATCCGAACGTGGGGGCGGAGGGCGTAGATCCTTGAGCGGCGGGCCGCCTGTTGACGATTTAGGAGACGCGCTGGATCTGGCGATAGCGCAACTCACCCCGCGTGAGCGGGAAGAACTCCTCTTTATGCTATGGGTTGCGTCGCCGTCCGATGCCACGCCGTACGATGCCACGCCGTACGATGCCCCGCCGTACGATGCCCCGCCGGCTATGCCGGCGATGGCGCCTGCAACGGCTACGGCGACGGCGACGGCGGAGGGATCGGCAACGGCAACGGCGCCAGCGGCAACGGCCACGGTGACGGGAGCGGAACCGGCCACAGCACCCGTGGAGACCCCGGCGGCGCCTACGGCTACGGCCACGGCGCCTGCGGCTACGACACCCGTGGAGACCCCGGCGCCCGTGGAGGATCCCGCGCCTACTCCCGACCTGGCCATAACCGTGGCGGGGCCCAAGGCGCGCAGTAGCCTCTTCGAGTGGGTCAGGGCGTTGGTCTCCGCGATTGTCGTCGTGGGTGTCTTCTCGCTTTTTTTCGTCCGATTTATCGGCGTGACCGGGAGTTCCATGAATCCCACGTTGGAACAGGGCCAGAGGCTTTTGATATCCAACCTTTTCTACCGCCCCAGGCCGGGCGATATCATTATTTTTGTCGAGAAAAACTACTTTGAGGTCGATGGGATGGCCGTTCCGCTGGTCAAGCGGGTCATCGCCTCGGCGGGGCAGGAAGTGGACATCGATTTCACGACCGGAGAGATTTGGGTAGATGATGTGCTGAAGGATGAACCCTATATCGCGGAGACGACATCCCAGCGCGGCGACCAGGAGTTCCCGCTCACGGTGCCGCCGGGGACCCTGTTTGTGATGGGGGACAACCGCAACGACAGCTTAGACAGCCGGTTTAGCGAGATAGGCTTCATCGATGAACGCCTCGTGCTGGGGCATGTGCTATTTCGGGTATGGCCTATAAACCATATTGGGCCCGTGGGTTCCCTATGGGAATGAACATACAATGGTATCCCGGCCACATGGCCAAGACGCGCCGCATGATTGCGGAGCATCTCAAATTGGTCGACGCGGTCTGCGAGATGACAGACGCCCGCATCCCCGCCGCTAGCCGCAATCCCGAGTTGCATGAAATCCTCGGCGACAAACCCCGGTTGCTGGTGATCAACCGGGCCGATCAAGCCGACGCCGCCGGGAACGCCGCCTGGGTTTCCCATTGTCGGCGCCATGGCCAGGCGGTTCTGCTGACCGACAGCAAGAGCGGCGCGGGGGTGTCGCGCTTGGCGCCGGCGGTCCGGGCGTTGCTCAAAGAAAAAATAGAAGCCGGCGCCGCCCATGGCCGGACAGGGCGTGTTCTGCGCCTGATGGTGGTGGGCGTCCCCAACGTGGGCAAATCTTCGCTCATCAACCGCTTGGCCGGCCGCCGCGCCGCGGCTGCCGAGGATCGCCCGGGCGTGACGCGGGGGCGGCAATGGGTGAATCTATCCCCCGGCCTAGCCTTGCTGGACACGCCGGGGATACTCTGGCCCAAATTCGAGGATGAAGGCACAGGGATGTTGCTGGCCTATACCGGCGCCATCCGGGATGAAATCCTGGACGCCGAGACGCTGGCCGCCCATTTGGCGGCGTTTCTGCAAGAGAGATACCCCGAAGCGTTGGCCTCCCGCTACCGATTGGGGGGCAATGTGGGAGGCCGCGCGGACGACGGTACGGGCGACCACGCGGGCGGCACTGCCGGAGGGGACGACGGCATGACGCTCCTGGCGCGGGCGGCGCGGGGACGCGGGTTCTTGGCCGCCGGCGGGTTGCCGGATACGGAGCGCATGGCGCGGGTGTTGCTGGATGAGTTTCGCGGCGGCAAGCTGGGGCGGTTCACGCTGGAATGGCCGGCGGCGGGCCGCGATCCGCAAGTGGCTGGAGGCGAAGCATGAGCCAGGGCCAGCGCATGGGCCAGCGTATGGCCAGGGCGTGGGTGCGGGAATGGACATGGATATGCATCATTTGATCGCTGGCGTGGACGAAGCCGGACGGGGGGCATTGGCTGGCCCTGTGGCCGCCGCCGCCGCCGTCTTGCCGCCGGGGTTGAAAATAGAAGGGCTTGACGATTCCAAAAAGTTGTCGCGTAAACGCCGGGAGGCGTTGTACGATATCATCACGCGGGAGGCCATCTGCTGGGGGATTGGGTATGCGTCGGTGGCGGAAATCGAATCCATCAATATCCTGCAAGCCGCCATGCTGGCCATGCGCCGCGCCGTATCCACGCTGTCGCCGCAACCTGTCCTCGTGTTGGTGGATGGCAATTACGCCCGGGGCTTCCCGCAAAAAGCCATCCCGATCGTGGGGGGCGACGCGAGGATCCCCGCCATCTCGGCGGCTTCTATTTTGGCCAAGGTCACCCGTGACCGCCTGATGGCCGAACTTGCTGAGACTTACCCGCAATACGCTTTCGCGCAGCACAAGGGCTATGGGACCGCCCTGCACTACGAGCGGTTGCGTGCCTTTGGGCCATGCATCGAGCACAGGAAGAGTTTTTTGAAAAAGCAACATAATGAGTAATCATAATGAGTAATCATAATGGGGATGCCGCATGGAAAACGAAAAGATAAAACGGGGGCGCGCGGGCGAAGACATGGCGGCGCGTCTTTTGGAGTCCAAAGGCTATTCGATTATCGGCCGCAACTGGCGCGTCCGCGAGGGCGAGATCGACATCATTGCCGCCAGGGGGGACATCGTGGCCTTCGTGGAGGTCAAGTGGCGGCGCAACGACCGCTTCGCGGCGCCCGGCGAGTCGGTGACCGCGAAAAAGAGGGCCCGCCTGCGTCGCGCGGCGGCCATGTGGATGGCGGAGTACGGGGAGAAAAACGCGCGTTTTGATGTCGTGGAGATCGTCGCCGGCGACGATGGCGGTGACGGTGACGGTAAGGGCAAAGGGCGCGATCCGGCCATCCGCCACATCGTCGGCGCGTTTGCCTAGGGACTCGGCTTACCAAACATCATACATCTTAAATCATAGCAAAGGATGCGAAACTGATATGCGCTATGTAAGCACGAGGGATAAAAACATCGGCGCCTCCGCCCAGGAGGCCATCGCACGCGGGTTGGCTCCGGGCGGTGGGTTGTACGCGCCGGAAGCGTTACCTTGCAATCGCAATTTCTGGAAGTCGCTGATCGGCAAATCGTACGCCGAGCGGACCGCCGCCGTGATGGGGCAGTTTTTGGACGGCTTTGGCCCTGGCGATCTGGAAACCTTCGCGCGCCGCGCGTATGAGAGCGGCCGATTCGACGCCGAAGGCGCGGCGCCCCTGCGCACCCTGCCCAATGGGTTGCATGTGCTGGAATTGTGGCATGGACCCACAGCCGCCTTTAAAGATATGGCGTTGCAAATCCTGCCCCATCTGCTGACCGCGTCGCTGAAAGTATGCGGCGAGCAACGGGAAGCGCTTATCCTGACCGCCACTTCGGGGGACACCGGGAAGGCGGCGTTGGAAGGTTTCCGGGACGTTCCGGGTACGCGGGTGCTGGTCTTCTTCCCCCGCCATGGCGTGTCGTTGATCCAGGAGCTTCAGATGACGACGCAGGAAGGCGCCAATGTGGGCGTTGTCGCCGTGCGCGGCAACTTCGATGACGCCCAAACCGGCGTGAAAAAATTGTTCGGCGACCCGGCGCTATCCGAGAGGATCGACAAACGGGGGCTGTTTTTCTCATCGGCCAACTCTATCAACCTAGGGCGTCTGATCCCGCAGGTCGCGTACTATTTTTCGGCCTATGCCGACATGGTCGGGCAGGAAGCCATCGCCGCCGGGCAACCCATCCACATTTGCGTGCCCACGGGCAACTTCGGCAACATTTTGTCGGCCCTCTACGCATGGGACATGGGCCTGCCCGTGAGCCGGTTGCTGTGCGCTTCCAACCGGAACAACGTCTTGACCGATTTTGTGCGGGAGGGCGTCTATGACAGGCGGCGTACGTTTTACAGCACGATGTCGCCCTCGATGGATATCCTGGTCTCCAGCAATTTGGAGCGGGCGTTGTTCTTGCTTTCGGGCGGATCGGATGTCCTGACGCGGGACTGCATGGAAAGCTTGCGGGAGATCGGGCGTTATACGTTGCCCAAGACGCTGTGGCAGGTCTTCCGGCAGAGGTTCTACGCGGATTGGTGCGGCGAGGGGGAAACCCGGCGGACCATCGCATCCCTGTGGAAGGAAATCAGGTACCTGTCCGATCCGCACACGGCGGTGGCCTTCCACGCGGCGGGCGCGTACCGGGAGGAAACCGGGGACAAGACGCCAATCCTTGTCGTCTCCACCGCCAGCCCATACAAGTTCTGCGACGCCGTGCTGACGGCCCTGGGCGAAACACCAGCCGGCGACGGGGAGGCGCCGCTGGAACAGCTACACGCCCTCACCGGGTGGCCGGTGCCCGAGAGCCTGCGCGGCTTGTCGAAAAAACCGGTGCGGTTCGACCGGACAGTGACCCCGGAAGGGATGGAGCAGGCGGTATGGGAGATGGTGGGGGCATGATGGGAGAATGATGGGAGAATAGGGGGAAACTCGCATGGCGTTATACGCCCTGGGCGACACGCACCTGAGCTTGTCTGCGGGCAAGCCGATGGATGTTTTCGGCGGCGCCTGGGAAAACTATATGGACAAACTCGCAAGGGGGCTGGGCGTCCTGACCGACGATGACACGCTGGTCCTATGCGGCGATACTTCGTGGGCGAAGAGTTTCCCCGAAGCGCGGGACGATTTTGCCTTTCTCAACGCCTTCCCCGGGCGCAAGCTGATTGTCAAGGGCAATCATGACTATTGGTGGTCGACCGCCACGAAGATGCGCCGCTTTTTTGCCGAGGAAGGGTTTCACACGCTGGATATCCTGCACAACAACGCATGGCTACACGGGGACGTCGCCCTGTGCGGGACCAGGGGCTGGTTTTACGAAGAGGACAACAGCCACCAGGGCACGCACGACGAAAAGGTTTTCCTGCGCGAGTGTATTCGGCTGAAAGCCTCCCTCGATGCCGGCCGCAAGTTGTTGGGCGCGTCGGCGGGCGACCCGGGACATCCGGAATCCGGCGCGGGCGGCGGCGTAGGCGTGGGCGGCGCGGACGGGAATGGCGTGGATGGCGACGGCGGCATGGACGGCGCGGACGGGAATGGCATGGATGGCGACGGCGGCGTGGGCGGCGCTGGCGGGAATGGTATGGATGGCGACGGCGATCCGGATGGGGAACTTCTGGCCTTTTTGCATTACCCGCCGCTGTATGAAGGTTACCGCTGCGACGAGATTGTGGACATCCTCACCCGTTACGGCGTCAGACGTTGCTTCTATGGACACCTGCACGGCCCGTCCCACCAACGCGCCATCGAGGGCGCGTACCGGGGCATTGACTATCGTTTGGTCTCGGCCGATTATACCGAGTTTCGACCGTTTCGGATAACATAGCCTCCTCTATAAGGTTGTAAAATGCAAGCCGACATTGGCGAGAAACAATAGTTTTACGCCTTTTGGTTACGAATTAGTTACGAATTTCAACAAAATGAAAAAAATAGTGGACTATAGCACCAATATGTGGTAGTATAACTTGAAATCATAACAGGGGGCGCCGCCATATGAACCTTATCAGCATGGAAAGGGACGAAAACAATCTTGTTACGCTCACCATAGGGGTCGATGCGGACACGTTTCACACAGCGGTCTCGGAAGTAGCCAGGCGGGAAGCCGGGCGATACAGCGTACCCGGGTTTCGCCGGGGCAAAGCGCCCCGCAGGATGATCGAGACGATTTATGGGCCGGGCGTTTTTTACGAGGGCGCCGTGAATCAAACGTATCTCGCGGCCTATGGGAAAGTGGTCGTGGAACAAGACCTCGAAACGGTGGAAAAACCCGATATCGAGGTGCTGGACATCGGCCCGGAGGGATATTCCTTCAAGGCCAGCGTGCATGTCTATCCGGAGGCCGAGGTGAGCGGGTACAGGGGTCTGCATGCCTACAAACCCCCTGTGGAGGTAAAAATTGACGATATCGATGCCGAGCTGGCCCGCCTTCAAGAGCGAAACGCACGGCTGGTAGCGGTTTCGCGCCCTATCCAAAATAACGACATCGTCACCCTTGACTTCGAAGGCTTTATCGACGATATACCATTTGATGGTGGCAAAGCGCAAAACCATCAGCTCGAGATCGGCTCCGGGCGGTTTATTCCCGGGTTCGAAGAAGCCCTGATTGGAAGGGTTTCCGAAGAGGAATGCCAGGTTAAGGTCACGTTCCCGGAAGACTACCATGTCGACGAACTGGCAGGCGAAGACGCGGTTTTCGAGGTCCGCATCCGCGACGTCAAGGAACACGAGATGCCCGATCTAGACGATGAATTCGCAAAAGATGTATCCAACTTCGATACGCTGGAAGAATTGCGCGGCGACATTCGTGAGAAACTGGAAAAGGAAAAGGCCGACAAGAGCGAGAACGCTTTTTTTGCCGCATTGAACAAACAGGTACGCGATGCCACGACGGTCAATATACCGGAATGCATGATCGAAGAGGAACAATCTTATGTAATGGGGGACTTTCAGCGCGGCTTAGCTGCCAATGGGATGGATTATGCCACCTATAAGAGGGTCGTCGGGCTTTCCGACGAGGATATGCAACGCGACATGCATGACCGCGCGCGGCAAAAACTGACGTTGCGCTTGGGATATGAAAAAATCGCCGAACTGGAAGGTTTGGAGGTTCCTTCGGAGGAAATAGAGGCCGCATACGCCAAAGAGAAGGGAGAATATGGCGAAGGGATCAGCCAAGAGGCGGAGGACATGATAAAAAGGCGCGTGCGCCGCAACCTGCTGATTGCGAAAGCCATACAATTCGTGAAAGACGATGCATTTGCCGACAGCCAACCACCCGAGGAAGTATCCATCCCCCATGTGTCGGAAAGTGAGGAGTGAAACCATGAGCTTGGTCCCGATAGTCGTAGAACAAACCAACAGGGGGGAACGCTCGTATGACATCTATTCCCGCCTGCTCAACGACCGTATCATCTTTTTATCCGAAGAGGTCAACGATGTGACCGCCTCCCTGGTGGTAGCGCAGTTGCTCTATCTGGAAGCGCAGGATCCCGACAAGGACATCCAGTTCTATATCAATAGCCCGGGCGGGGGCGTGACCTCCGGCTTTGCCATCTACGACACCATGCAGTATATCAAAGCGGACGTGTCCACCATCTGCGTGGGGATGGCCGCTTCGATGGGCGCGTTCTTGTTGGCGGCGGGCGCGAAGGGCAAGCGGCTGGTGCTGCCCAACGCCGAGATCATGATCCACCAGCCATCGGGCGGCACGCGCGGGCAGGCCACCGATATCAAGATCCACGCCGAGCATATCCTCAAGACAAAGCAGAACCTCAATCGCATCTTGGCGGAGATCACCGGCAAACCGCTCAGCCTTGTCGAGCAGGACACCGAGCGCGACAATTTCCTGTCCGCCGAGGAGGCCGTAGCCTACGGTTTAGCCGATAAAGTAATCGCCAAACGCTAATAGGAGGGAAACCATGCCAAAATCCGATGATAAACGCATTGTCACATGTTCTTTTTGCGGCAAGCACCAAGATCGCGTCAAGCGGCTCATCGCGGGCCCCGGGGCTTATATCTGCAATGAATGTGTGCACCTTTGCCTGAATATTTTGGACGAGGGTTTTGATACTGTTCCCAAGAGAAACATTGAACCGGTGGACACCCTGCCCAATCCGCGCGAGATCCGCTCCATCCTGGATCAATACGTGGTGGGGCAGGAAAAGGCCAAGATCGCCCTGTCGGTGGCGGTATACAACCACTACAAACGCATCCATTACGGGGGCGGGGAGGATGTGGAGCTACAGAAGAGCAACATCCTCATGTTAGGGCCGACCGGTTGCGGCAAGACCCATTTCGCCCAGACGTTGGCCCGGATCCTGCATGTGCCCTTCGCCATCGCCGACGCCACGACGCTGACCGAAGCCGGCTACGTGGGCGAGGACGTGGAGAACATCCTGCTGCGCCTGATCCAAGCGGCCGACTACGATGTGGAGCTAGCCGAGCGGGGCATCATCTATATCGACGAGCTGGATAAAATCGCCCGAAAGAGCGAGAATGTTTCCATCACGCGGGATGTCAGCGGCGAGGGCGTCCAGCAGGCGTTGCTCAAGATCTTAGAGGGCACCATCGCCAACGTCCCGCCCCAGGGCGGACGCAAGCATCCGCACCAGGAATTCATCCAGGTCAACACGGCCAACATCCTCTTCATCTGCGGGGGCGCCTTCGACGGCATCGACAAGATCATCGAGAACCGCATGGGCAAGAATGGGTTGGGCTTCGGCGCCGAGGTACTCAGCCGCAAGGAGAAGGACCTCACGTCCGTGCTGGCCAATATCCAGCCCCATGATTTGCTCAAATACGGGATCATCCCCGAACTGGTGGGCCGCCTGCCGGTCATCGCGCCGCTGGGGCAACTCACCCGGGACGAGCTGATCCTTATCCTCACAGAGCCGAAAAACGCATTGTCCAAGCAATACAAGAAACTCTTCGAGTACGATGGCGTGAATCTGGAATTCGCGCAAGACGCCTTGGAAGCGTTGGCCGACCGGGCGATTGAGCGCAACATCGGCGCCCGGGGGTTGCGCGCGGTCATCGAGGAGTCCATGATGCCCATCATGTACGACATCCCCTCCGACCACACCATCGAGAAGCTCACCGTCACGGCGCAGACCATCTTGGATAAAACATCGCCGCAAATCGTGCGGAACCCCAACAAGCAACGCCGCCTGCCCCACGGCAAGGTGTCGCCCAAGCCAAAGTCCACGGCGAAACGCGTGAACGCTTCGTAGTACCTTTTGATGCCTATCCGCAAAGGTAAATAATTGATAGCTGCCGAGCGATTCTGTGACATGCTGTCCCCAGGAACAAGAGGGGAGGGTGAAAAATGGCAAGGAAAGCAAAATCAGTCATCTGCGGAAGTTGAGATTGGTAGAGTTCACAGCGGTCTATTGACCTGTGGTATCCAATCCGCGCATAACAGAGTTGTCAATGCCGTAGAACTGTATTAATCTCGAACCGCTCAAAAACATCCTTAACTCAGTTGCTGATCATACGGGTAAGTTGGTCAATATGACAAACACTTTTAAGAAGTCTTATTTGACAAACGTCACCAAATAACAGGTGTGTTATTGGATAAGAAGGAGATAGATGATTTTGGAAGTCACTGACGTAACTGATTCTGTTAAGTAACATCATTAGCTATGGCATTTGCGTGGCGTCCTAACCATCTCGTCTGCGGTGCGTAACCACATCAGCTTTTGCGGTCATACTGCACAGTTTCTGGAAACTGGGAACGAAATAGGACAATAAGGAAACGAAGGATAAAATTAAGAAAGAGGCGATTATAAGTGACAAAAGCAAAGGAAAAAATAGCACTATTTATTGCGTTTGTCTTGATAGTGGCAGTATTCGGAATTAATGTTGCATATGCGGAGGAAAACCTTGTAGAAGTTGTTGAAGAAAGAACGATTTACTCAAAAACATATACTAAGCCGGATGGTTCTCGCCAAGTAGAAATATTTGCCCGTCCGATCCATTATGAAGACGAAGATAAGAACATACTTCCTATAGACGCGTCTCTTATTAGGACAGAGAATGGCTACAGAAACGCGGCAAATTCTTGGACTGTGAACTTTTACGACATAAGAGAAGGACAGAGTACGGTCGAGCTTTCATACAAGGGTAAGTCTATTTGCTTTTCTCCAGTGAACGCAAATGGTGAAGTGCAAGTAAGGAAAATGGAAGAAAATGATTTGTTTGAACCCGTTATTGTTGAATGCTCAGTTCTGTATGCGGATGTATATCCTGGCGTTGATATTTCCTATACAAGCAAACACTCAGGTATTAAGGAAAACATAATACTAAAAGAATACACAGGGGAAAACGAATTCTTGTTTTCTGTTGAGATATCAGGAGTTACAATCAATCAAAACGATAACGGGCTGATTTTCTGTGACAATGATGGCGAAGAAGTATTCAGGATAGCTGATTTGATATCGATAGATGCAAACGATGAAGAGTGCCTCGATATGTCATACGAAATTCTATCAACTGAAGAAAATAGAGTTATATTAAAGTTAAGAGTCAACAATGAATTTCTTGAAAATGCGGCGTACCCTGTTATCGTTGACCCAACTGTCACAGTATATGGCAGTAACCTAAAAGATACTTTTATTGGCAGCAAGGAACCTAATCGCAACTTTAACAGTGGTACAAACTTACCTTATTTGCGTACAGGAAAAGATGACGCTTACTATGTAAGAAGGTCATTGATAGCATTCCCTCTTACAAGTATACCATCAAGTGCGGTTATAAACTCTGCTCAGTTACGTTTTTATGGTCACTCATTTTCCGGCACTGTAACATGTAAATCCTACAGGGTGACTAAGAGCTGGGATTCATTCGACGCTACATGGAACAACATGGCGAGTTTTTACAACTCATCAAGCTATGTAGGCGTACAAACCAACCTCGGCAGCGGGTGGTACGGGTATAACGCTACTTCATGCGTTGATGCAATGCATAAAGGAACAATATCAAACTATGGTTTTATGCTAAAAGACGACAACGAGACCAATACATCAGTTTGGATGACATGGCGATCATCCGACTATGGTGACACAGCCTATTTGCCCAGGCTGGTTGTGGATTATACTGGTGCGACTGTTTCAGTCACGTCTATATCTTTTTCTAAGGATACAATCAGTGTCTCAGTAAGCGGTACGGGTTCGAATACTATAACTGTCCTTCCCTCTAACGCAACAAACAAGAGCGTCACTTGGACTACTAGCAAGAGTAGCGTTGCAACGGTAAATTCTTCGGGGACAGTGACTGGTGTTAGTAAAGGACTAGCAAAAATCTTTGCCACCAGCGTTTCTAATCCAAGCGTTTCCAAATCTTATTGGGTGGTAGTACGACCATCATCAACAAAAAATGTCAGCATTAGCTTCCATTCCGAAGAAACACTTCGCGCTGAGTACTCTAACAACACTTGGGGAACTAAATTTGTGGAGTGGCATAACGCAATTAAGCCATCGTTCTTGAAGACGTTTGGTATCAACCTAACTGATGGTGGACATTACTCTGCCGCTGGATGGCATGATCAGGGGTGCCAGCAGGGGAATAACAACAAATGCGCCTCGACGTGTGGCATAGGAAGCTGTAGTCAAGTTCACCACAAGAGCAGAACAAGAATGTTGAATCTCTTAATTTCAAAAAACTACCCAGCGGCTCTTAATGTATATATGGCTTCTCATGTATGGTGCTATGATGGCGATACCCATGCTCAAGCTCTTGGTTCGGCGTACATAAATGGGAAAGTGGCTGTGGTTGATGCCAGAAAAGTTCAGGGTGATATTGCAATTGTGAGAACAACAGCACACGAACTCATGCATTGTTATGGTTGCCCTGATGTTAGCGATAAAGCAAATGCTACATATCGTTGTAGCCAAGAAAGAGATTGCGTAATGTGGGATTACTTTGATTGTTATGCCGATATGGATACAATGATATTATGTAACAATTGCTACAATCGGTTTAATGTAAGTGCCCATTAGAAAGGAAGTAAAAAATGAAAAAGATCATGGTTGTAATCTTGTCGATTGCCGTATTTTCTTTACTCCTGTGCGGATGTGCCCAACAACCGACGTATTCAGATCCTGTGGTGACAAATAATGCGGAAGCTCCAGTCGAAACGCAGGAAATTGCAAATTGCCTTGCAGATGGTGAAGCATATAACGAAGAAGAATTTCATCAAGGAATATTAAGAAACGAAGGATTATATGCGGCTTGGGGGTTGCTTGAAAATTGGGACTACTATTACCATCCAGTGTATGTTCCCAGGGAGTTTAAGCTTATTAATATACTATTTGCTGGTGGTTACCTTGTTTATAGGTATATTAACGAAGCGGATGAATTATATGAATTTGTATGGAATGTATCAAAAACTGAAGAATCTGTACGCGGATATGGGAAGGAGATTGACGTTCCCGGTGAAACTGATGACATGTATATTACCAGCAAATGTGGAATGGATTTTTACGAGGCAAAAAGCAATGAAGAATACAGGGCAAGTAGAAACAATAGCATATACGGAGATGGTTGGTCAATGACCTTCATCACGCAAGGATCCGTGTTCAATATAGGTATGCCCTTTAGTGTAAACTATTGTGAAGCCGAGTTGGGAAAGATGATACAGGTAGAAAAGGTATACATCAAAGGCAGGTGATTTTCATCAACTCAATTATTCAGCATTCGACGGCTCCTTCATAAGTGTTGCCGTTCGCTTTTGTACATGTTTTTGGGCTGTCGCGAAACGATTTTCTTAAAAATCGTATGCGGCGGCTCTTTTTTTCGCCCTAAAGTCAATATAGCAAAGCATCGATATGCTCTTACACCCTGAAGGGAGGGTTTTTATGCGTGGGCATTCGATGATGCGCTGTTTGATGCGTGTTGGCCTCGTGGTTGTTCTCTGCCCCGTTTGGTTGGGCGCAGTGGCTTTGGCCTCGTCCACGGCCATGGCGGCGGCGGCAACGGTGCCGTCGCCGGTGGCGAAACCGACGACCTCGGCCATCCTCGTGGATGGCGAGCAAATCAACTTTGACGCCTACAACATCGCCGGGTGCAATTACCTCAAGCTACGCGATCTAGCCTATGCCTTGTCCGGCGGCAAAAAACAGTTCGACGTTACGTGGGACGGCGGCGGCAACACGATTCGCCTCTTCAGCGGGCGCCCTTACACGCCGGTGGGCGGAGAGATGCAAACGAAGGGCGACGGCAACAAGTCGCCGTCGCCCACCACGTCCGATATCCTGCTTGACGGCCGCCCGGTGTCGCTCCCCGCCTTCAACATCGGGGGCAACAATTACTTCAAGCTACGCGACATCGCCGCCGCGATTGGCTTCGGCGTGCTGTGGGACGGTCGGCGCAACACCGTTGTCATCGACACCCGCGTGGGCTATACGCCGGAAACCTCGGGGGGGCCGGACACGCTGCCGCCGGACGCATCGCAGCTTGTCGTCGTGAAAAGCGTCGGGAGCCGGGCGCAAGTCTATTTGTATGAGAAAGGATCCAAAGGGCTTTGGACCGAGAACAAAGCGTACCGGGTCAGCGGATGGGTGGGCGCCGCCGGCGTCAAGCGTGACAAGCGGGAAGGGGACAAAGCCACGCCCTCCGGCCAATACCGGATTGGGGAGGCTTTCTACATCGATAAGGCGCCGAAGACAAAACTGGATGTATTCAAGATTACGAAGAACACCTACTGGGTGGACGATCCGAATTCGGCGTACTACAATCAGCGTGTCGAGGGTACGAAACACAAAGACTGGAAGAGCGCCGAGTATATGATCCAGTACAAAACAGCGTATAAATACGGTTTTGTCATCGAATATAACACAGCGCGTGTCCCCGGCGCCGGTTCGGCCGTGTTCTTCCATGTGGGCGCCCGGGCGACCAGCGGGTGTGTGGCGGTCCGGGAGGCCGACATTTTATTGTATCTGAAAGTGTTAGATCGGGCAAAAAACCCTCACATCATTGTGATGTAGTGATAATATTGTGATTATCAAGTGATTATGTAGAAGCGGAATCCGGTGGGGCGGTTTTTTGGGCGGGCGGATCTTGGATCGACTTTCCCAGGAATTCCGGCAGCTTCATGCCCGACATTTCAAACAGCTCGTTCAACGGCGGCAGTGACTTCATCAGCCCCGACAGGAAGCCCGCCGTGGCCGTCTTGCCGTCCTGGCTGGACGCGCCGCCGTCCCAGACCGTGACTTTGTCGAACTTGATGTTCTTCACGGCGTCCACCTGGATGCTCATCAATTGCTCCATCTTGTCGGCCAGCATCAGGCGCAGGGCGCTGTTGGGATCGCCGCCGGCGGCGGCCACGACACGGGTCAAACCCTCGGCCTGGCGCGTGAGCACCTCCTGCGTGCCGCGGGCCTCGGCTTCCATGCGGGCGAAAATGGCGTCGGCTTCACCCTTGGCGCGGCGCCGGATCTGCTCGGCCTCGGCTTCGGCTTCCAACTCCATGCGACGCTTCTTGATTTCGGCCTCCACGATCACGTCGGCTTCCAGTGTGGCATTCTCTTTGAGTGCGCGGGCATTTTCGGCGATCTGCTGGGCGGCGTATGCCGCCTCCATGGCCTTCGCCTCCTGGATCTTTTCCGCGGACACGGCGATCTTCAGCGACTCGGCCTGTTTTTCGCGCAATAGGGCGTTGGATGCGGCGATGATAATTTTGGCCTTGTTTTCGCCCTCGATGGCAGCCGACTCGGCGGCGGCCACCTTGACGCGCTGGTCACGGTGGGCGTTGGCTTCGCCCACGGCGCCTTCGCGATCCTGCTCGGCCACCGACCGCTTGGCGTCGTTGATGGCCTTGGCGGCGGCCTCGCGGCCCAACGCCACGATGTAGCCCGATTCGTCGTTGATGTCGGTGACGTTGACGTTGATCAGCCGTAGGCCAATCTTGCGCAGCTCGGTCTCCACGTTGCGGGACACCGCCTCCAGGAACTTGTCGCGGTCGGTGTTGATCTCCTCGATATCCATGGTGGCGATGATCAGGCGCAACTGACCCAGGATGATGTCCTTGGCCAGCTCCTGCACCTCGGACAGCTTGAGGCGCAACAGCCGCTCGGCGGCGTTTTGCATGATGCCATGCTCGGTGGAGATACCCACCGTGAAGCGGGAGGGGACGTCGATGCGGATGTTCTGCTTGGACAGCGTGTTCTTCAGATCCACGCTGATGGAGAGCGGCGTCAGGTCGAGGTATTCATACGCCTGTACCACCGGCCAGATGAAGGCCGCGCCGCCGTGGACGCAACGGGCGGGACGCGCCTCGCCGCTGCTGCTTTTGCCCACGTTGCCGTAGATGACCATGATTTTGTCGGAAGGGCACTTCTTGTATCGGGAGAACAGCATGAGCAACAGGGAAAAGACGAGGATGACAGCCACGGAAACCAGTATGACGACATAGGGCATGTGGGGTTACCTCCTTATGGAAAATATTGATTGACGGAAATTGATTGACGG
>WRCJ01000015.1 GCA_009784085.1 Oscillospiraceae bacterium | reverse complement strand
TACTCAAGAGGCTTTCAAGAGAGCGAACGATTGCTACAAACTGTTTAAAATGCAGTGCCCCGTTGTGATTCCGCTTTAGCTGCCACTCTGCCTGTAGGTAGAATTAGCAACCGGGAACTACGGGTAAATAATTTGCTCGGATTCAGGCAGTGGTTTATTTTACAGCATTGGAGTGCTTTGGGGGGGGCTGTTCATCCAAAACCGTTTATCACTACCATGGATTTTACTGTATCATTTACAGGGTTGTTATAAACCATAGTTGAAAAGCATTGCTACCATATCATGCCCATCAAAAAATAATTCAATCATCCCTTTGTGGCAGATGCCCCTTGTCTGTGTAACTCCCCTTATCATACCCTGTTTATTTTGAGGCGCTATCTGAGAAAGGACTTTTCTCTCGCGAGGCAAATTCCTTTTAGTGCTCGGTGGTTCCCATAGAGTTACCGCTAAAAAGCGGGAAATGACATACATGTGGCACTTATGATCTGTGAATACAAGTTAATAATGTAGACCTAATTCAGTGGCGAAGGGATGATTCGAGTGGTACGAAAAACTAATTGGTTCAAAAAGACAAAACTAATAGTGCTATTGGTGTTGATCGGATTCGTTTTTTTTGGCACTTTGAATTTCTTGATTTCCATTCGTTTTCAAATCAGTGACTATTTCAACTATGTTCTTTTTATCGATCACATTAGGTTCAAGCCGTATAAAACAGAATTTCAATTGTTGACAAAACAGATGTACCTCTTTGTCGATGAGCACCCAGACTTTTTCAGGGAGTTTACTGGAGAATGCGTTTTCATTGAAGAGGGGGGGCTAATGTTTTTTCGTAATGGCGTTGGCTATCCTGACAATGTTTATATTCATAATTTCAAGGAAGAAGGATGGACAGACGCGGTGAATACATATTATCAAGCTTTTCCCGAATGGTTTCAGATCGGTCACGGATCAGATCATATTTACCTCAACTACATCATTTTTTCCTCAGCCTTGTCAGGCGGAAAGCTTGTTAACACGCGCGATGGGAAATATCCAAATGAATTGATTGACAGTTATTGGGAGACCAATGCCTTTGTATACGTAAAAAAAGTCGATAGAGGCTGGTATGAGGTAATTCTGTTTCAATAGAAGGAAGAGGTGCGCTGCCTATCAAAACTATTCAAGGAGAAAGAAAATGAAGAGGCGTAAGTTGAAGAGGCATAGGTTATTGATTGGATCTTTTGTCGTTTTACTAATTGGTGTCATTGTCATAGTAGCGTTTCAATTCAAAGATAATGATAGAAAAACCGATGATAACAACAATGGAAGGGACATGATGCTAGAAAAAACTGTCGCCTATATAAACGGTGAACCGGTATATTATGCTGAAGTATTGTTTCTTCAAGAAACAACCAGAATTAATTACCGCAAACTTATTTTAATAAACCATGATAATGAAGAGTTTGTACTCTATACGAAACAATTGACGGAACAATCGATAAATGAAGTTATTGTTAGGATTGCAATGCAGAGAGCTGCTGGATTAGAGGCAGAAAGATTAGGATTCACGGTAACTGAGAAAGAAATAAGAGACTACCAAACTATTAATAGACAGCAATGGGAGCAAGAGAACCTGATTGAAATCCAGAACGAGTTTCAAAAACTGTACGAACTATTTCAGATTACTGAGGAAGAATGTGACAATACATTTAATTATTTTATGGCGAAAAGTCACTTGCAAAGTAGGATGTTATTGGATTTTTGTTTGGATGATTTTATTGAAGAGAATTATGAAGATTTTAATGAGAACGGAGAGGAATTCAATCACACTGCTGCTGTTGTTGAATATTATAAAAGCTTGACTGCGAACATGGAAATAATTATTGATGATGAAGTCGTTAAGACACTGCCTGGCAACCAAAAGTAGATATTCTTCAGTTATCGTGCGTATGTCGAGATTTTAGCTTGATTTCGTTTATCTAGCGGCTCTGGTAATACATGTACAAATAGCACAGGATCGTCCCGTTGTAGAGCTTGCGCAACCCGGAGGCAGATAGCAAGCCGGTTTTGTCAGCCCCAGCATAGTACATGTATTATAGTATATGGTACATAGTATTGACGTACGCTTTCGATTTGAAGTATACTTGAGGTACACTTTTGCAGAAAAGCAAAGGGAAGGAAGCGAAAGGGAGGAAGGAAAGCGTTATGAAATATCAAGCTGTTGCCGTTGCCTTGCTTGTGGCTCTCCTTGCGTCGGGCGTCACGGGCTGCGCCCGTCCGGCGGCAGACGACGCCACGCCGGGCGGTTTCGAGATTGCGGTATCTTCCGCCTCTATCGGCGCCGCAGGGGAACTGCCTATTGAAGTTGCGGCGGATAAAGGACCCAATGACCCGCCGGGGGACAACCAAAGCCCGCAACTCTCCTGGGATGCCGTGGATGGCGCGGCCTATTACGCGGTTTGCATGTTTGACGAGGACGCAAATTGGCTTCATTGGCTTGTGTTGGATTTGGAAAAAACAGAGTTGGCGCAGGGGGAGTATACAGCACACAGCAATTATGTCGGGCCTTATCCCCCAAAGAATTCGGGGCGGCATCATTATCGGATCGAGGTATTCGCGCTTCATGAGGCGCCCGATCATGTAGCATTGCGGATAGACGCGAAGCAGGCGTATTCCGAAATTGTGCGTAGTCTCGATCAGTCTGGCAACGGTGAGCAGAATACCATCGCCCGCGGCCATATTATAGGGCACTACGAAAACTAACCCGCCAACGTACTAACGAGCTTGCGCGCTAACGCGCCAGTGCTTTCTTCATGGCTCTGATATGGGCTGGGGTCGTTCCGCAGCAACCGCCGATGATATTCGCGCCCGCTCGCGCAAGAGCCGGCGCCAAACGCGCCATATCCTCCGGCGTCTCCGGGTAAACATCCCTGCCGTCCACGGCCTGGGGCAGGCCGGCGTTGGCGTGTACTAGTATCGGGATGTCGTTGTTTGTCTCGCGCATGATGGTTACAATATCAATCATTCTCGCAAAGCCGTTCCCGCAATTCGTTCCGACGATATCGGCGCCGGCCTTTACCGCCGCATCCAGCGCGGCGCCGGGGGACGCGCCCATCATCGTCCTGTAACCACTGTGGGCAGTCAAGTCAAACGTAAAGGTGCATATTACCCCGAGCGAAGTGTTTTCCTTGGCTGCCCGGATGGCGATGCAAGCCTCCTCGATGTCGCTCATCGTTTCTATGCATACCGCGTCGGCGCCACCCCTTTCCAACGCCATCGCCTGCGCCATAAAGGCATTGTACATCTCCTCCTCGGTGACCTCTTCCAACACCAGCATGATGCCGGTAGGGCCAACGGACGCAATGACCCATATGCCTTCTCCCGCGGCGGTCCGTGAAATCCCAGCGGCTGCTTCGTTGATTTGGGCGGAGCGGTCCGATAACCCGTAATGCCCCAGTTTGTAACAGGAACCGCCAAAGCTGTTTGTCCCGATCATGTCGGAGCCGGCGTCCACATAGCTTTTGGCGATATCAAAAACATCATCGGGCCGCTCCATGCACCAAAGCTCGGGGCATTCTCCGGGGACTAGTCCCTTTTTTTGCAGATAAGTCCCCCAAGCCCCGTCTGAGATTAAGATTTTCCCGGTTTTCACGATATCCACGATTTTTTGCCTCGCCATGGAGATATCCCCGCTTTCCTTTTCATATGGTGATAAGGCGAACGTATGTATTGCTCGGTTCACTCGACGCAGACTACGTCTGTCAGATCCGCGTGACCGCTCTTCAAAAAAGCATAGGTCAGCCGATCTGCCTGACAGCCTACGAACTGGGCCCGCCTGAGCTTGGCGTTCTTGAAGAAACACTGTCGGAGATACGCGCCGTGAAACGTCACCCGCGCGAAATCGCAGTTTTCAAACGAGCAGTCGGTTATCTCGCCGGTGAATACGGTTTCCGTGAGCTGCGAGAACATGAATTTCGTCCTGTACAGGACGGCGCCGCCCAGTTCGGCCCTTTTTATGTTGCACCACTTGCTGGTTACCCCTGTCAGATCCGCCCCGGAAAAGTCGCAGTTGTTGATATTGCTCCGGGAAAACACGCTTCGCCTGAAATTGCATTCGACAAACACGCTTCGCGACACATTGGCGCCGGAGAAACGGCAGCCGCTGAGGTCGGCGCGGGAAAAATCGCTGTCTTCGATGTTGTTGCCCCGGATCACCAGCCCCGACATCTCGGACGCGACAAACCGGCACTTCCCGATGTTCGCGCCGCTGAACCTATCGGCGAGGCCGTGAAGGCCGGAAAAATCCGCGTCCACCCAGTTCGCCATGGACATGTTCCATTCCGGCTTTTCGGGATCTTCGTCGCCATCGGCGATTTCATGCGTCGGCGGCGGTATCGCCGCCGACGGCGCGGCGCCAGCGGCCACCGTGTTCTCCCCGACGAAATAGTTGAGGTCGGCGCCGAGGATCTCAGCGATGCGCTGGAAGGTGATGATATCCGGCATGGATTCGCCGCGCTCCCATTTGCCCACGGCCTGTGCGCTTACCGCCATTTGATCCGCCAGCTGCGCCTGTGAGAGGTTCTTCAGCTTCCTGGCTACGGCGATTTTCCCGCCGATTTCCATTGTTGTCAGCATTATGCCCGCCTTGCCTTTCTATTATATTCGCCGGTCCCTCGGACGCAAATCTGGCAACGCCGCATGAACGCCGCATGAACGCCGCATGAACGTCGCATGAACGACGCTTTTGTCCAAGGCCCCCGGCCACCGGCGCGCCGCAACCTGCGGGCGCCATGTGGTTATGATAGCAGATACAGGGCATAGTGTCAATATAAAAATGACAACCAACAGTTGTATTTGACTACTCATTCTTGTAATTGCGCCCGGCTCACACGGGCAACAGCTATCCCCGGGGGAAAAGATCCCGAACCAAAGGCATTCCAAGGCATTTAAACGTACTTAAATGATGATCCTTCAAAATTTCTGGTTGCATTTTTCCGCCTAGTCGGTTACAATATAAATGTTGTCCATTCACAACCTGTTCACATTTTTCCTGTATACTGAAGGCAACGAGTAAAAGAAAAAGATCATTAAAAAAGTGAGGTAGATGTCCCATGGGCGCCTCCCGCGAGAAAAAAGAACGCCAAGTGCTAAAACAACAGCAGGCCGCATTGTCCGGGAAAAGGAAAAAGCTACCCAAAAAGAAGGATGAACCCACTTCGCCCCTCGTCAAGGCCTTTTCCGGCGTTGTTATCGGGCTCGTTTCCCTGGGCGTGCTCGCCTTCCTTCTCACGGCCTTCCGCGTGCCCCATCGTGTGCTCACGGCGGTGACGGTGGGCGATGTCGCGATCTCGCCCGCGACATACAGCGTCTATTATTACGACGCGTACTTCAGTTTATATAGCTCTTGGCAGTCCCAGGGGCTGGATCCCTCCTCCGAAGAGTATCGCGAGCTTTTCTTCGCCTATGTGGGGCAGCAAGCCGACAGCAACATTCAAAATGTGGCGTTGGCCGACTTGGCGCACAAAGACGGCATGGTGCTGGACGAGGACAGGCTAGAGACACGGGAAGCCACGATGAAAAGCCTGGCGGATGCTGCCGAAGACGCCGGCAAAAGCCTCGACGCGTTCCTGACCTCCCGTTACGGCGCCGGCGTGGATCGTTCGGTCTACGAAAACTACCTGACCGAACAGCTGCTGGCCGAGCAATGGGCCGAGTATATCTCCGGGACGTATCACTACACCCAGGAGGAGTATGACAAGTACTACGAGGACAACCGCGATGAAGTCGATTCGGTTACCTGCCGCGTCTTTTCCATCGATATCGAGCAGATCGCCGCGGATACGGCGGATCGCGAGGCTTTGCAGGAGGAAGCGAAAGAGGAGTCCCTAGCCAAGGCAAAGGAGTTCGTGGGCTTGGCTGTCAGCGAATCCGCCTTTCTCGAGGCCGCCGCCTCGTTCACCGACGACGAGGAGGGCAAAGAGAGGATCGAACTCTTCCCCGACGATGTCACGCTGGCCAGGAACAGGCTGATCTCCGGCTGGGACACCGAGGAACAGGAGTGGTTGAGCGACAGCGGGCGCAAGGCAGGGGACGTCCAATACTTCGAGGCCGAGAAATCGTTTACCATCATCTTCTTCCTCAGCCGCCAGCGGGACGAGCAATACAGCTCCATCGACGTGCGCCACATCCTCAGGACGGGCGAGGACGAGCATGAACACGAGGAGGGGGAAGAGCATGACGAGGACGAGGAGATCGTCCTGAGCATGGCGGAAAAAAAGGCCGAGGCGCTAAAACGGGGGCAGGAAGCCTTGGATACATGGAAGGCGGGGGCAGCCACCGAGGATAGCTTCGCCGCGCTGGCCAACGAGCTTACCGAGGATACGGGCAATGAAGTGGCGGGCGAAACCGAAGAGGATACCACCTACAACGGCGGGTTGTATACAAATGTCACGATGGGTTCGATGATCGCCCCCTTTGATAGTTGGTGCTTCGACAGCAACAGGAAACCGGGGGATACCGGGTTGGTCGAAACGGTGTACGGCACCCATGTCATGTACTTTGTCGGCCACGCCGAGCGTTCGCGCTGGGTTGAACTTGTACACAACACGCTCTTGGGCGAGGACGTAGACGCTTACCTGGCCGATGTCTTTGAGGATTATCCCGTGCAGGTGCACGACTTCGGCATGATATTTTCCGCGGCGCGGTGACGATGGTAAATTTGTCTGCCCCCGCAAGGGGCAGACAAATTTTCGTGTTGACACTTTACAAAAGATAGAAATCTGCTATAATATACTTGTATAATATAGCAGGTAATTCGGGCGATTAGCTCAGCTGGGAGAGTGCGGCGTTCGCAATGCCGAGGTCAGGGGTTCGATCCCCCTATCGTCCACCATTTGAGAAGAAGTCCGAACCCTTCTATTCCAAATTAGAAAGGGTTCGGATAACTTTTGGGTTTCAGCACCGTATACACACTACATATAGTATTTGCGGGCCGTAGAAACCTACAACCCACAACCCACAACCCACGATAGATTGAGAGGTGTTATCATCATGGCGTGTGGCTGCGCGGAAAGAATTGATGAGGAATTGCTGGAGCCTTTCCTGTCGCAAGAGGGGATAAACGCCAAAGGCAACCTGATTGCCATCCTCCAGAAGGCGCAGGATATTTACGGGTATCTCCCCGCCGAGATCTTGGCGTACATCGCCCGCCGCACCGGCATCAAGCCCGCCAAGATCATGAGCGTGGTGACCTTCTATACCCAATTCCGCCTCAAGCCGGTGGGCAAGAACCTGATTTTACTCTGCCAAGGCACCGCCTGCCACGTGAACGGGTCGACTGTCATCGAAGGGGCCATCCAAGACACATTGGGCGTGGGCGAGGGGGATATCTCCCCGGATGGGCTCTTCACCTACAACAACGTAGCCTGCATCGGGTGCTGTAGTTTGGCGCCGGTCATGATGATTGGGGAGAAAGCCTATGGTGGCTTGACCAAAGCCAAGGCGGCCCAGATCCTTAAAGGTATCGGACAAGAGCAAGAGGGGCGAGAGGGGCAGGAGGGGCAAGGGCAAGCGGGGCGAGAGGGGGCGGCTGTATGAGGATTACGGTGGGAAAGGGCAGCTGCGGCATTGCCGCGGGCGCCTCGGAGGTCTTCGACAGGCTGGAGGGGGGGCTCCTGGCGTCGGACAGCTTTTCCGTCACGGCGACCGGTTGTATCGGGACATGTTATTTGGAACCCATCGTAAACGTCGAGGCGGATGTCGAGGCGGATACGAAGGTCCACACCTTCGTCCGCGTGACCCCCGCCGCCGCCGCCGAGATCCTCAAGTTCGCCCGGAACCTGCCGAGCGACGCGGGGAAATACGCCATCGCGCCCGAGGACTTGGACGTTCTCGGGGGCCAACAGCGCATCGCGCTCCGAAACTGCGGCGTCATCAACCCCGAAAGTATCGACGAATACATGGCCCGCCAGGGCTATGAGGCTTATCAAACCTGCGTCCAAGCACGCACCCCGGAGGAGGTTATCGAGGAAATCAAGATCTCCGGCCTCAGCGGGCGCGGCGGCGCCGGGTTTCCCACTTGGTTCAAGTGGAACGCGGCGCGGGGCGCCCCGGGCGAAGAGAAGTACATCATCTGCAACGCCGACGAGGGCGATCCCGGCGCCTTTATGGACAGGGCCCTCATCGAGGGCGACCCCCACGCGGTGCTGGAGGGCATGATGATCGCCGCCTATGCCATCGGCGCCCGCGAGGGGATGATCTATGTGCGCGCCGAATACCCCTTGGCCATCATACGCTTGGGGAAAGCCTTGGAACAGGCCCGGGAGAAGGGCCTGCTGGGCGAGGGCATCATGGGGCGCGATTTCTCCTTCGACATTCGCATCAAAGCGGGCGCGGGGGCTTTTGTATGCGGCGAGGAGACAGCCCTGATCGCCTCGCTGGAAGGCGAGCGGGGCATGCCGCGCATCAGGCCGCCCTTCCCCGCCCAATCCGGGTACCGGAGGAAGCCCAGCAACATCAACAACGTGGAGACCTACGCGAACATCCCTTGGATCATACGTAGCGGCGGCGCGGCCTTTGCCGCCATGGGGACAGAGAATTCCAAGGGAGCCAAGGTGTTCGCCCTGGCGGGCAAAATCGCCAAGGGCGGCTTGGTGGAGGTTGCGATGGGCAAGACCATCAACGATGTCGTCTACGGCGTGGGCGGGGGCATCACGGGGGGCAAGGCATTCAAAGCCGTGCAGATGGGCGGCCCCTCCGGGGGCTGTATCCCGGCTTCCCTGGGGGACACGATGATCGACTACCGCACATTGGCCGCCACCGGCGCCATCATGGGTTCGGGGGGCATGGTGGTGATGGACGAGAGCACCTGCATGGTGGACATCGCCCGGTTTTTCCTGGACTTCACCTGCAAGGAGAGCTGTGGGAAATGCACGCATTGCCGCGTGGGCAACCGCCGGATGCTGGAGATCCTGGACAGGATCTGCGACGGCCATGGCCAGGAGGGGGACGTCGATCTGCTGTACAACCTAGCCGTGCAGATCAAAGACGGGTCCCTGTGCGCGTTGGGGCAAACGGCGCCCAACCCGGTCTTGACCACCATCCGCTATTTCCGCCACGAGTACGAGGACCACATCCTCCACAAAAAGTGTACGGCGCATCATTGCAAACAACTGCTGACCTACACGATAGACGATAAACAGTGCATTGGATGCACCATGTGCGCGTTGGAGTGCGCCGCCAATGCCATCGAGGGCCGGTTCCGGCAGGCCCATGCCATCGATCAAGAAAAATGCGACAAATGCGGCGTATGCGCGGAGATGTGCCATGCCGTGTCGGTAGAATAGGGGGGCGAGATTCCGATGATTCCAGTGATTCCGATGGTTCCGATGGTTCCAATGATTCATTTGACGATAAATGGCCGCGATGTCACGGGGCGCGAAGGGCAGACCATATTGGAGATCGCCCGGGCGCATGGCATCGATATCCCCACATTTTGCCAGGACGACAGGGTGGAGATGTTCGGGTCGTGCGGGATGTGCGCGGTCGAGGCCGAGGGCAACCCCAAACTGTTGCGCGCGTGCTGTACCAAGGCCGCGGATGGCATGGCGCTGCACACGGACAGCGAGCGCGTCGCGCAAAACCGCAAGGCGGCGTTGGAGCTGTTGCTCAGCGACCACACCGGCGACTGCCGCCCCCCCTGCACCTTGGCCTGCCCGGCGCAGACCGACTGCCAGGGCTATGTGGGCCTGATTGCCAATGGCGCCTATCAGGAGGCCTACGAGCTGATCAAAGAGAAGATCCCATTGCCCGCCTCCATCGGCCGGGTGTGCCCCCATCCCTGCGAGACGGCTTGCCGGCGGGAGCTGGTCGAGGAACCCGTCGCGATTATGGCGCTCAAGCAATTTGCCTCCGACGAGCAGCACCGCGGCGGGAAGATCTATACCGCCCCGGTGGCCGCCGACACCGGGAAACGCGTCGCCATCGTCGGCGGGGGCCCGGGCGGCCTGACGGCGGCCTATTTCCTGCGCTCCTACGGCCATCATGTCACCGTATACGACGCCATGCCACGCATGGGCGGGATGTTGCGCTACGGCATCCCGGAGTACCGCCTGCCCAAGCAGGTTTTGCAGGAAGAAATCGACGCCATCGAGGGCATGGGTGTGGTGTTTCGCAACAACGTGGGCATAGGCCGGGATATCTCCTTGGAGGAGCTGCGGCAAGGCAACGACGCCGTGGTCGTGGCTATCGGCGCATGGTCCAGCACGGGGCTACGGTGCCCCGGCGAGGATCTGGACGGCGTACACGGCGGCATTGAGTTCCTCTGGAATATCACCGGCATCACGCCGTTGCTCCTGCGCCGCCGCGTGGCGATTGTGGGCGGCGGCAACACGGCCATGGATGCCTGCCGCACCGCCGTGCGATCGGGCGCCTCGGTCGTGTACAATGTTTACCGCCGCACGCGCAACGAGATGCCCGCCGAAGCCTCCGAGATCGACGAGGCCGAGGAGGAGGGCGTCATCTTCAAGAACCTGACCAACCCCATCGAGATCATCGGGCAAGACGGGAAGGTCGCCTCCATGCGCTTGCAGGTGATGGAGCTGGGCGAACCCGACGCGTCGGGGCGGCGCCGGCCTGTCCCCGTGCCGGGCCTGGAGGAATCCATCGAGGTGGATATTGTCATCAAGGCCATCGGCCAGAAGCCCAATACCCTTGGGTTCGAGGCGTTGCAACAGACAAAATGGAGCACCATCATCGCCGATGAACACAGCTTCCTCACCAACCGGGATGGGATCTTTGCCGTGGGCGACGCCACCAACAACGGCGCGGACATCGCCATCACCGCCATCGGCGAGGCGCAGAAGGCCGCCGGCATGGTGCATCGATATTTGCGCGGCGAGGCTTTGTTGTCGTTTGACGAGCCTTTCCTCGTCAAGTCCGAGAAGGCGGCGGAAGATTTTGCGGGTACCGGCAAACTGGCGAGGGCCAAGATGCCGCACCGCCCGGCCGGCGACCGGAAAAAGGACTTCCTGGAGATCAACTACGGCTATAGCGAGCAGGTGGCCCGGCGAGAGGCCGACCGTTGCCTGGAGTGCGGCTGTATGGATTATTTCGAGTGCAAGCTCATGGAATACGCCGGGCTGTATGCGGTACAGCCGGAGAATTACCGCGGCGAAAAACACCATAACGTTTGCCGGGACGACGATCCCTACATCCGCCGCGATACGGACAAGTGCATCCTGTGTGGCCTGTGCGTGCGGATCTGCGAGCAGGTGGCCGGCGCCACGGCCATTGGCTTTATGCGGCGGGGCTTCGACACGGTGGTGGGGCCGGCGTTCGACGCGCTACTGCGGGACACGGATTGCATCTCCTGCGGGCAATGTGTCGCGGTTTGCCCCACGGGCGCGTTGGTCGAGATGCAGATGGTAGCCAAACAGGTCCCGCTTCGGGAAGGGAAGACCGACACCGTATGCGCGTCCTGTTCGGCCGGATGCCGGGCGAGCCTGATGTCGCATGGACGCCTGTTGTTGCGTTGCCTGCCCGCCCCCGGCGAGGACGGCCTGCTCTGCCAAAACGGCCGCTTTGGATTTGGGGAGCTTGGGCGGGCGTTGCGTTTGACGGCGCCGCTCCTCCGCGGCGACGCCGGCCTGGAGGCGACCACCTTTGCAAAGGCCGTCGCCTGCGTGGACGAGTCTTTTGCCCGCCTGCAGGAACAATACGGCGCCGATTGCGTGGCTGTGTCCATTTTCGGCCGCTATACCAACGAAGAGGCATCCCACATCAAAGAGTACGCCGAAAAACGCCTGAAGACCAGCCGCGTGTTCTCCCTGGAACTTACAGACAACGGGTTGGCGGACGCATTGGGCGGCGAAATCCCAGCCGCCACGATGGGTTCCCTGGACGACGCCGATTTGATCATTGTCGTGGCGCCCGGGAGGGAACTCCACCGATCGGTGACGGCCATGCGGATCCGCCGCGCTGCCCGCCGGGGCGCCAAGCTGTTGATCCTCGACGAGCGCCCGGGGGAAAACGGGGATTTGCTCGGCGACATCGCGGATTTGCGGGTTTGCCTCAACAACGGGGACGCGCCGGGGGATGCGCCGGGGGATGCGCCGGAGGATGCGCCGGGGGCGGAGACGCGTGCGCCGGGGGCGGAGACGCGCGCGCCGGGGGCGGAGGCTCGTGCGCGGGCGGCTGTGGATATGATGGCCAAAGCGCAAAGGGCCGTCATCGTCATAGAAGAGGAATCCGTGACCGATCCCATCGCGCGGAAGGTGGCGGAGATAGCCACCCTCAGCGGCGGCGGCGTTTTGCATTTGCTCCGGGGCGCCAACGCGCGGGGGCTTTCCGCCCTGGGCATCGGCCATCGCGGCGACTTTCACCGCGCGCTGGCGGAGGGCGGCGTTCGGGGCTTGTTCCTTTTCGGGGAAAACATCGAGGGGTTGGACTTGCGCGCGATAGAGTTCCTGGCCGTACAGGATATCCACATGACCGAGGCGGCTAGGCAGGCCAATGTGGTTTTCCCCGCCGATACCTACGCCGAAAAGAACGGGACCTTCACCGCCTGCGACGATCAAATCCATGCGCTCAAACAGGCTGTCCCCAGCCCTATCGCATGGGGCAACATCATGCAAATCAAGGCGCTGGCCGCCCATGCCGCCCATGCCGGCGATTCCCAGTAGCCAGTAGCCAGTAGCCAGTAGCCAGTAACCTGTAACCTGTAACCGGAGGAAACGATATGCCGTATATCATCAACCCCAAAGGGATGAACAAGTGCTTAGGGTGCCTTACCTGCGTGACGGTCTGCGCCGCCGTCAACCAAGAGAGCCATTCGGTCGCCAAGAGCGCCATCAGGATACGCACCACCGGCGGCATGACCGGCAGTATTGTCGCCGTCGTGTGCAGGGGATGCCAGGCGCCCGCCTGCAAGGAGGCATGCCCGGCCGGCGCGCTGTTGCCGAGGCCCGGCGGCGGCGTTACGCTGGACGCCGACCTATGCTACGGCTGCCGCAAATGCGTGCCGGCATGCAGCGTGGGCGCCGTCAACTTCGACCGCGAGACACAAAAACCCATCATTTGCTGCCATTGCGGGATATGCACCACGTTTTGCACCCACGGTTGCATCATGATGACGGAGGTAAGGGAGGAGAGCGGCCATGGTGGGTGAAAAGTTTATCCGCGTATTGCACATCGATCTGACGGCGGGGGACATCCGCACCGAGGAGCGCGAAGACCTGATGCCTTATTTGGGCGGGGCAGGCGTCGCCGCCAAGCTTTTGCAGGAGAACTTCCATCCCGGCTTGGCGCCCACATCGCCGAAGCAGCCCATCGTATTTGCCATCGGCGCGGGCACGTTCATCTTCCCCGTGCTCACCAAGGTGGTCGCCACCTTCCTATCGCCCCTCACGGGCGAGTACGGCGAAAGCCACGCGGCGGGGCGCCTGGGGATGGCCATGCTGATGGCCGGCTACGACGCCATCGTCATCACCGGCCGGTCGCGCAAGCCATGCTACCTGGCGATCACCGACCGCGACGTCAACATCCGGGAAGCCAACTCGATCTGGGGCCTGCTCTCCGAGGAGACCGGCCGCATCATCCGGGACCGCGAGAACGCGGGCGGGCGGGCCAGCGGGCGGCGTTCCATCATCCGCATCGGGCCGGCTGGGGAGAACGGCGTGGCCTTTGCCAGCGTTAATGTGGACACCTACCGCCATTTTGGGCGTTTGGGCTTGGGCGCCGCCATGGGCAGCAAGCATCTGAAAGGCATGTCGGTCTTCGGGGAACGCCCCCTCCCCATCGCCAACCCCAGGCAGTATTTCAAGGTCTATCGGGAGATCTACCATAAATGCGTCTTTTCCGCCGGTATGCGCAAGTACCACGACTTGGGGACGCCGGTCAATGTCAAGTCGCTCAACAAGTTGGGCGCGATACCGACGCTGAACCTCAAGGCCGGCCGGTTTGAACACGCCGACGATATCAGCGGGGAGGCGTTCGCCGAGAAGAACCTGGTGCGCAAGATGGCCTGCGCGGGCTGTCCCGTGGGGTGCATCCACATCGGCATGTACCGCCACGAGTTTGACAAAGGGCAGGAGTACGAGGCCATCAACGTCACCTACGACTATGAACTCATCTTTGCGCTGGGTTCCTTCTTGGGCATCCGATCCACCGACGAGATCCTCGCCATCATCCAGGATGTGGAGGAATTCGGGGTGGACGCCATGAGCGTCGGCGTATGCCTGGGCTGGGCCACCGAGGCGTTGGAGCGCGGGATCATCACCAGGGAACAGACGCTCACCGATCTGCGGTTCGGCCACGCGGCCGGGTATATCAAGGCCCTCGGGTACCTCACCCGGGGTACGAACGAGTTCTACCGCGACTTGGGCCGCGGCAGCCGTTTCGTGGCGGAGAAGTACGGCGGGGAGGACTATGCCATGCAGCTCGGCGGCAACGAGATGACGGGCTACCACACGGGGTACGCCGCCACGGTCGGCCAGGCGGTGGGCGCCAGGCATTCCCACTTGTGCAACGCCGGCTACAGCCTGGATCAAGGCATGAAGTCCTTTGACGAGGACAAGGTCGTGGATGATTTGTTCCGCGAGGAATGTGACCGTTGCATGGCCACGTCGCTGGTCATGTGCCTGTTCGCCCGCCGCATCTACGACGATCAGACCATGCTGGACGCCTTGGGCGCGGTGGGTTGGGACCTGACGCCGGAGGACCTTGTCACCATCGGGAAGCGGATCTATCAGACCAAGCTGCAAATTAAGCGCGCGTTGGGGTTTGACCCGAGGCAAGTCAGGATTCCCAAGCGTTTCTTTGAGACGCCTACCATCCATGGCGTGCTGGACGAGGGTACTACATACCGGATGATCGGCAAGTTCGCCGACAAGGCGGACGCGCTACTGGAGGAAGACCTATCATAACCATACATTTTTATGGCAGCGTGTTGGATCACACGCGCAAGGAAGCGTCCTGCCAGGCGGAGGGCGCCGGGAGCGTGCGGGAGCTCATCGGCTTCTTGGGCGATCGCTACGGCGGCGCCTTCGCGGCTTTCCTGCTGGACGACGAGACATGCCTGTTCCTCATCAACGGCGCCGCCACCGCCACCCTCGGCGGGCTGGACGCGCCGCTGCGCCCCGGTGACGAAATCGACGTCCTGCCTTTCGTGGACGGAGGGTAAAGATATCGTAAAAAAAAAGAAAATAAAAAAGAAAGAGAGGAGAAAATCGTGGAAAAGATCAGACCTGTGAGAAGGGCGGCCATCCTGTTGCTGAGTATGTGCCTGATACTCTGCCAAGTGGGCTTCCTTCCCACCCTACTCGCTTCCGCGGCTGAAGAAGTCAACGTGGCACTGGGGAAACCAGTTACGGTCAGCGGCGTGGAGGGAGGCTACAACGGCGACGGGACATTGGTCTATCCCCAGTTCAACCCGCAAAACGCCACCGACGGCAATTATGGCAACCGCGTTTCTTTCGACCGCAACGACAACGCATGGTTGACTATCGACCTGGAAGAGGAACTGATGATCAAGAAGATTGTCATTTTCTTCCGCGAGACGCCGACCGGCTACAAGGTGCAGGTCTCCCGAGATGGCGTGAACTTCGACGATGTCGCCGTTTTCGCCAACATCGAGGGCCGGCAGGCCATTACCCAAAACATCACCCTGGAAACGCCTGTCTTGGCCCGGTACGTGAAGTATCAGCAGACCGCGATGTTCGACATCGGCGGCACCAATGGCCGCTACAGCGGAAACTTTTCCGAGATCGAGGTCTATGAGAACCCCTCGCCGCTCAAACTGGCCCTCGAGGAGATCGTGCAAAGCAACCCCACGCTGGCGGCGGATGGGAAGAGCATCGTCCTGCCCGACCCGGGCGACCCGGATTTGACCGTCGGCATCTTCGCCTCCGGCAACACGGCGGTCGTGGATTTGGACGGCAAAGTCACGACCCCGCTGCAAAGCATGAAGGTGAATATCTTTTATCAGATCACCGACCGGGACGGCAAGACCATCCACTCCGACAAGGCCAACGCCATTGTTGTGCCGGGGGCGTTTGCCCCGGAAGAATCTATCAATGAAAAACCCAACGTAATACCGGGCCTACGCGAATGGAAGGGCGACGCGGGGGCCTTTACTTTTGCCGGCCGTCTGGTCGTGGCCGACGAAAGCCTGCGGGAGTCCGCCGAGATGACCGCGTTCTATCTGAAAGAGATGCTGGGCCTGGACGCGGCGATCGTCGGCGGCGCGCCGGCGGCCGGGGATATCGTGTTCATGAAAGGTGCCGATATGGTGGTGGGGGACGAGGGCTACGAGATGGCCATCGGCGACATCCTGACCGTTACGGCGCCCACGCCCACCGGCGCCCTGTACGCCGGCGCCTCCATCACGCAGATCCTCAGCCAGTCGGGGGACGGGCGGTCAGTCCCGAAGGGGTTGGTCAGGGATTACCCGCAATACCCGGTGCGATCCTTCATGTTGGATGTGGCGCGTTTCTATGTGCCCATCGACTATCTGGTGGAGATTGGCAAATACGCCGCCTATTTCAAGCTGAACGAATTCCACGTGCATATCAACGAGACCGGCGGCGAGCAGAGCGCTTCCTTCCGGGTAGAGAGCAAAAAGTTCCCCAAAATCAACGGCGGCATCATCAGTTATTCACAGGAAGAATATAGGAATTTCCAAAAAGAGATCAAGAAATTCGGTATCGACACGATAACCGAGATAGACTCGCCTGCCCACTCCGGGTTCGTCGGGCTGCATGATCCCAGCCTCATGCTGGACGGCTATCACATCAACCTGAGCAACCCGGCGTCCTGGGATTTCATGAAGGAGCTGTTTGACGAGTTCCTGGACGGGGACGACCCGGTTTTCCAGGGCACGCGCTTCCACATCGGCACCGACGAATATGACAAGCGTTACTCCGAAATCGTCCGGTCCTATATGGATGAGATGATCCGCTATGTCAACGCCAAGGGGCGCGAGACCCGCTTCTGGGCCTCCCTCGGCACAAACGGCTTTGCCGGCACGACGCCCGTGAGCACCGACGCGGTGGCGTATATGTGGTCGCATAGCTGGGCGTCGTACACCGAGATGTTCGATGACGGTTTCAAGTTTATCAACGCCGCCGACGGGATCCTCTACATCGTGCCCACCGCCGGGTACAAGGACTATCTGAATGTTCCCAACCTGTACGACACATGGGAGGCCACCAACCTAAACGGCGGCTACCACCTGGACGCGGGGCACCCACAGCTGCTCGGCGCCTCCAGCTGCCTCTGGAACGACGTGAAAAACGGGCACTCCGAGTTCGATATCTTCGACCGGCTGCGCGGCCAGATTATGCTGATGTCCGAAAAGACCTGGTACGGCGAGAAAACAGCCGGCCAGACCGGCGCGGGGTTCATGGAGCGTACCGCCCAGGTGGATCATTTCACGCCGGGCGCCAATCCGGCCCGCTATGTCGCGAGCCAAGGCGAGATCGTGGCGCAATACGACTTCCAGGATGTAAGCGGCGATGTGGTGAAAGATCTCTCGCCCAACGGCTACGACGCCACGCTACACGGCTTGTCTGCCGAGGGCGGGAAGCTTATGCTCAACGGCGCCGGTTGGCTCAGCCTACCCTTCGACACCATCGGGTTTCCCTATACCGTTTCCTTCGGCATGACGGTCGACGCCTCCACGCCGGCCAACGCCATCATTTTCTCGGGGCATGACGGGACGCTTTACTACAACTACGATAACACGGGCAAACTGGGCTACGAGCGCAAGGGGTACGCCTATGTGTTCGATTATCTGGTCCCCGCCGGCATCAAACTCAATTACACCATCCTCTCGACGACCCGGGACGCCAGGCTGTTCGTCAACGGCTACGATGCCGGGAACGGCAAATACCACAAGGTGTCGGCCAATGCGCAAAACTCCTCCACGTTTGTCCTGCCCACCGAGCGCATCGGATCCGGCGTCGTCGGCGCGATTGACAATTTCATCCTCTACAACACGGCGACGGCCGGCATGGAGGTCAACCTCGCGCTGGGCAAGCCGGTCACGGTCAGCGGCGTGGAGGGCGGTTACCTGCAGGACGGGACGCTGCGCTATCCCCAGTTCGACCCGCAAAACGCCACCGACGGGGACTACGGCACCAGGATTTCGCTGGATATGAGCAACAATGCCTGGGTGACCGTCGATTTGGGGGAGGATTACTGGATCGACCGCGTCGTCATCAACTTCAACGAGACGCCGAGGGGCTATAATGTCCAGCTCTCCTCCAACGGCGTCCAATTTGAGAATGTTGCGGTATACACCAACCTCACCGAGCGGCAGAGGCTCACGCATACCACCACGATCAAGCCGGCCCGGCAGGCCCGGTACATACGCTACCAACAGACATCCATGATGAGCATCGGCTACAGCGGGAACTTCACCGAGCTGGAGGTGTTTGGCAGGCAGGAGATCATCTACAGGACCAACCTGGCCCTGGACAAGCCGGTCACGGTCAGCGGCGTGGAGGGCGGCTTGAACCCGAACGGGACGCTGGTCTATCCCCAGTTCAACCCGCAACACGCCACCGATGGCAACGAGGCGACCCGGATCTCGTTGGAGCAGAGGGACGATGCCTGGTTGACCGTCGATCTGCTGGACGAATATGTCATCTCCGAGATCTTAATCGACTTCTTGCAGACGCCCACGGCTTACAAGGTGCAAGTCTCGTCCGACGGCGTCGTCTACAGGGATGTGGCCATCTATCCCAGCATTACGGGCATGCAGCGCATCAAGCAGCCGTTGCCGCTGGATACGCCGGTCGGCGGCCGCTATGTGCGCTACCAGCAAATCACCATGTTCCCCTACACGAACGGCCAGAGCTACAGCGGCAACTTCTCCGAGCTGGAGGTGTATGGCAGGGCGCCGGCCGACAAGACCGCGCTGGCGCAGGCGATGGCCGCGTTTGAGGGGCTGGCCGGGTCCCAGTGGACCCCGGCGACCTGGGCTGTCGCCCAGGCGGCCTATGGGGCGGCTGCCCTCGTGAACGGGGATTTCGTGGTCGAACAAGCCGATGTGGATGCGGCCGCGCAAGCGTTGTGGGACGCCCTGGACGACCTGGAGGGGCTGGTATTCGACAGGGGCGGCCAGGTGGCCTCGGTCGTCATCCGGAAGGGCATGAAATACCAGCTCAACATCGATTCCAGCAACCCGGAGACCATCGTCTACCTCAGCTCCAACGCCAACGCCACGGTAGACGCAAATGGTTTGGTGACCGCCGTGAAGACCGGCAGCGCCATCATCACGGTGCTCGATGTCTGGGCGCAACAATACTTTACCATCAGTATCAACATCACCAGTTGATTGATCATTTGGCCGGGAGGGCCCCGCCCGGGTCCCCGCCTGGGCCCGCCAGGGGCCGCCCCCTGACCTTTCTGGCCCTCCCGGCCCTACGGAAAGATTCATGCAAAAAAACTTTAATATGGTATTGACATTTCCAATATTTTTTGTTATAAATGTACTAAGGGGATAATTGCATGTTCATACCACCAGTCGCGGTTTTGTTTGTCGGCGGAGTAAGTGGCAGCGCCGTCGGGGGATAGGCACGTCTGTGGTATCTACAAAATACTTTTAGGAGGAAAAAAAATGAAAAGGAAACTCACCCTCGCGCTCGCGCTCCTGCTCTGCATGAGCATGCTGATCGGCTTGGCCGCATGTGGCGGGGACGACCCAGCCACCACCACCGACAATCCGCCCACCGACGCCCCGCCCACCGACGCCCCGCCCACCGATGCCCCGCCCACCGACCCGCCGCCCAGCGCCGATGACCCGCCCCTGGAAGATGTCGAACTCACCATGGCCTCCTGGCGTACAGACGACGTGGCTGCGGTCACCGATCTGCTGGCCAAATACAAGGCGCTGGTCCCCAATGTGACCATCACCTTCCAGCCCGTCAACCCGCCGGATTACAACTCCACGCTGGAAATGCAGCTGGAAGCCGGCACCGCCGCCGACCTCATGTATGCCCGTTCCTACGATGTGGGGCAGGGCCTGTTCAACAAAGGCTATCTCGCCGACTGCACAGGCATCACCGGCCTGATGGACAACTTCGCGGCGGGCAACCTGGCGCCATGGCAGATGCCCGACGGCAAGATGTTCGCCGTCCCCTTCGCGGCGGTATCCCACGGCGTGTATTACAACAAAGACATCTTTGCGGACAAAGGCGTTTCCGTGCCCAATACGTGGGCTGAGTTTATCGATGTCTGCAAAACGCTGAAAGATGCCGGCGTCACCCCGATAGCCAACGGCATCGCCGATAACTGGGACATCCTGGAGTGCTTCTTCCTGAGCATGGTGTCCAACTATGTCGGCGTGGGCGCCACGCGCGAACAATACGAGAATGGCGACAAGAAATTCAGCGACGATGCCTGGGTCAAAGCCTATACCGCCATCGCGGAAGCCGCGCCCTATCTGCCCAGCGGCTTCCAGTCAGTGACCTATGACGACATGATGGCGCTGTTCGCTTCCGGGGGCGCTGCCATGGCCGTGGACGGTTCCTGGACGATCAGCGTGTACGACGATGTCCCGTTCGAATGGGGCGTGTTCGCGGTGCCCGGCCCCAACGATTCCAAAAATATCAATTTCCATCCCGATATGGCCATCGGCTACAACAACGCCACCAAGTATCCGGAGGAATGCAAGGCGTTCCTGGCTTGGCTTTGCACCCAGGAGGGCGCGTCGACCGCGTCCGCCGCGTTGCCCACCGGCTTCTTCCCGATGATCGACTTCTCGATACAGCTGACCGACCCGCACGCCAACGAATTCCTGGCGCTCAACTCCGGCCGTGAGCCCGACGCGCGCTTTGTGTGGCCGAAGCTGATGTTTCTGTACGGCCCCATGCTGGACGCTGTGAACGGTGTCCTCACCGGCTCCTTGACCCCGCAAGCGGCGGCCGACGCTGTGCAGACTGCCTATGAGAATCCCCCCACCGACTAATAACCAATAAAGAACGTTTACACTTAGCGCCATAAGCATAATCGGGGGCGCGCGTCGCGGCGCCGACGCGCGCCCCCCGTTTTGTGGGCGGGGATTCCCTGCCCATAAAACGGGGGCACCGCCGCCGCGCTGCTTGGATCGGAGAAGTGATATTTTGTGAGGCATAACAGGAGATTGCACCCCAGCGGGTTGTATTGGGCATGGTATTTGCTGCCCGCCCTTGTGGTCTATTTGCTCTTCATGGCGTTTCCGCTGTTGGATTCGGTGCGCCTGAGCTTTTTTTCCGACAACACGGGCAGTTGGGAGTTTGTGGGGATTAGCAATTATAGCAAGCTGTTTTCCAACGAGTTTTTCGAAGGCGTACCCTATATCCAGCGGTATGGCAACGCGATCAAAAACACGTGCGTTTTCTTTTGCATCCATATGCTGGTGCAGAACGTGCTGGGCATGCTGTTCGCGGTGATCTTGACCAACAAAAGGATGCGCGGCCGCACCGTCTATCAGGCAGTGATCTTCCTGCCCACCACCTTTGCCATCTTGGTCACCGGCTACCTGTGGAAGCTGCTGCTCAATCCGATATGGAGCCGTGGATTCCTGGAAGGACTCGGGCTGGGCTCGCTGTCGCAGCCCTGGCTGGGCCAGCCGGAAACCGCCCTGACGGCGGTGTCGCTCATCTCGTGCTGGCAGTGGATCGGCATCCCCACGATGATGTTCGTGGCGGGGCTTCTCAACATCAGTGACGACCTCTACGAGGCGGCGGAGATCGAAGGCGCCTCCAAGTGGAGCATCTTTTGGCGCATCAAGCTGCCGCTGGTCAAGCCGGTGGTGGGGATGATCTCCATTTTGACCTTTGTCAACAACTTCAACGCCTTCGATATCGTGTACGCGACCGAGGGCGCCAACGGCCCGCCGGCTTACGCAACCGACTTGCTGGGCACGTTTTTTGCCCGGGTGGGCATCTTAGGCCAGCATCCCAGGGGTAATGCCGACAGGGGCATGGGCGCCGCCATCGCCACCATCACCTTTATTTTTCTTATCATCGGTTCGCTGATCGTGCTCAACAATACACGCACTAAGGAGAAGGAAAAATGAAAGGAAAAAGGAAAAGGCGGGCGTCCCTGCGCTTACAGAATTTGAGCATCGGTTCCCATGTCACGCTGTGCATATGGTCCCTGATCGTGCTGTTCCCGCTTTGGACGATGGTGACCGGTTCGTTCAAAGACAAACTGAGCATCTACACCAACACGTTCGGCTTGCCGGAAACATGGAATTGGCAAAACTACACCACCACGCTGACCGAACGCGGCAGCAACTTCCCGACGTATTTTTTGAACAGCTTTGTCGTCGTGATCGCCTCGCTGCTGCTGGTGATGCTTTTCGGTTCGCTGGCCGCTTACGCGCTGGCTAGGTGGCGCAGCCGCATCCCCACTGTCTTATACTTTGTGTTTATCGGCGGCATGATGCTGCCCATCAAAATCGCCTCGGTCAGGCTGATCGTACTGATGAAGGATCTGGGCTTGCTCAATACCATCTGGTCGCTGATCCCGGTCTACGTAGCCATGGGCTTGCCCATCGCCATCTTTGTGCTGACAGAATTCGTGCGGCAGACGCCAGTGGAGATGCTCGAAGCGGCGAATGTCGACGGCGCCAGCCCATTTTTGACCTTTTGGCGGATCGTCGTGCCGTTGCTGCGCCCCGCGCTGGCGACGGTGGCCATCTACAACCTGATACCCTTCTGGAACGATCTCTGGTTTCCGCTTATCTTTATTTCGAACGACAAGTCCAAAACGCTGATGCTGGGGGTCACGCGCCTGTTCGGGGAGTTCAAGACCGACTGGTCCAGGGTGTTGGCCGTGCTGACGCTGTCCGCCGTACCGGTCATGATCCTCTATTTTATTTTCAGCAAGCAGTTCATCAAGGGGCTCACAGCAGGGGGCGTGAAAGGATAGTGTTGAAAGGGGTAGCGTTTTCGCGCTTTTATGAATGATTCGCGTTTATTACGGGAGGTGAAGCAGTGATTCTTGGAACGGAAAGGGTGATGCGAAGAAAGGATGGAATAGCAGATCTATGTTCTCATGGTAACCTAATCTTATCTATTTTAGAAAGCAAAGAAGGAGAGTGTACCCGTAATGAAGAGATTAATAGCACTGTTCGCAGCCATAATACTCATGTTTAGCCTGGTACCGCTCGCAACCCCGGTTGTGAGCCTTTCCGCCGCGTTGAACACCAATAACATCATTCCCAAACCGGTGAGCGTCGCTTACGGGGATGGGAACTTTGCGCTGACCGCCGCTTCCAAGATCATCGTGGACGTCGGCGCCGACATTGCAGACGAGGTTGTCGGCGTGGGCGAATACTTGGCGGGCAAGATGCGCGCGTCCACAGGGTTCGACCTGCCGGTCGTCGTCGGCGGCACGCCGACAGCGGCGGACATCGTCCTGAAGACGATCGCGAACACCGCGCTCCTCGCCGAAGGCGTGGATTACGCAAAGTCCAAGGGCAACGGCGCCTACGGTTCAGAAGGCTATGCGCTGGTTGCCAACGCGTCGGGGCTGGTCCTGACCGCGTATGAGCCGGAAGGCTTGTTCCGCGGCATCCAGACCATCCGCCAATTGCTGCCGGCCGAGATTGCGAAAGACAGCTTGGCCTCCGACGTGGCCTGGGAGTTCCAGTATATTTCCGTCGTCGATTATCCCAGGTACGGCGTACGCAGCATCGCGATGGACCCCACGAGGAAATACTTCCCCAAAGAAGAGATCATGCGTCAGATCGACATCATGGTGCAATATAAGCTCAACACCATGCATCTGCATCTGTCCGACGACCAGGGCTTCCGTATCGCCTTCGAGGGATATCCCGAACTCCGCGAATTCGGCGGCAAGACCAAGCTTACCTATGCATCGGCGTACACGGTAGCCGGCATCCTCCCGAGCGGCACGACCGCTAGACTAGCCCCCGGATCGATGCACTATGGCGTGGATCCCAGCAGCTTCTCCAAAGCCGACTTCATGGAGATCCTCGATTATGCCGACGCCCGGTACGTGGCGATTATCCCGGAGATCGAGATCCCGACGCATGCCCATTCCCAGCAACTCTCCCTGCCGTTGCTCAACGGTACGACCGTCCCCACGACGACCTCCCTGGGCCAGATGCCCACCGCCAGCCTGACCGGCACTCAGTCGTTCTGGACCGAGACGGTGGGGCAGTCGGTGCCGGCCGATCCCACCAGCACGACCAAATACGGCAAGTACACGGCCGCCTTCGTGAAAGATATCTATACGCAGCTGGCCGAAATGCTGCCTGCCAGGAGCAACGTCATCCATCTGGGCGGCGACGAGCCCAACAGAAGCGAATTGACAGCCACCATTTACAACAATATGCAGAGGTTCGCGTACCAAGTCGTCCACGACGCGGGCAAACAGACCATGCAATGGAACGCCACAAGCCGCCAAAACGCCACCTCGCTCACCACGCTGGACATTATCCAAAACTGGGACACTGCAAGTTCAGGAGCGGGTTCCACCCCCACGATCAATGCCAACCCCAACGCCAAAGTCATTTGCTCCTTGGCCAACATTTACTATCTGGATCACCGCACGTCCACCTCGTTCCCCGTGGGCGGCAGCTGGGCTAACAGCGCTTTAGCCGTGTCCACCATGTTCAACGCTGATCCGGAAACAGCGGTGGCTTCGGCTAACCGTAACCGGGGCTATGTCATCGGCATAGACGGCCCGCTCTGGTCGGAGACCTACGGCACGCGGCAGACGCTGGACATGCTCACTTGGCCTCGGGCCATGTGTATCGCCGAAGTGGCCTGGTCGCCGGCCGAGACAAGAAGCGGCACCGGCGCCACCTCCGCTTGGGCAAACTTCCAGCCCAGGATGGCCGCGCAAGGATGGAGGATGACCTATGAGGGCATCACCTTCATGAACGAGACGACGGTCTGGGATGGAAAGACCGTCACCATCAGCTCGTCCATCACCGGCACCAATACCTGGGCT
>WRCJ01000014.1 GCA_009784085.1 Oscillospiraceae bacterium | reverse complement strand
TGTTCGTTGACTTTGCTGCTCCACCCCTCAAAATTCACCTCAATCCAATCGTGCGCTTGACTGCTTTTGAAGATTGATCCAAGTTTATCAATAATCGCGTTGGCTTCGGGATAGCTTGTAGCGCCCATCGTTTTTAGCGCAAGGAGCAGCCCCTCGCTCTCGTTCTTGGAGAGCCATGCTTTATTCAGCGTGTAGTCCTCCAAAAGCGATATGCCGCCGTTGTTGCCTTTGTTCGTATAAACAGGGACGCCTGCGGAGGACAGCGCGTCAATGTCACGGTAAATGGTACGAGCGGAAACATCGAAACGGTCGGCGAGTTCTTTCGCTGTGACCGTTTCGCGATTGAGGAGTATCGTTACTATTTCCAACAGGCGATTGATTTTCAACATCATACCCCCCTCGTATGGTGTTTCATACCTTCTTCCTGTGGCCGGATTTTTCCACCCACAGGGCAATGGAATCATCCATATCATACAATTAATATTTCTCTAACAATTCTCAAACAATTCTCAAACATATTGCGTGTACAATGTGAGGCATCCCAAAACGCCGACCGAGAGGGAGTATGGAGACATGATCAACATTCTCGTACTGGAGGACGACGCCAAGCTCAACAAACTCGTCTGCACTTATTTGAATGACAGCGGCTTTATGGCGAAGGGCTGCCTGCGGGCTGCCGATGCCTACGATCTCATGTACAACAACCGGTACGACCTGATTGTTTCAGACATCATGATGCCGGAGATCGACGGCTTCGAGTTTGCCGAAACGGTGCGCAAGGTGAACAAGCATATCCCCATCCTGTTCATGTCGGCCAAAGACGATCTGCCATCCAAGCAGAGGGGGTTCAGGCTCGGCATCGACGACTACATGGTGAAGCCGCTGGAGCTTGACGAACTGCTTCTTCGGGTCAGGGCGCTTTTGCGCCGCGCGAATATCAAGATGGACCGAAAAATCAAAGCCGGCGACATCGAACTGGACGCCGACGCCATGAGCGCTGTGGTGGGCGGCGAGGAAGTGCCGGTGACCACCAGGGAGTTTAATATCCTGTACAAGCTCCTGTCCTACCCCAATAAGACGTTTTCGCGGGCACAGCTGATGGACGAATTTTGGGGCATCGAGACCGAGACGACCTTGCGCGCGGTGGATGTCTATGTGACAAAACTCCGGGATAAGTTTTCACGCAGCAAAGGATTCAGGATCGTGACCGTGCGCGGGCTTGGGTACAAGGCGGTGCTGGAATGAAAAAGCAGTCCGTCAACCACACGCGCGCAAAGTATTTCGCTATCACCATCTTTGTGATTACTTTTATCGTGATGGCGACGCTGACGACGATCCAGAACTATATCTTAGGCGCCCACATTGATTACACCGCAGTCCCCCCGCTGTCAATCATCATCGTCGTTTTTTATTGGACCGCGGTTTCAGCAGGCTTTACGTTGTACGTTCGCTGGCAGATCAATAAGAACTATGACCAGCCTATGCAGAGATTGGCCAAAGCGACCAGGGAGGTTGCGGGCGGCGACTTCTCCGTCTACGTCAGACCCCTGCACACGGCTGACAAAATAGATTATCTGGATGTCATGATAGAGGATTTCAATAAGATGGTGGCGGAGCTTGGCAGTATCGAAACACTGAAAACGGAATTCTTCTCCAACGTGTCCCATGAAATCAAGACCCCGCTCTCGGTCATCCAAAGTAATGCCGAGATGCTGCGGCGCGAGCATGTTTCGGACGAACTGCGCCGTGCGTATGCGGACGCGATCATAGCGTCCACCAAGAAACTGTCGGGGCTGATCACCAACATCCTGAAATTGAACCGTCTGGAGCAGCAGAAGATCCAGCCGACCCCGGAAGCATACGATCTTTGCGCCCAACTCAGCGAGTGCGCCCTGCAATTTGAGGATACCTGGGAAGAGAAGGGCATTGACTTTGAGGCTGATTTGGAGGATCGGGCGACAATCGTAGCGGACGAAAGCCTTTTGGAGCTTGTTTGGAATAACCTGCTGTCCAACGCGATAAAGTTTACCGGCCAAGGCGGCGCGGTGACGCTTGCGCAGACTTCGACTGCGGACGAGATTATCGTTACCGTTTCCGATACCGGCTGCGGCATGAGCGAGGAGACGTTGCGGCACATCTTCGACAAGTTTTTTCAGGGCGACACGTCACATGCCACGGAGGGCAACGGGCTTGGCCTTGCGTTATCGCTTCGGATACTCCAGTTGTCAGGCGGCACGATCACCGCGAAAAGCGTACTCGGGTCAGGTTCCGAGTTTACTGTCCGACTACCGGTGCAACAAGACTGGTCCGAGAGGAAAGGGGAAAAGGAATATGAGTTATCATGAAGTCACCAGGGGCGGCAAGGATTACGTCGGCTATGACTACAAGATCGTAAATACCGACGGCGAAAAGGTATCCATGGTTTTGGACGCCTACGAAAACTTCGGCTGGATACCTGACGATTCGATGCCGGCCAGGCAGTTTGCGGGCCTCATCACATTGAAACTGAAGCGTGACCGCAAGATTCTCAACAAAATGGAGTTGACCCGCCTCCAGCAGCATTTTGAAGCCTGCATGGATGAGATCGCGGCTCTTGAAAACTCGAAAACGAGCGCGGCGACCATGTACTCGATCATTGTCGGCTTGATTGGCACCGCTTTCCTGGCTGGTTCTGTCTTTGCCGTGACAAACGATCCGCCGCTGATCTTTCTGTGCGTCATTCTCGGCATCCCCGGCTTGAGCGGCTGGGCGCTCCCGTATCGCCTGTTTCAGCTCTTTACGAAGAAGCGATCCGTGGAAGTGGTGCCGCTCATTGAGAAAAAATATGATGAGATACATGAAATCTGCGAGAAGGGCAATGCGTTACTTCACTGACGACGATGTGAATGTGAGGTTAAAGCGGCCCAACGACCCGGTGATCCAACGACCCGGCAACCCAACGACCTGGTGTCCCGGTGTCCCGGCGTCCCGGCGGCGGTTCCGAAAAGGAGCCGCCGCCGCCTTTTTGCATATTTTTTACACACAAAGCTTCTCCAATTAATATTTCTCAAACGATTCTCTGACAATACGCAAACAATCATGTTGAAATAGATAGATAGATAGATAGATAGATAGATAGATAGAATATAACCTAAAAATGGCTACTGCTGCCCTTCAACAGAAGCCATCGCTTGATAATTTCCTCAAATCCCCTTTGAATCGGTTTGCCATTCTCAAGTAGCGAGGCATGATCTCCACCTTCCAAAAATGAAACCATGCCTATTTGATTTGCTAAAAACCAGATGCCCCAATTTTCAAAATTCCATTCATCTGAATACCGGCTACACTCATAGTCAACATAGCAAAGAACGCCATGCCGTTCGAGAAAGTTGGTTGGGAAGTAGTCGATATTCAGTTTGTTTGGGTATAGCTTCTCGCATAATGCAAACATTTGCGTTATGTGATTATCGCCGAGCTGATTATCAGCGACAACCTGGGCAAGCGTGCCGCCAGGAATATACTCTTTGATCAGGAATTGCTCATCTTGGTTGAAAAACAGGAGTTTGGGCATGGGTATCCCTAAATCGAAAAGGGTCTTATAATCCCTCAACTCGCTGTTGAGCTTATTATCTTCAAACTGGAAATAATCACATGGCTCGTAATGGATTTTCTTAATGACTACAGCAGTATCCCCGGTTTTTGCAAGATAGTTATATCCGCCTTTGCCTTTCGCAAGCAGCTTGATTATCTCATATGTCTTGTCGTCTGCAATGATTTTTTGTCCAACCATACTTAATCCTCACATTGCGTAAATTCATCGCGCCGCATACGACGCCACCCATACGATGGCTTCAGTATATATCAGGCAAGCCATTTTTTCAAGGGTATGGGCATTATTTGGGCATTGTTTACGCGGGCACTACTTACTTGGGCATTGTTTACGCGATTGCAGTCGCACCTTGCAATCGTCCTCATATCCATATATAACGCAATTAATATTTCTCAAACGATTCCCTGACAATTCGTAAACAATCACCTGTTAAGATAGACCCATCAAACAGATCACGTACAAACGTGAAGCTGAAAAATGAGAGGAGAGACTACAATGGACGAAACCACCAGAAACTGTGAGGGCTTTGTCGGCTACGAGTACAAAGAAGTGGCCGTCAGCCGCGACATGGAGGGCGTGTACGCCGATGGGTATCCCCATTTTGGCTGGACATTGGACAGAAGCGAATCCACCGCCATCGGCCTTTCCACGACGTTCCTCAAATTCAAGCGCGACCGCAAAATCAGGAACAAAGCCGAACTGACCCGCCTCCAGCGTCAGTTTGAGAGCAACGTGAGGGAAATCGAAAAGCTGGAGCAATCGAAAACGACGACGGCCAGCATCGCCGCCTTTACCATCGGGTTGATAGGAACGGCATTCATGACAGGTTCGGTATTTGCGTTCCTGGCCGACATGATCCCGTTGTTCATCGTTCTGGCTATCCCCGCACTGGTCGGCTGGGCTTTGCCCTATTTCAGTTTCACAAGGCTTACCGCCAAACGCGCGGAGGCGGTCCTGCCGCTGATCGACCAGCAGTACGACGCCATCCATGAAGTCTGCGAAAAGGCCCACTGCTTACTGGCTTAGAAATCATCCTGAACCATTGAGCCATGAGGGAACCGTGAGGGAACCATGAGGAAACCATGAGGGAATCATGAGGGAATCATGAGGGAAACCACGAAAAATATTAAAAATCTAAGTTTGAGAGGTGAAATACTAGCCATGTATGCGATTGAGACCTCCGGTTTGTCAAAAGCCTTTCGCAACATCTACGCCGTGCAGAACCTGGATCTGAGAGTCCCGGAAGGGTCGATCTACGGGTTCATCGGTGAAAACGGATCCGGCAAATCCACCACGGAAAAGCTCATCGCCGGTCTCTTGGTTCCCAGCGGCGGTGAAATCCGGCTGTACGGCAAGCACTACACCGACGCCGGTATCCGCACCCGGATGGGCGTCCTGATCGAAAACCCCGGCTGCTTCCCGGGCAGCACGGTCTACCAAAACCTGATGATGCAGGCACTGAACCTGAACATCAAAAACCCGAACGCTGAGGTAAAGCGCGCCCTGAAGCTCGTCAGCATGTCCGGCGCCGCCAACCGCAAGTTCAAGCAATGCTCCCTCGGTATGAAACAGCGGCTCGGCGTGGCGCAATCGCTTCTCGGCCGCCCCCGGATGCTGGTCCTGGACGAGCCGATCAATGGGCTGGACGCGGACGGCATGAGGATCGTCAGGGAGACCCTGATCGAACTCAACCGCAAGGAGGGCGTGACCATCCTGATCAGTTCCCATATCCTCGGCGAGCTATCCAAAATCGCCACGCATTATGCGATCATCCGATACGGCACGTTGATCAAGGAAATGCAGGCAAACGAGATGAGCGAGGAGTGCCGCGACTTCGTTTTCACAAAGACGAATAACGACACGCAGGCCATTGCCGTTTTGTCGCGGCGGTACAAAGAGATCGAGCAAAAGGACGGGGGCATCCGCGTGTACGGCGAAACCGAAAGCGCAAACGTGGGCGGCTTACTGTACGCCAACGGGCTCTCTGTCAACGAGATCAGCTTCAGGAAGATCGGGCTTGAGGAATACTATCTCCGTATTATGTCCCAAAACAAGGAGGGCAACTAAAATGGGTAACACGATGGCCAGGATGGAGAATTTTAAGTCTCCGAGCTTTTCAAACCGTGTAAAGTCCATGCTGAAACTGGATTTTTACCGATTATTTCACACGCCGGTTTTCTTCATCATGCTTATCATCGCCGCCATTATCCCCGCTATGGTTCTATCCTTGGCGGGCGCGGATATGAGCCCGCCGCCCTCCAATTCGTCATACACCGCCAACACGCCGCAAATGTCCATGCCGGAATTCGACAACACATGGCAATTGATCGAATCAACGGGCGGTTCCGCCGTCGCCGACAATCCCCTCGATTTCGCCGGCTTCGCGAACATCAATATGCTGTTCATCTTTGCCGGGCTGCTCATGGCAATCTTCGTCGCGCATGATTATAGCTCGGGCTTCGTGAAGAATATATTTGCCGTCCACTCCAAAAAGCTGGACTATGTGATATCAAAAAGCGCGATCGGGCTTTTTAGCGGCGCTGGGATGATCGTCACATACGTTTTCGGAACGGTGATCGCGGGGCTGCTTACCGGGAAAGCGTTCGACGTGAACGTGGGTGGTTTGATCCTGTGCCTGATGGCAAAAGCGTTGTTAATGGGCGTGTTTTGTTCCCTGTTCCTGAGCATAGCCGTGTTTTTCAGAGACAAGCTCTGGCTCACGATCTGCTTCACTTTCCTATTGGGAATGATGTTTTATCCGGCGGCAAGCGTCGCCACACTCAATTCAACCGTTATCACAGTGCTTATCTCACTGGTCGCGGGTACAGTCGGCGCGGTCGCATTCGGCGCGGTTTCAAACCTATTCCTGAGAAAGAGAGACTTGGCGTGATGCAACGCACCGTCCGGGGCAATCACCCTGGGTGAGAACAGCCGGCGGCGGGATTGAAAACGGTTACCTCCACTTTATAAGCGTCCATCGACAATCTCCTGTTCGATGTCACGGAAAACATCCTCGTACGGACGTGTACGTCCGGCTTTAGCCGCCGCCCGGCCCTCGTCAAGCAGGCGATAGAGTTCGAGCTTCTCGTTGAGTACTTCGAATGTCTCCATACTCATAACGACCATGTCACCCTGCCCATTCTTCGTAATGAATACGGGTTCGCGGCTTTCGTGGCAGAACGTGGAGATTTCATTGTAGTTGTTCCTAAGATCAGTGCTTGACCGAATACGTGGCATGTGTGACCCTCCTTTTTGCTACTACAGATATTATACCGTTATTTCTTTAGTCATGCAACTGGTTTTTCATCCGGAGGTGTTGACTTGTGGTGTTGCTTGCCTTCGGCAAGACCCCCACCTCTAAACGAAGCGTTGGTGGGTGATACGATAAAAAAAGCCAGCAAAACCTTGATTTTACTGGCGTTGATTGGTGGCGGAGGCGGAGGGATTCGAACCCCCGTGACGTTGCCGTCAAATGGTTTTCAAGACCACCCCGTTATGACCACTTCGGTACGCCTCCACGCATATTGCTTCACTTTTTCCGCATCAATCACCGGCAATTGATTATTTAGTCTACAAGCCCCTGCGTCTACACGCCCGAAACGCCGGCTTGCGCGTCGCGGTATTTGTCCATCGATATGCGGAACAGCTCGCCGCTGGAGGGCGGCGTGTAGGTGATGGCGTTGGCGCCGGCGCGGATAGTCTCCAGGATGGTTTTCTCGCTGGGGCCGCCGGTGGCGATGATCGGCACATCGGGGAACTTCTCCCGGATTGTGCGTACGATTTCGGGCGTGCGCGACGCGCCGGACACATTGAGCATATCGGCGCCGGCGTCCAGGCGCGCCTGGATATCCGTCAGCTCGGACACCACCGTGACCACCACCGGGATATCGACGGTCATTTTGAGTTTTGCGATGACCGAATTCTCGGTGGGCGCATTGACCACCACGGCGGTGGCGCCCTGGAACTCGGCGTCCATGGCCAGGTTGATGACGCGCGGCCCGCGGGTGACGCCGCCGCCCACGCCGGCAAAAACAGGCATGTCGGCCGCCACCATCACGGCGTGGGTGATGGCCGGCTGCGGCGTAAAGGGATAGACCGCGATGACCGCGTCGGCGTTGATGTTCCTGATGATAGCCGCGTCGGTGGAAAAGACCAGCGAGCGGATGCGGCGCCCAAAGAAACGGATGCCTGACGCCTCATGGATTACCTCGGGCACTTCGATAAAATGATGCCTCAATATTCCTCTGTACTCGGGAACTTTTTGTTTCATGACAATTCCTCCTCATTTGCCCAGGGAGGGCAGAAAACGATCGTATGCCGCGGGACAGTGCGGGGGCCACTATCCATTGGGCGCCCTATAGTATGCGTCGATGCCTTCGGCGATTCCCCGCGCAATCCTGTCTTGATACTCCGGGGCAAGCAACAACGCCCGTTCCTCCGGATTACTTAGAAAACCGGCTTCCACAAGGCAAGCCGGCACGCTGGACCCCTGCAGGACAATAAACTGGTTGCTGAGCTTGATCCCCCTGTCCCGCGCCTCGGTCGAAGAAACAATCGCGGACTGGATACACTGCGCCAGTCCCTTGTTCCCGGCGTTTGCCTCAGAGTTGTACCAAGTTTCGACGCCCTCGACGGTTTGGTCCTCGTGGAAATTGTGATGGATGCTGATGAAGATATCGGCACCTTCTTGCATGGCTATGCGCGGCCTGTTGGCCAAGGCGATATCAATATCCGCCTCTCTCAGCATCATGACGCGATAGCCGCGTTGCCGCAACAGATCCCGTACACGAAACGCGAGTGCCAGATTTTGGTCTTTTTCTAACACATCGCCAACAACGCACCCAGGGCTGAATTCGCCTCCGTGCCCCGGATCGATGGCAACCAGCCGTACACTGCTGTCAATCGTCGGCGTGGCGGTATGGGGGGGCGGGGAACTCTCGATCACCGTGGCGTCGTCCGGCAGGCATCCGGCGGGCCACAGGAAAAAACACACAGCGGCGATGATGCAACCCAGCGACGCGCAAAGGACACGCCGCGCGCGACCGGGGGAACTCGAACTTTTCAAGCTTGTTTTCAAGCTTGTTAAACTTATTAATCTTTTCAAACTTTTCAAACTATTAAACTTGTCTTTCGATCAGCAATTTATTGACTTCGGTGAGGAAGGTCTTGATATCGGCGAACTGGCGATAGACCGACGCGAAACGAACATAGGCCACCTCATCGAGCCGCTTAATCCTGTCGATGACCAACTCCCCGATTTGGGCCGTGGTAACCTCACGTTCCAGGTTGTTTTGCAGCATCTGCTCCACATCGCTGACCAACGCCTCCATCTGCTGCAAACTGACCGGTCGTTTTTCGCAGGCGCGAAGCACCCCGCTGAGCAGCTTGTTCCGGTCATAAGACTGGCGCGATCCATTTTTCTTAATCACAATGAGCGGCAACCGTTCCACGTTCTCGTACGTGGTGAACCGTTTGCCACAATGCATGCATTCGCGCCGGCGCCGGATGCTGCCGCCCTCATCCGTAGGCCTGGAATCGATAACACGGGACTCGGCAAAACCGCAAAACGGACATTTCATCAGGAAAGACGCTCCCTTCATGTGTTCCCCGAATTATATTCTTCATTGTATCACAAGATTTGGCAAAACGCAACAAGAGATTCACTATGGAGATCCGTTATGCCCATCCCCATGAAACCTTACTTGCATAAAACCTCAATATACACCCGGTTGTTTACAATATGTTCCTTGGTAATCGTCAGGCTCTTGGCGTCATACGCCACCCCGTTGACGATCCACTTGTCAAACGCCATGCCATTCGATCCCATATAAGTGAGCGTAACCGGAACCTCGGAGAAATAGCTTCCGGAGAAATCCTCGCGCATATCGGATAAATCAATAGAAATAGAATTCAATTGGACATATGCGTTGCCCTTTTGGATCGTCAGCGTATATTCGTCGGCGAGCCCAAATTCTTCACGCAACTCCTTCAGAATGGTTGCCGGCCGCTCGCGCGCGAACAGCCTCATCTTGTCAATCTCTTCCTCGAAAGAAGCTTCATTGAAGGCATCCCTATCGTTGGCGGCGCTGTTGATATAGTAGTAGATTTCATGCTTGGCTTCCTCATATTTTTTGTCCACCACGCTGATGATGGCTTCCGGGCACAAGATGTAGTTCCTTTGATCCAGCAAGGTGTTGATAAACTGGTTTTTCATGTCCTCCCTTGTCAAGAGCGCCGAAAGTACGATGCTGGGCGCCAAACCGCTCCCTGTGTCCCCGCCCAGCATACTGCGCAACAGGCTGTATGGCAGGGGGCCGAGCGCAACGTCATAGTCCTTGATGATGGGCCTCCATTTCCCATCCAAATACTTCTTCACGTTCAAATCCATGATTTGCTGCCCTTCCGCGTTGTATGTCCAGGTAACATAGTTGTTGTTTACCGAATCCGGGTTGTTGATATAGACTAAAAACGCATAATAGAACAAGAAGCTATCCAGATCATAGGTATCCCTTACCGCCTGAAAGACTTGCTCATCGCGCAGATCCATGGAAAACAGCGCGAACGATTCCTGGAGCTTTTGATTATAGCTTTCGTCTCCATAGTTCACGCGCAAATGGGCTTCCATCGAATCCGCCACAACATAATTCGCTTTTATGCCACCATAGTTGGCATACAAAAAGTTTTCTTCGATAAGCTCCTGCAAATTGGCGTATCCATAGTATTCGCCGCCCAGATAGACGGCGGCCGGCCTTGCGTGGCTGGCTTCGATGACGCCGGCATTCAGCGCCAGCTGTCCGGCAATGACATCCTTCAGGAACGTTTTTCTAAAATCCTGGCTGCCCGTCCGCAACCATAGCTTGAGATAGTCCGCGATAACGACCTTCTTGGCCACGGATATCCTGCCCTCGAAAAACGGGTACCGCACGACGCCTTTCCCCTCCGTGGTCCTGGCAAACAGCCGGAAAGACTTTTGTTCTTTGTTTCTGGTATATGTCCCGCCGCTGACCCGCATATTCATGCGCTGGCTCATGATCTTGGCGCCGTCAGCCCGAAAGACCTCCACAAACACCTCCCTTTCCGATTCCTTTCCCCTGACAGTGTAGTTGGCTGGTGTCCTGTTGGTTATTTCCTTGCCCGGATTCTTTTTTATCCAATCATCCCGCACTTTTCCCTCTACCAGGATCCCGTTTTTATATCCGTATAGGTTGTCCGGATCTGTCGAGATGGCGAAAACCAAGTTGTGGAACCGATTGTGGATGTCACGGCTGACAAAATAGGACTGGACATAGGTATCGCTCTCTTTTTTGTCACTGATGATCTTTGCCTTGATTGTATATACCTTGACATCGTCCCCGCACCGCAGCGCAATGCCGTCGACATATTTGACAGAATCGATGGTGGGTTCGCTTCCGTCCAACGTATAATATATGTCGCCTTCCGAGTAAAACGCCCTTGTCCCCAATGTGATGATCTCATCCCGGTCTAAGAAAAACGTTTTGCCCGAAAAACGTATCTCGCCACCCGATAGGCTGATTGCCATGCCGACATCCAGCGCATCGAGCGCAAAAAGCAGGCCCAGGGCGGCAAGGAAAACGACAAAAATCCTGATTCGCTTATTCGTAGTTCTCATATTCGCTTATTCCTATGGCGCCCAGCCCCCGTCATACTCCTACTGCGCGTAATCCTATTGCGCGTAATCCCCGTCATACTCCACGATGGATACACTGTGAATCCCCCCGATGCTCCTCAGCTTCCCCGTCATGCTTGTGTCCAATTTCTTCGTGGAAAACTGAACGATCATTTCACATCCTTTTCCCGACTCGGATTTGTTTTTAATTTTATATTTCATGCCGCTTAAATTGTCGAAGATATCCCCTTCCGCCTCATTGTCATAATGCAGGATAAGGAGATACAATGACTTCATCCTGATAAGCTTGGTCAACAAAACATAGATGATCCCGATGAGAACAGAGGCAAATATAGCGACCCCATACAGCCCTGCCCCCGAGGCAATGCCCACGGCTACGGCCCAAAAGATAAACCCGGTATCCAAGGGATCTTTGATGGCGGTCCGGAACCTGACAATACTGAGCGCGCCCACCATGCCCAACGACAGCACGACGTTGCTGCTGACGACCATAATGATAAAAGTCGTCACAACGCACACCATCACCAGCAGGATATTGAAGTTGTTGTTGTATACTACGCCCTTGTAGAAATACTTATATACAATATAGATCAGCAAACCGCAAACTAGGCTTCCGATCATGCAATAAAAAGCCGTTGTCAGGTCTATTTTCAGGAAGTTTTCCAGATCCAAAAAACTCGACTTGAGGATGTCCTTAAAGGTAGTCATCTTCCCTGTTCCCCTTCATTCCCTTATCGAGGCGCCCTCAGTTCGGGGCGCCCTTACCGCTGGCAAAATGTTTGTACATCTTTTGCCGGCAGAGCGCGTACTTTGATATCGCACATTTGTTAAAATGTTCAACCCTGAGCAAGTCTTTTATAAAACTGGGCAAAAAGGCATCAAATTTAATTTCTAGAACAACTAGATCATCTTCAAATACTCTTGTTGTGAATATTTCCTTATCGAATATATCCAAAGAATCGACGCTTGTCTCCAGCCTCTTGTCAAATGTAATGCGAACATTCCCGTGGGCATAGATGTATGCTTCCCTCATATAATCCACAATGACGACAGGCCTGAGGATTTTTGTCTTGAAGTCGAAGGTGAAATCCGGCGGCATCTCGATCCCTGCACAGCAAAAGCGGTTGTCAAGCAGTTGGTTATATGTGTCCTCGTCGATTCTGAGGGTTCTTTTTGTGATATAAACGTCCTCTTTTTTCTTGCATTCGAGCCTGATGTCATCCCGTCGCAGGTCGTAGATCCTGGCCCTGTATTTTTTCCTCTTTTCTATCCCGCTCAATTTCTCTTTTAACGCCGAATCGTATATATCGTCAAAGTACAAGGATCTCACATGATAACCATCCGCGTCCGGCATATGGGGATCCCTCGAAAGCGCCGCGCCCACCCGGCCCCTCAGGATTTCATACTGGACGGGGTGGATGTAATACTTAATCTCATGCCGCTGTCTTTCTTTCAAAGCAGGTCTTCCCTTTCCGTACCATTTACCATTATACGCCATGCATCACGGGAAAGCAAATCATTTCTCCCCTCTCGTCTCCCCTCTCGCTGCCCCTCGGGTGGATCGGGTCTCCCCTCGGGTGGATCGGGCTTTCAGGGCATCGCGCCTGTGTTTATGCTCCTCCACAATCTCCTCGTATCGCCCATATGCCTTCTCCACGATTTCCTCCCAGGAAACCGGCAGCGTCTGCTTGGCCCTCTGCCCGACCTTTCGCCTGAGTTCATCGTCACGCAAGGCCATGTGGATACAGTCGCTTAAATCCTCGGGGGTGTTTTCGCACAGGAAGCCATTGTCGCCGTGGACGATATCTTCGGCGGCGTTGGCGCCCTCTATCAGGATCGACGGCAACCCAAAGAAAGCCGCTTCCCGGGCGACCAGCGCCGCCGTGTCGTATACCGAAGGGAACAGGAACAGATCGGCGCTGCGATAAGCCTGCGACAACAGCACCCTATCCGAAATCGCCCCGGTCAGCACAACCTCGTCGCACAGGCCCAAGGCAGAGATCATGCGGCGGATGTCCCCGCGGGCCGCGCCGTCGCCCACCAACGCCAGCTGAAAGGGGAATCCCGCGGTTTTGCTCATATTAACTTTGCCCTTATAAAGCGCGACGGCTTCCAGCATGGTCTTGATATTCTTCTGCCAAACCAACTGGCCTACGTACAACAATAACGGGATATCCGGTTTGATACCGAACGTCTCGCGAAAGCGAGGCGTCGGAAGCCCGCCTGTCGTTTGGAATCCAAAATCGTCCACCCCGTTGGGCATGACCTCGACATCGCCCCGGTAACCATATTCATAGAGCGTCTGGGTCGTACTCTGATTCACCGTCCATACGACATCGGCGGATTGGAAAAACCGGACGACAACGTCCAGGAGCGTCTTGGAGAGGATTTTATTTTTGGTCGTTTCCAAAAAATCATCGTAGTACTTCGTGTGAAAGGTCGCCACCAGCGGTATCCCGCGCTTGCGCGCCATCCGCAACGCCTCATGGCCGGCAAAAAACGGGGAGTGCGCATGCACCAAATCCATCGGCTGTCGCTTCTGCCACGTGCGGAAACGCGAGTCAAAGGCCGGAAGCCCCACACGGTACGGGTAGCGGCCGAACACAGGTATGGACTGGTAGCGGGCGATCTGATAGGCGTGGTCGTCCCTGTATTTGGGCGAACGCGGGGTTACGACAAAACAGCGGCAATGCTTCCGGTTCAGCCAATAGGCATAGTTGTTGACCGTTGTGACAACACCGTCTAAGATAGGATAGAAGGATTCGTTATACAATCCGATCACCATAAAAAACACCTCCAGCCGATAATAGATGCGTTGGTGACGTTGATGTGACTGATGACGTTGGTGCATATGTTGTGATTGGTGCGATTGATGACGCTGGTGACGTTGATGTTTATCGGAACAGACCCACGATCGCTTCGATGGCGGATCTGTTCCAGAGCAATAGACATAGCATAATCCCCAAGAATACCGCCCAACCCGCAAAAATGATGAGCAACGATGCCCGCGCCAGGTTCCTGCGGCTGTCCGGCTCCTTCCGAAACGCCCAAAGGCAGGCAAATAGGATGTTGACCAACGGAACGCTCAGGGCAATCAGCCAAGGCAACAACCGCTTGGGCGGCGGGAGCGTCTCCTCCGGCAAATGAACGGTTACGCCGCAATAGGGGCAAAACCGCGCGTCGTTATAAACCATCCTGTGACAGCGTAAGCACATCATGCGTCTATCGCCTCCACATAAATTTCATGTACTACTATCCATTTTATCCGAAAAAACGACTTTTGTACAGTGCGATTTCTATCGATAATAGGTTATTACATAGAGAATCCAAAAAAGCTGCGGGAATTTATAAAAACAAACGTAAAATTATTTGACAAACTGTACTTTCTTATTATAGAATAATTCCGAACAAACGAAGGATCGGGGGTTTTCGTTATGGCCGCAAAGAAGGATAACCGCAGAATGGTAGACATGCTGGAACGCATGGGGATGATCAAGAAGGACGAGGACGCGCAGCCTACGCCGAATCAAGCCTTGACCAATGTCGAAACGCCGACGATGGCCGCGCCCCCTGCCGTTCCCACCGCTTCCGCCGCAAACGTTGCCGCCGCCAACGTTGCCGCCACCACCACCGGTGCCTCCGCCGCCGCCGCCGTTGCCGCCGCCCCGGGCCTTGCCGTGCCAAGCCCGGCCGCGCCAAGTTCGGTCATACCGGAATCTGCGGCACCCGTATCGACAGCGGCGTCCGAAGGGGACAAAAGCGCCTATACCTACACGGGACCGTCGGCCATTTCTTCGCTCGGCGACAATTTCTGGGACGACACGCCCTCGGAGCCGGAACCCGTGGAACGCTATCTGGAGATCGACGAGTTGTATTATCTCTTCCAGATGCAAACCGGCGGCATAGACACGGTGTACCTCTTGGAGGAGTACATCAAAACCCTGCCCGACTCGCTACCCGCCGATTTGCGCCGCAGTATCATTGTGCGCATCGTGCAGGCATCCGGATTTGATTTTGACAAACTCTTAAGCGATGGTATCGACCGTGTATCCAAGCTCAACGAATACGCGGGCGAGTTTGCTGCCAGGACCGACGTCATTGTCACACAGCAAAATGAAACCATCGCCGACTTGGAGCGTCAGATTGAACTCGTCCGCGCCGTGATCACCGAACGAAAAAACCTGCATAAAAAGCAATTTCTTTCTATCGAAAATGAGGCGCAACGTCTGAAAAAAATCCTGGATTTCATCACGAAATAACTTGATAAGCACTTGTAGAGCTTGTAGAAGGGTATTTTGCGTATGGAAGGATATCATTTGACAACAAAAGGGTTCATCTTGATAACCCTTTTGTTTTTTGTGTTTTTCATTTCCGTCACCGCTATCCTCACCCTTGCGCGCCAGCCGGATGGCGATCAGCCAAACATCGGGCTACCTTCGCCGCCTGTGGGACAAACCGGGACGCCGGCGCCATCGGATCCCGGGGAAGTCGGCGCGTCCCCTGCCGAAAACACGCCGCCCGCAACGGCGCCGGTATCCACGGACAACGCGGCCACCACGGACGGCCCGACAGACGGCCCGACCACCACGGACAACCCGCCCACCGGCAACCTGCCCACCACGGACGGCCCGACCACCACGGTCAACCCGCCCACAGATAATCCGACCGCCACGGTCAGCCCGCCCACCGGTAACCCGCCCACCGGCAACCCGCCCACCGGTAGCCCGCCCGGCCCTCTTCCCACCGGCGGCGCCGGCGGCCTATCTCCCCCCCAGGACGGTATCGCGCTGTTGTTCCCCATGTCCAGCGGCCATTTGACCGAGCAAAGCAAATCTGATTTGCGCCGTTTCATGGAGACCATTGCCGGCAAAAATAAGAACGGCTGGGTTTTGGTCGTCGAGGGCTATGCCTATTCCGGGGAAGCGGAAAGCGCAGGCGCCGTCGAAGCCTTGGCCGAGGAACGGATGCGTGTGGTTTATGACGATTGCGTCCCGCTTGGCAACGACGTCTATATCCTGCCCCGCTCCTCCACCTCCGAAATGACCGTCTCCGCGCAAAATGTCGTGGGCGTGTTGCTTTATATCCTTGATCAAACAGAAAAATAATTACACAAAATATAAGGGTACCAGGAGGTTCCTATGATCACCATCCACCCCGAAGGCATCTACCTGTCGCGCGGCAAACTCCTCGATATTGAGAATGCCCGCGCCGCCGGGTTGCCGGCGCCCGAGGAGGCGCGTGGCGGCACCATGGCCGCTTCTATCCTGCGCACGCATAACATATCGGAAATACCGGGGGTTTATCGCCTCAAGTTCGATGCCATAGCCTCCCACGACATCACCTATGTAGGCATCATACAGACCGCCCGCGCCATCGGGCTGGACCGGTTCCCGCTGCCCTATGTGCTGACCAACTGCCACAACAGCCTGTGTGCCGTGGGCGGCACCATCAACGAAGACGACCATGCGTTTGGCCTTTCCGCGGCCCAGAAATACGGCGGCGAGTACGTGCCGGCGCATCTGGCCGTTATCCACCAATATATGCGCGAGCGGTATGCCGGCGCCGGCAAGATGATCTTGGCCTCGGACAGCCATACCCGCTACGGTCCCTATGGCACCTTGGCCTTTGGGGAAGGGGGTCCTGAGTTAGTTAAGCAACTCATGAACCGCACCTACGACATCCCCCCTCCCCAGGTGGCGGCCATCTGGCTGGAAGGCGCCCCCAACCCGGGCGTAGGCCCTCATGACGTAGCACTTGCGCTGATTGGCGCCACGTTCGGGAACGGATTTCTTAAAAATAGGATATTGGAATTTATCGGCCCGGGCATCGAGGGCCTCAGCATGGATTTCCGCAACGGCATCGACGTGATGACCACCGAAACCACCTGCTTGTCCAGCATATGGCAGACCGATGGGCGCGTTAATGAGGAGTTGGCCCGCTTTGGGCGTCCCCAGGGCTATGCGCCTATGGCGCCGGCTGACGTATCCTATTATGACGCGCTGGTCAGAATAGATTTGCGCAAGATTCGCCCCATGATTGCCCTCCCCTTCCACCCCAGCCGCGCCTATACCATCGCCGAATTCAAACAGAACGCGCCCGAACTCCTACACGATATATCGCACGAGGCCGCGCGGCAATGGGGCATCCCGGTGCCGCTGTTGCATGGCAAAGCGAAAAACGGCCAGGTATTCGCCGACCAAGGCGTGGTGGTGGGCTGTGCGGGCGGGCTGTACGAGAACATCATGGCCGTGCGGGACATCCTGCGCGGCATGCCCCTGCGCGAGGCGCCCCTACACGATGCGGCCCTTTTCGATGCGTCGCCCTCCCCCTTCGCCCTGTCCATCTATCCGGCCAGCCAGCCCATGGCCTTGGCCTTGGCGCGATCGGGCGCCCTGGCCGACTTGATGGCAGCGGGCGCCACAGTCCGCACGGCTTTCTGCGGCCCCTGTTTCGGCGCAGGCGACGTGCCGGGCGACAATGCGCTGTCCCTGCGCCATGCCACGCGCAATTTCCCCAACCGTGAGGGCAGTAAACCCGGCGAGGGCCAGGCCGCCTTTGTCGCCCTGATGGATGCCCGATCCATCGCCGCCACCGCGCGAAACGGCGGCGCCATCACCGCCGCCGACGACTTGCCCCAGCCCCCTCCTGCCGCTAACAAAGATTCCTCCGACTACGTCTACGATAACGCGCCCTACGCGCAAAGGGTGTTCTACGGCGTGGGGTGCCCCAAGCCGGACACCCCCCTGATTCGCGGCCCCGGCATCGCCGACTGGCCGGCCTTCCCGCCGCTCCCCGATGATTTGGTGATCACCATCGCGGCTTCCCTCACCGACCCGGTGACCACCACCGACGAGCTGATTCCCTCGGGGGAAACCTCCTCCTACCGTTCCAACCCGTATCGCTTGGCCGAATTCACTTTGTCGCGGAAGGATCCCGGGTACGTGGCCCGCGCCAAAGAAATTCTTAAAAACGAGAATTTACGCCGTACCCACTCCCCGACAAAGCCCGCCCTGGGTAGCGCGGTGGCCGCCATCCGGCCTGGCGACGGATCCGCGCGGGAACAAGCGGCTTCCTGCCAGCGGGTGCTGGGGGGCGTTGCCAACATCGCGGCGGAATACGCCACCTCGCGCTACCGCTCCAACCTGATCAACTGGGGTATGTTACCCTTCATATGGACTGATATGCCGACCAACCCCCTTCGCGTGGGCGACAAAATCCGCCTTCGCGGCCTGCGAAGCGCGCTGGCGGGGGATGCGGAAGCCATCCCTGCCGAGTTGCGCCGCCTGGACGCCGAACCACCCGGGGGTGAGGATGCCGAACAGCCCGCAGTTGCCGATCTACCCATCGTCTTGACACTGCCCAATCTGACGCGCAACGAGCGCGACATCATCCTGGCTGGCTGCCTGATAAACTATCATAAGGTGGAAAATGTCTAGAAAAAGATTCGCCGACAACCTTGTCCCCGATGAGGTCTTCGACCACATACAGGATATCACGCCCGAATGGCTCCTGGCGCGTGGCGTGCGCGGTTTGGCTGTCGACTTGGACAACACGCTGGCATTTTATCGGCAATCCAAACCCCAGCCCGAGGTTATTTCTTGGGTGCGCCGCATGGCGGACGGGGGGATCCCCGTCGTCATCGTATCCAACGGATCCGAGAAACGGGTCATGTCCTTCTGCGAGCCACTGGGCGTGCCCTATGTTTTCCGCGCCGGCAAGCCGCGCCGCGATGGTTACCATAAGGCGATTCGCGTCTTCGCGCTACCGCCGGGCAGTATCGCGCAATTGGGCGATCAAGTGTTCACGGACGTTTGGGGCGCCAAGCGATGCGGGATGGTCGCCATCCTGGTGCGTCCCCTGCGCTTGAAGGGGCATATCCTGTTCTCCTTGCGGCGCATGCTGGAAAGCCCGTTTATCCGCGAGGCAATACGACGAAAGAGGAATCCCGCATGACCCATATAAACCGCATAAACCGCATAAACCGTTTGCCCGCCCTGCAAAAGCTCCTCGTGGACAGCGCGCTCGATGCCCTGCTCCTCACCTCGCCGGAGGCGCGTTTCTACGCGACCGGCTTTTTTTCGTCTGCCGGCATGGTCTTGGTGACGCGGCAGGCCGGTTCCTTGTTCACCGACACCCGCTATATCGAGGCCGCGAGAAACAGCGTGACAGGGTTTGACGTCGAAGTGATCACATTCCAAGTGGGTTACAAGGAACTGGTCGGCGCCCAGCTCGCGGAACATGGCGTGAAGTCGCTGGGCTTTGAGCGGCGCACGCTCACGGTCGGGCAATATGAGGATCTGCGCGAAGCCTGGCCCGACGTACGATTCATCTCGGCGCAGAAATGGCTGGATCAGTTGCGGTATGTCAAATCACAAGGGGAGATCGACCAGATGCGGGCCGCCCAGCGCATCGCCGAGGCGGCGTTTGCCAACCTGCTTCCGGAGATTCGCCCCGGCCTGACCGAAAGGCAGATACTGGTCGCGCTGATTCATCATCTCTATACGGCGGGCGCGGACGGCCTGGCCTTCGACCCCATCGTGGCGTCCGGCCCCAACGGGGCGTTGCCCCACAGCAGGGCCGGCGACAGGCCGCTTCGCGAAGGGGATTTCCTGACGCTGGATTTCGGCGCGGTGTCCCAATCTTATTGCTCGGACACCACGCGTACGGTGGCCCTCGGGTACGCCACCGAGGAGATGCGCCGGGTCTACGATACCGTCCTGCGCGCCCAGGAAGCCGGCATAGCCGTAGCCCATGCCGGCGTCACAGGCGCCGATATTCATAACGCGGCTCTCGCGGTCATCAGCGAGGCGGGGTATGGCGCGTATTTCGGGCATGGCTTCGGCCACTGCCTGGGGCTGGAAGTCCACGAACCCGGCGGCGCGTCGCCGTCGGACCGCGCCCCCCTGCCCGTCGGCGCCGTGTTGTCCGCCGAGCCGGGTATCTACCTGCCCGGCCGCTTCGGCGTGCGCATCGAGGATGTCATTGTCATCACCGAAACCGGATGCGAGAACCTCACCAAGCTGGGCCACGAATTGATGATCCTTTGAATTTGCTCGCTGTTTACTGTTCCCCGTCCATCAGCAACGCCATGACGGCCTTCTGCGCGTGCAGGCGGTTCTCCGCCTCGTCGAATATTTCCCCGGCATGGGCCTCGAACACCTCGGCGGTGATCTCCTCGCCCCGGTGCGCCGGAAGGCAGTGCAACACGATGGCCTTTGGGCGGGCCAAATCCATCAGCCCCGCGTTGATCTGGAAACCGCGAAACGCCATGCGGCGTGCTTCCGCTTCGCCCTCCATCCCCATGCTGGCCCATACGTCGGTCACCAGCACATCGGCGTCGGTGGCGGCTTCTTTGGGGTCACGGGTCAGCGTAAACGCATCGCCGTAGCGCACGGCGAACTCCAACACCTCCGGCGCCGGGTCGTAGCCCGCAGGCACGGCCGCCGACACGGCCAGGCCGCAGGTCAAGCCGCCCACGATCAGCGAGTTGCACATATTGTTCCCATCGCCAATATAGGCAAGCTTCACGCCCTCCAACGCGCTCAGGTGTTCCCGGATGGTCATCAGATCGGCCAGCACCTGGCAGGGATGGGCGAAGTCCGTCAGCCCGTTGATAACAGGGATCGAGGCCCATTGGGCCAGCGATTCCACCTCGGCTTGCGCGAAGGTGCGGATCATGACGCCATCCACATAGCGCGACAACACCCGCGCCGTATCCTCCACCGGCTCGCCCCGCCCGATCTGCAAATCATTGGCCGACAGGAACAGGGCCTGCCCCCCCAGCTGGTACATGCCGGTCTCGAAGGAGACCCGCGTCCTGGTGGAAGCCTTCTGGAAGATCATCGCCAATGTCTTGCCGCGCAGCACCGCATGCTCCCGGCCATGCTTGAGGTTGTACTTCATCTGGTCGGCTAGATTCAGGATATCCAAGACATCCTGCTGGGATAAATCGAGCATTTTCGTCAAATCTTTTTTCATTGGGTAGATCCTCCCCTCATCACCTTCTCGAAGATCGCAAGCGCCGCTTCGATGTCGCCCTCCCCGATGATAAGCGGCGGGAGGAAGCGTAGCGCGTCGGTGCCGGCGGTCAGGGCGACAAGGCCGGCTTCGAGAAGCTTGTCATTCCAATCGGAGGGCTCGCCCCCGGTTACCGATACGCCAATCATCAGCCCCCGGCCCCGGGTGCCCGCCACATTCGGCAGCCCCATGGCCTCGATCCGGGCGCGGATGGCCTCCCCCTTTTGCAGGACCGTCGGCAAGGCGCCCTCCAAGATATCCAATGTGGCCAGCGCGGCGGCACAGCACAGCGGACTGCCGCCGAAGGTGGCGGCGTGGTCGCCCGGCGTCAATACGCCGCGCAGTCCCTCGCCCACCAAGAACCCGCCCATGGGAAGCCCCCCCGCGATCCCCTTGGCGAAGCTCAGGGCGTCCGGCGTTATGCCCAGCCCCTGGAAACCAAACCAGTGGCCCGTGCGGCCAATGCCGGTCTGCACCTCATCGCAGAGGAGCAACCAGTCCCGTTCCCGGCACAACGCTTCCACCTGTTTGACATAGCCGGCCTCCAGCGGCCAGACGCCGCCCTCCCCCTGCACGGGCTCCAGCATGACGGCGCACACGTCGCCGGGGAGGGCATGGAGCGCGTCGATATCCCCGGGCGGTATGTGGAGGAACCCCGGCGTGAGCGGGTTGAACTGCCGATGGAATTTACCCTGCCCGGTGGCGGCCAAGGTGGTCAGCGTGCGGCCATGGAAGGATCCGGTCAGCGTGGCGATGGTAGCCCGCCCCGCCCCATATTTGCTCTCGCTGTATTTGCGGGCGACCTTGAAAACACCCTCATTGGCTTCGGCCCCCGAGTTGGCGAAAAAGGCGCCGGCCATCCCGGACAGCGCACACAGCCGCTCGGCCAACCGCGCGGCCGGCTCTGTGTAAAACAAGTTGGAGGCGTGGGCCAGCGTACCCGCCTGCGCGGCGACGGCGGCCACCCAATCGGGATGGGCATAGCCCACCGAATTGACGCCGATGCCCGACGACATGTCGATGTATTCCTTCCCGTCAACATCGTACAGGCGGCACCCGACGCCCCGGGCGAACGCCGCGTCGCGCCGGGCGTAGGTGGGCAGGATGTAAGCGTCGTATTGCGCTTTGAGCGTGGTAAGCGTGGTAACATTCATTAGCTATCCCCTCCATAAATGATTGTTTTTTTTAGAAACTATGCTATAATGGGATGACAAAGTCCTATAATCAGGCTACTGCGGCAACTCATAGGGAGGAACGAGGCATGGGTAAGGTGAATTTCCTGTTTATCTATCCGGATTTTCTGGAAGCGACCCGGCACATCAAGACCATACCTGGCAACTACAACGAAGGGATTGCGTCCATATCGGCCGTACTCCGGCGAGGGGGGCACAACACCTGCCTCTATCATCAGACATACATGCCGGACAAAGAGGGGTTCATCGAGCGCGTGAAGTCCTATTCGCCCGACATCATCGGGTTCACCGTCCGCACCAGCGCGTTGGATTTCGTCGCCGAGATGGCCGGGTGGCTGGACGAGGCCCTCCCCGGCGTCTTCGTCATGGCGGGCGGATACCATCCTTCCCTGGCGCCGGACGAAGTGATCGGATTGCGGGGCATAGACGCGGTGTGCCTGGGGGAAGGGGAATATGTCACGCTGGATTTCGTGGACAGTTTTGCCCAAAGCGGCCAGCCCGACACGAAATCCGACAGTTTTTGGATCAAATGCGACGACGGCACCATATGCAAAAACCCGGTGAGGCCGTTTGTCGAAGACTTGGACACGCTACCCTTCCCCGACTTGGATCTGTTTAATATCCGCCGATTGAAAAGCAACGCCACGCAGAACACAGCCGAAGTGATCGTCAGCAGGGGTTGCCTCTACTCCTGCACGTATTGCGCCAACGCCCAGCTACGCAACATTTACCCGGACAAGAAACGCTACACGAGGTTCCGCTCGCCGGAAAACGCCGTCGCGCTGTTGGAAAAGGTGCTGGAAAAGGATCCAGAGATCGAGGCTTTCAACTTCAACGACGCGATCCTCAACATGTACACGGATTGGTTCTACGCATTCACGGCGTTATACAAGGAGAGGATCGGCAAAAAATACACCTGTAACCTGCGTTTTGATCATTTGGATGAGAAGATGGCCCGCGAATTGGCCGATTCCGGCTGTTATCTCGTCACCATCGGGTTGGAAAACGGCAACGAGGATTTTCGGAAGAAATACCTCAAGCGCGTCATGAAAAACGAGCATATCATCGAAGTATCCCATATGCTGAAACGGTTTGGCATCATCGTCTACACCTATAACATCATCGGCCTGCCCTTTGAGACCCTCGCGCTGTCCCTGGAAACCATCAAACTCAACGCGAGGATGCACACCGACAACGTCATCGCGAGCAACTTCTTCCCCTATCCCGCCACCGAGATCAGGCGCATTGCCGAAGAGGCGGGATTCCTGGATCCATCGGTCAGCCCGCACGATCCCGTACAGCTCCGCATGCCCAACTACCCGAGGCGCGACTTCATGTACGTCAAGTTCGGCTTTCTCAAGCTGATTCGCAAATACCGGAAGATCTACCAAAAGTATGAGGGGGACGATCTGGCGCGGAGAATCGCGCGGCTGGACGGGAAAATCATGGGTAAACGCCATCCGAGGGGGCTCATTGGCGCCGTGCGACGCCGGAGGCACCTCATGGTCGTCTCGCTGAAGCGAAATGTCTCCAGGCTCCTGCCGGCCATATACAAAAAACTCAGGGCGAGATCCATCAAGAGCAAGGCGTAGTGACCGTGTATATCATAGGATCATAGTATCTTAGGGTCATAGGATCATGGTCCCGAGGCCCTCGTCGGACAGCATCTCGATGAGTATCGCGTGGGGGACGCGGCCGTCCAAAATGGTGGCGCGGGATACGCCTTGCCGCACCGCCTCGACGCAGCATTCCACCTTGGGAATCATGCCGCCGGCCACCACGCCGGATTTGATAAGTTGCGGGACCTCGGACAGCCTGACCACAGGGAGGAGCGTGCCCTCGTCACGGGGGTCGCGCATCAAGCCGCGCACGTCGGTCAACAGTATCAGCTTTTCGGCGCCCAGGGCGGCGGCCAGCCGGGCGGCGGCCGTGTCGGCATTGATGTTGTACACCACGCCGTTCTCCTCGCCGCAAGCCACCGTGGACACCACCGGGATATACCCGCCGGCCAGCGCGTGGATCACCGACGCGGGATCGACGCGGGTGATCTCGCCCACGAAGCCCAGATCGCGCCCCGTCCGCCGCGCCGTCAGGAGCCGCCCGTCCAGGCCGGACAGCCCGAGGGCCCGTCCGCCCATCTCGCCGATGAGTTGCGCCAACTGTTTGCCCACGCGCCCGCACAACACCATCTGCACCAATTGCATGGTCTCTTGATCCGTGTGGCGCAGGCCGTCGACAAACACCGGCTTCTTCCCGGTTTTTTCCATGATATCGCTGATTTCCGGGCCCCCGCCGTGTACCACCACCACCCGGATGCCCACCAGGGACAGCAGGACCACGTCGCCGATGACCGCCTGCCGCAATGCATGGGATTGCATGGCGTTGCCCCCGTATTTGATGACCACGGTCTTGTGATGGTAGCGACGGATATAGGGCAACGCTTCGGACAGGATTTGCGCTTTATCGATATTGGACAGCATTTCAGTCCCCTCCACCGCCTGACGTAACAACCCGGCG
>WRCJ01000013.1 GCA_009784085.1 Oscillospiraceae bacterium | reverse complement strand
GCGGCACAACCGATACAACTGGGATTTTGAACGGATGGAGATCATACAGGCATATATCCGGCAGCGGGCGGGACAGCTAATAGAAATCCTTGACGACCCATGGCGCAGGGGATGGGATGACGTGGATCCTGCGATCCTGCGACTACCGTAACCGCGGCGGGCCGCGCATGGGTTATGGATCCTGCGATCCTGCGACTACCGCGCAGGACAGGCCGCGCGCAGGATGACGGAGGTTGGGATGTTTGTAGGGCGCGGCATCCCTGACGCGCCGGGGGTGACGCCTCAGCGCGGTCTACACGAAGAGCCGCGTCATTCATGACGCGGCTCTTCGCTGTATGGGGTTTTCACGTATGCGGTTTACACGGTTTTCACGTATGCGGTTTTCGCTTGCTTTTCCACTCTTTGTCTGATATAATAATGGCCAGGAGCCAGGGAATCATGAAATAGGGGCGCCCTAAAGAAAGGGGAATTTTACGATGAAAAAAGTTGCATTTTTATTGCTCATATGCGTTGTGCTCTCCATGGCTACGTCCTGCGTGCTCACTATCCCAGACGCGCCGCCTGTATCGTCCCCAACCTCGGATCCCGGCCAGGAAACACCGTCGCCTACGCCCGATGCGCCCGACTCGCCCACACCCCCTCCCAGCGACACGCCCACAGACGATCCGCCCCCTACGGAGACGGGCAACATCACCGACCCCCAAGAATTGGCCATGGCCGCCTACACCGGTTTCATAGAAAAACTGGAGGCGACGCAGGGCAGCCACTCTCAATTCGATATGGATATCACCATGGATATGTACCTGTACGCGCCAGATCCCAGCGAGAACATGACGGCGAACATGTTCGGGAACATCAAAATGAAAGACTTTGGGGACAATATTATCGCCTACTCCATAGACTTGGACATGTCCGGCATGGAAGGCGGCAGTGTGATTGAGATTGTCTCGGATGGGGAGCGGATCTACTGCGTCGTCGACGGCGAGGAGCAGAGCCTCGATCAATCCTTCTTTGACGAGCAGCTAGACTTTGCCATGAATATCCCGGACTTTGCCATGGGCGACATGGTCTCTTGGTCTACGGAGCAAGTCGGAGCGGACACCGAGACAGTCATCCACCTCAGTGGCTTCAAAATGGAGTCGTACCTCGAAGAGATTCTCGGCGAAGCGTTAGCGGAACTGGACGATAGCATCGTCGTTACGTATGACGACATCGAGATGATCCTGAAAACCGACGGCAATTCTATGCCAAAGTCAATGTATATTAACATCGGCATGAACCTAACCGACGGGACCGAAGAAGCGGACTTGTATGTCTATTACGGCTACACTTACAACAAGATCGGCAGCGGCGTAGAGATAGACCTATCCAAGCTGGCTTGATCCCCCTGATCCCCTTGCCCCCTTAGTCTTCCAATATGCCGACGGGCTTGCAGGGCGCGATGCGCCAGATTTCCGATGCGTATTGGGAGATGGTGCGGTCGGAGGAAAACACGCCGGAATGCGCGATATTGACAAGGGACCGGCGATGCCACGAAGTCTGGTCCCGGTAGGCAAGCCCTACCCGCTCTTGCGCGGCGGCGTAGCTGTCGAAATCGCCCAGCACGAAGAACTCGTCGTTGTAGTCCTGCAGGGAGCGGACGATGTTGATAAACTCATCATGGGGCAGGTGGGTGAACAGGCCGCCATGCAACTGCCCCATGAGGCGGGACAGCCGCGGGTCGTCCGCTGTCACCTTCCGGGAATTGTAGCCCCCCTCGTGGTAATACCGCAGGATATCCTCCACGGCCATGCCAAACAGGAAGAAGTTGTCGTCGCCGACCAGCTCGCGGATCTCGATGTTGGCGCCATCGTCGGTGCCAATGGTCACCGCGCCGTTCATCATGAATTTCATGTTGCCGGTGCCGGAAGCCTCTTTGGAGGCGGTAGAGATCTGCTCGCTCACATCGGAGGCCGGGAAAATCAGCTCGGCCATCGGAATACTGTAGTTTTCCAGGAAGACCACCCGCAGTTTCTCTCGCACGCGGGGGTTTTTATTGATCATAAAGGACAATTCGTTGATGAGCTTGATGATATTCTTGGCGTAGTAGTAGCTGGGCGCGGCCTTCCCCGCGATGATGAAGGTGCGCGGCGTAATATCGGCGTCGGGGTTGTCGCACAGGCGGTTGTACAGGTGCAGGATATGCAGTGCGTTGAGCAGTTGCCGCTTATAGGCGTGTATGCGCTTGATCTGCACATCGAACAGCGAGTCCGGGTCGACGATGATGCCGTTATGATCCTTGATGAAAGCGGCCAGGCGTTCCTTATTCATGCGTTTGATCTGCCGCAACTCTTCCAGCGATACGGGGTCGTCCTGCTTCGCAAGCAGGTCGATCAAGCGGTCTGGCTGGCTGGGTAGCTTGGGGCAAGCCGACTCGCAGAGGAAATCGGTCAATAGGGGATTGGATTTAAGCAACCAACGCCGGTGGGTGACGCCATTGGTTTTATTGTTGAATTTGTTGGGGAAATGCTCATGCATCCCCTTCATGACGGAGTTTTTCAGTAGCTCAGAATGTACGGCCGACACGCCATTGACGCTAAAGGCGCCCACGACGGCGAGGTTGGCCATCCTGACGGCGCCGCCGCCCAAAATGTCCAGGCTATCCACGAGAACCTGGTCGTCGGGGTAAGCTTCTTGAAGGTCCTCGCGGAAGCGGTGGCTGATCTCGTCGATGATCATCATGATGCGGGGCAACAATTCGCGGACAGTGACGATCGGCCAGGTCTCCAAAGCCTCGGGCATGATGGTGTGGTTCGTGTAGGCGATGATGCGCGTGGTCTGCGCCCAAGCCTCGTCCCAGCCCAGCCCCTCCTCGTCGAGCAGGATGCGCATGAGTTCAGGCACGGCCAGCGCGGGATGCGTGTCGTTGATGTGGACGACGATGTGATCCGCCAGCTGGCGGATGTCTTTCTCGGTTTTTTTATAGTACCGCACAATGCTCTGCAGACCGGCCGACACGAAGAAATATTGCTGTTTGAGGCGCAACACGCGGTTCTTGTAGTTGGAATCGTCCGGATAGAGGACTTCGGAGATAGCTTCCACCGCGTAGCGGTCGGACACGGCGTTGATGTAGTCGCCGCGGGAAAAGGAAGAGAAGTCAAAGATATTCTCGACGGCCTCCGCGCTCCAAAGCCGCAATGTGTTGACCGTATCGTTCAGATAGCCCATAATTGGCACATCGTAGGGGACGGCCCTGACCGGGAGATAATCCTTCTGGACAAACTGCGGCTGGCCGTCCGGGCCGGGTTGGGTCTCCACGCGCCCGTTGAAGCGGACAATGACCGCCTTGTCCGGCTTGCAGATCTCCCATGCGTTGACCTCCCGGAGCCAATTGTCCGGCAGTTCCACCTGATACCCGTCGATGAGCTTTTGTGAGAACAAGCCATATTTGTAGCGGATGCCGCAACCGTGCCCGGGCAAGGACTGCGAGGCCATGGAATCCAGGAAGCAGGCGGCCAGGCGGCCCAGCCCGCCGTTGCCCAGCCCCGCGTCCGGCTCAACCTCAATGAGTTGGTCAAGCTCGATGCCCATCTCGGCCAAGCCTTGTTTCACCGTTTTTATCGCGTCCAGGTATTGCAGGTTGGACTCCAGGAATTTCCCCACCAGGAATTCCAGCGAGAAATAGTAGACCTGCCGCTCATTCTGTTTGAAATAGGTGTCGTTGGTGTTCACCCAGTTCTCGTTGATGGTGTCGCGGATTAAAGAGGCCAGCGTGATATACTTGTCCGAGATCGAAGCGTCGGTCAACGACTTTCCGAACATGGAGGAGAGTTTCTTTTTATAGTCTCGTTTAAAGGCTGTTTTGCTTAAATACATCCAATCACCCGTTTCCCTGAAATAATATTGGCCCGCGAGGGGCTGCAAAAAGTACAATTCCGACTAATATATCGAAAGATTCAGGCGAAACTATAGGACAATTGGGAATGATTGTAACATAATATTGAAAACATACAATTAAAATCCGATAAATGATGAGGTGGCGATGTATGGTGACCCCCCCCACGCGCCTGCCCGAGCCCGCCGCAATAGGCGGCCTGTCCGCCGGGGAAGCCCGGCGCCTCGCCCAAAGCGGGCAAGCCAACCTGCCGCCCAAGCAGGCTAACCGTTCGGCGGGAAGGGTTATCGCCGACAACTGCCTGACCCCCTTCAACTTTGTGAATGTCGCCCTAGCCGTTCTGCTCGTGGCTTTTGGGGCGTGGCGGCAGATCCTCTTTTTGGGCGTGGCGTTTTTCTCCACGGCCATGTGCGTATTTCAGGAATTGCGCGCCAAAAGGACGCTGGACAAGCTGAGCATCATCGGCAACGCCACGGCCCGGGTGATACGGGATGGCAACCTCAAGGAGATCGCGCCGGCGGATGTCGTGCTGGGCGACATGGTGGTGCTGGGCGCCGGGGATCAGGCGATTGTGGACGGTGTCTGCACCCATGTGCTGGGGCTGGAGATGAACGAAGCCTTGGTGACCGGCGAAGCGGACGAGGTGGTAAAGCAGGCCGGCGACACGGTGATGTCCGGTAGCTATGTCACGGCGGGCGCGGCCTATGTCCGGGCGACAGCGGTGGGGGGGAACTGTTTTGCCGCGAAGTTGAGCGTGGAAGCCCGGCGGGAAAAGGCGGGCAATTCAAAGATTATGCAGATGCTGGGCCGGGTTGTCGCCGTGCTGGCGTTCTCCATTGTCCCGGTGGGCGCGTTGCTGTTCTTTTCCCAGCTGTGGGGCGGGGAACCCGCCGGCGACGCGGCCGTGGGGACGGCCGGCGCCTTGGTGGGGATGATCCCCCAGGGGCTTGTGTTGCTGACCAACATTGCCTTCGCGGTGGGCGTCGTCAACCTGGGCCGGCGGCGGGTCATGGTGCAGTCTTTGCCCTGTATCGAGGCGTTGGCCCGCGTGGATACGCTCTGCCTGGACAAAACCGGGACCATCACCTCCGGCGCGTTGACCGTATCGGGGATAGTCCCGGCTGAAGGGGTTACCGAGGGGGAGATGCGCCGCGCCATGGCCGCGCTGTTGGGCGCCCTGCCCGGCGACAATCGGACTGCCGAGGCGTTGCGGCGGGAGTTCCTGCGGGAGCCGGGGCCGGGACCTGAGACCGAGGAAGCACTCGAGGTTATCCCCTTTTCCTCTTCGCGCAAATACAGCGGCGTCCGCTTTCCGAACCGATCCCTCTTCGTGGGCGCCGCCGAATATGTCCTGCCACGCGACCGGACGCTTGTTGCCCGCGCGAAAGAGCTCTCCCGGGGCGGGCGCCGCGCGCTCCTGCTGGCGGCGGGTACGGGTACGGGTACGGATACGGACACGGGTACGGACGCGGGCGCAAGCGCGACGCGCGGCATGGGGTTCGTGCTGTTGGAAGACATCGTCCGGGACAACGCCCGGGAAACCTTCGGCTACTTCAATCGGCAGGGGATCTCGATCAAGGTCATCTCGGGGGATGACCCGGTCACGGTTTCTGGCGTGGCCGGGCAGGCGGGGTTGCCCCATGCCGAGGAAATCCTGGATTTATCTACCTTTTTGCCGGGAGCCGGCGGGCAGGCGGAGACGCCGCCACCGCGCCTTCGCCCGGAGGACACGGACAAGACGATCTTCGGGCGGACGTCCCCCCACCAAAAACGGGATTTGATCCGGCTGATGAAGGCAAACGGACGCACCGTCGCCATGACCGGCGACGGTGTCAATGATGTTCTGGCGATAAAAGAGGCCGACTGCGGCGTCGCGATGGCTGACGGCAGCGCGGCTGTACGCAGGGCGGCCGACTTGGTGCTGTTGTCCTCGGATTTCTCCCAGATGATCCCGGCGGCCCTGGAGGGCCGGCGCGTCGTCAACAACATTGAAAAAGTGGCGGCGCTCTATTTGAGCAAGACCATCTTTTCCGCGTTGCTGGCGGTCATCTTTATCTTCCTGCCGGGGAAGTATCCACTCACGCCGCTACAACTGACCTTGATTGGCGCGTTGACCATCGGGGCGCCCTCGTTTGTCCTCACGCTCAAGCCGAATTATGAGCAGCTACGGGGGGATCTCATCCGGCGGGTAGTCGCCGGCGCCGTGCCCAATGCCTTGGCGGTCGTCGTCTGCCTATTGGCCGCCTACGTGGGGGAAGCCGTCGGGATATTGGACGCCGCCGACACTTCCACGGTGTGTACCTTTGTGACCGGCGCCTTGGGGCTGGGGTTGCTATACCGGGTATCCCGCCCGCTGGACGCCATACGCGCCCTCCTGCTGGGCGGAATGGCCGCCGCGTTCCTGGGCGCCTTCGCGTTGGTGCCGTCCTTTTTCGGGCTGACCAACCTGTGGGGGACGGCGGGCCTCATCGCCGCATCGCTGGCGGCAGTGGGATCCGTGTGCGTATGGCTATTGGGAGGATTGATTCACTTTGAGAAGAAGCCGAAAAACTAAGCCAACACAAGGTTTGGGCAAAGTCCTAAGGGAGCGGCGGTTTTACGGAACGGTGGCACTATAATGGTCTTGACAAATCTGCCATTATAGTGCCAATCGCGCCGGTCGCATGGACTTGCTGTGACACCGCGCCGCGAGGCTGGGGAAAGACGAGCTTTGCGCCGTGGACTCGACCAGCAGGTCCGCGTATGGAGGGTTCCCTCGCCGCTGGATCGCGCGTCCCGTTAGCGCTGCTGCGTTTTCCATACCGCCATCGGGTGAGCGCGGACACGTTTAAGTTCGTCGCCGTCATAGAGCAATTCGGGACGGTAATCTTTTTCACGGAACGCGGATAGAAATTCACGCTCCGTGTCCGTGAGGACGAGTAGTTCCGACAGCCAAGCCTTAACTCGTTTTTGGGCGGCTTCAAGGTCGAATTTATCGTCCTTGCGTATGACGGGCAAAAGGTCTGTTTTTATCTTGTGCCATGTTATGGTGTCCATGCGCGAAAGGTCAAACGCCGCGGGTTCATCGCCGCCGGCGACAGCCGAATAGAACACGGCGCATTTGCGGAGGGTGTCCGTCTGTGTTTCGTCAAACAGCCCGAAATATACTGCGTTGTTGAGATCATACAAATCCCGCGCCGCCGCCCGCGTGAGCAGTGCGATGATCTTCGCGGCGAATATTTCAACAGGCGACAGCGAAAGCACGGACGCCGGCTCGAGTATCCCAGCCGTTTCAATGGGACGCCGGACAAGCGGCAAGACGTGGGCGCGCAGCGAATAGTTTATCTCAACCTTTATATTGTCCGGCCTGCCGCCCGCGTTCTGATAGACGAACACGCCCGAGTCTAAAGTGTGGTGTAGCTTCGATTTTATGATGCTCCGCGCGTAACCGTTCGCTACCATGTATTTATCAATATCGGCGGTTATTCGGCGGCGCATACCGTCCGTTTCCTCGCGGGAAAGATTATACACAAAGTCCAGGTCAACGTCCACCGACAAGCGGGGCAGGTTGAATATAGTCAGGTTTATAGCTGTGCCGCCTTTAAGCGCCAGGGCTTCCGAAAGAAACGAATCTCCGCCGATGAATTTCATAATCCCCGCTAGCCGGTACGTCTTTTCAAACGTGTCCCGGATAAACCCAAGCTCCTGCGCCTGTTTCCCAATAATACGCCTGTCAAACTCCATGTCCGTCACCCTCCCACTGCGACGTTACCGCCGACAGCTCCGGCGGCGTGAACAGCCGCCATTTTTTGTTTAAGACATTCCGCTCAAGCCGAAGTCCGTTATACAGATACCTCTTGCCTCCGGGCAGAGCGTCCGCGCAAGCCTCTAAAAAACTGTCAGGTAGCATCAAAGTGTCATTATAATATTCTAATATATATCCCACCTTTTGCCGCAGAAATCCGTTTCCGCGTTCGTCAAGGCAAGAGAGAAGCCTGCCGCCGTCCAGTCGGGGTATCATCTCTATACAGCGCAGCAGTTCTTCAAGCCCGCCGATCTTTTCAAAGTCGGCGATACCGTCTATGACCGTCCGCTCGATATTCGTCACCCGGACGCCGTTCCGTTCTTCTATCCCCGCCGGGTATGCCGGAGCTATATGACGGTATGTGTACCCGTCAAACTCAAACTCGCGGAAACGCGCGGCGGAGGCGACATACACATCGTAAAACACCTGGTTGGCGTAACCATAGTATTCAAACGCCGAATGATGGGATATGCAAGCGTCGGGCGCGATCCGAGAACCGATCACGAAACGGTCGGGTACTGGCTGTTTTGTTTCAAGGCTCATAGCGGCGAAAAGGTCGCGCCGCACACCGCGTATAAGCCCCTTTTTTTTATATGAAAAGATAAGGGAGTTCGCCGCCGCTTCGCTACCCGTCAAACCGGATAGATCGGCGCGCGAAAAACAACCCATATCAACAAGGCTTTCATAATGCTTCAAAAAAATCACCTCCAGCGATGTAACATTTATAGCACAAAGTATTTGTATTGTCAACTACATTGAACGTGATTGAAAACGAAAGTTTTCGGCTCCAAGTGATTTGCGACAGCTTGGCTAATGTCGCGAAGGGCCTTTCGGAAATGTCGTGAACCAGTGGAGTTCCGTCATTGCGAACGCCAAAATATAATTCACCGCTACCGTGCTTATAAGGATCTCACCTTTCGTAGACCCAATAGTCAAGAATTTGCTCACCGCAGGGGCGGCAGAATGCCGTCCGCGACCACCGTAGGGGGACGGGGACGCACGGGGGTGACGGACGGGGTGACGGGGTACGGCGGGCGGCAGGATGCCGCCCCTACAACGCGCAGGATGACGATGTGGGGCGGCAGAATGCCGCCCCACATCGTAACCGCGTCATTCATAACGCGGCCAATATTAATAATCGCCCCAATAATCGCCCCAATTGCCGCCCCAGACCATGTCGGGGTTCCACAGCATGGCCGTCACGTCGGTATCCAGCGTGACAGGCCTGGCGCCCCCGTTGTACAGCAAAAGGTCGCCCCTCTCCCTTTCCCGGTTGTAATCCACCAGGAAGGCCACGTTTTGCTCGTCTGTCGGCATGAAATAGCTCACATCGTGGGAAATGACGGTTTCCAATCCATCTCGGAAAATCGCCAACGACCCGCGCGAGGCGTCCTCCCTGAAATTTTTGTAGTACAAAATCGTATCCGTTCCCATAAAATTATATAAGGGGGAGAGATGTACATCGGAGGCAATGTGTACGCCATCCCGGTACAGATCGCCGTGGTTGTCTTTGATGCCCTTGCCATAGTAGACGCGCGAAGTGCCATGGCCAAAGGTGTACGAGGCAACTTCTTCGTCGATGATGAGGGGGGCGGATAGCGAGCCGCTTTGCCCTTGCGTCGCCACCGACGTCAATATGCCATATTCGTTGTCGTAGTCATAGCTGTCGAGGAAATAGATGGTTCCGTCCGGGGCGAGCCGCCACCGCTCCGCGTTCTCCCCGCCCAGGGAGGCTTCTTTTTCCCCCAACGCCACAAATACCTCCGGGGATACGGCCCTTTCATAGGTGGCCTGCCAGCGTATTTCGTCTACCACATCGCTTACGGAGAAATGGGGACCCGCGGCGGCTAACAGCACCGAAAGGTTTATCGGCGTCGCCTGATCCGTCTCATATTTACGATATAATATCACGGGTACCGTTGTCGAAGAATCTATCCAAGACCCCACATGGGAAGAAATAAGCCTCTCCTCGCCGCCTTGCCAGTAATACAGGGAAACGTTCTCCACGGATACGGCATTTTCCGGGTTGCCCAAGGCGAGGCGCAACTCGTCCCTCTTGGCCTTGTCCTGATAGTGGGCCCACTCGATCTCGTATGTTTCCTCCAGACTCCCGCACTCGGCTTCCCAAACCGTCATTTCGTACAGGTACATCGCGGAGGCCTCGTTGAATGCCTCCGACGTGTATTCCCAGTTGCCATACTCCTCTTCCGCTTCGTTCCAAATCGCGCTCACCTGCCCACCAGCTACCAAAACATGCTTCGCGTTCTCCCATTCGCTGGGATCGTAGCTGTCCAGCAAATTGCCCCAATCGAAGGGGATCCACGTTTCTGTCGCGGGGTAATCGGACTCAATGGGCATGATCGGCATGGCGGGATACGTGGGATACGACGGTTCGACCAGGTTTTGGTCGCTGTTCGCCAAATCGTCGTTGATGAAACTGCTGAGCCGGCTGGTGGTCATGTTGGACTTCAGATAGTACAGGTAAGGGTCGTCGGCGCCGGTTTCGGATGTGAACGTCAGGACGCGCGTGACGCCGGAGGCCAACTTTTCTTTGCCCTTCCCATATTCTTTGCAATAAAGGGATTCCTCTTTGGTATAGAAAACCTTCTTTTCGTTGACAAATACCTGGCAGATGGCCACGTTGGAGTCGATCTTTTCCTTTTCGCCGATAATCCCCTTGACGATCGTTTCATAGATCGAGACTTCGCCGTCCACCTCCCGCGTGTACAGCAAATAATCGCCGGCGTCGTTTACCATGACGTTGACGATGTCGCCGTCGAGCTTGTTCTTCTCGCCGGATGCCCGATCATATACATAGAGGCTCATATCCTCGTCCCTGACATAGAACAGCTTGCCGCCGTCTTGGGACAAGGAGGGGATGCCGACGATGTCGCTGTCGACCTTGGTCGCGTCGCCGTCTTTGGCGCCCGTTTCCCGCCAGTAGTAGGTATAGGTGTTATTATCGCTACGATCGGGATAAAAAACGTATCTTCCGTCGTTGCTCACGAGCACATAGGGATACATGTTCATAAATTCTATCGCGTGGGGCGTGTCGCTGTCGAAAAGCCGGGCGGTCAGCTGAAAAGATCCCGATTCGGAAAGCTGGGAATACTGCAATTGTTTGTCCTTGGCATAGACCAGGTACGACGAACCCGACGGCCCGCCGCGCAACAACAGGAAGGCGAGGATGGCTATCCCCACCACGGCCACCGCGGCGGCGACACCTATGAACAGAGGACGGATTTTAAGGCGGCGCCCCTTTTTTTTGCCGTTTCCGTCGTCATCGTCGTCAAAGATGAACGATCCCCATTGCCCGGGCGCGGAAACCGGACTCCCGCAATGGGGGCAATACGGCGTCTCGGCGCCGATCTCGGCGCCGCAGCCGGGGCAATAAGCAACCTGTTGCCGCTGTTGTTGTTGTTGCCCCCGTTGTTGTTGCGGGGATGTAAATGGCGGCAGAGCCTCCCTGTACGGCGCCCCGCATTCCGGGCAAAAGGCGGCATCGTCCGCCAAGACGGACTTGCAGCCCGGGCAGGTTTTCATTTCCTTCATACAAATTCTCATTTCCAAGAATTCCGTGGTTGACGGTTGACAGGTTGTTGACGTACCACCGTAGGGGCGGCATTCATTGCGCCCGTGGGTTGACGTGACGCACCGGACGGATTGTTGCCGGGGTGACGTGGTGTTGACGTACCACCCGTGGGTTGACGGATCGTTGCCGCCCGTGGGTTGCCGGGGGTGACGGGGTTGATCGTCGTAGGGCGCGGCATCCGTGACGCGCCGCCGTGACGGGTTACCGTGACGGATTGTTGCCGGGGTACGCCGTGGGACGGGGTGACGTGGTGACGCGCCGCCGGACGGGGGTACGGGGTGGCGGGGTGACGGGGTACGCCGTGGGACGGGGGTACGCGCCGCGTGGGTTGCCGGGGTACGGCGGGACGCGCAGGGGCGCGTCCCCTACAACGTGTCGGATGATGGGTTTGATCGCCGTATCGGACGGGTGGTATTCTGCCGCCTGCGGCCCCTACGATGCGCAGGGGCGCGTCCCCAACCTGACGCGCCCGCAATAAAATTGATCAACAAAATCCCTTTACAAATAATCCTTACAAAAATCCCCTTGCCCCTTAGAAGAAACCCTTGATTTTCTCCGTCGCCGTGGCGACATCCGCGCTGATGGTGACGGTGAATTTGACATCGTGGACACGGGAAAATTCATCCATCCACATCAGCAGGGCTTCGGTCTCGGGGATGCCGGCCTGCCCGGAGATCTTATACAGGCTGTCGATAAAGATGTGGGAGATATCGTAATTCCCCGCTTGGAGCCCCGATATGAACCCCTTGAGCATATCGTTCCCGCTCAGGTCATAAGAGGAAGAATCCACCAACCGCGCCCCGTGGTGTATGTCGTAGGTGAGCTTCTTCCCTTTCTCTATCAACACCACCAGGCCGGATTCCTCCTCCACGGCGGTGTTAACCAAGGCAATCATGTGTTTTGTCTTCCCGGCCCCTTTCAGGCCCATAATCACAGTAACCATTGTAACCATCTCCCCTGCGTCTATTTCTATGACTGCGCGGCTAGTGTATCATGAACGCACGGGATTTGCAATCGTATGTAGAGTAATTTTAATGTTTTTTAACAAATCTTTCACAATCTACCACGCAAACGCGCCCCTTCCGCCTCGTAACCCGGCTTGTCCAGCAAGGCGAACATATTCGTTTTATAGTCCTCCACGCCGGGCTGGTCGAAGGGATTGATCCCCAGCATCAGGCAGGACAGCGCACAGCTCAGCATGAAGAAGTATAAGAGCCCCCCCAGGTGATAGGCGTCCAAGCGCGGCACCCGGATGACAATATTGGGCGCGCCGCCGTCCGTATGGGCCAGATAGGTACCCTCGAAGGCGCGGCGGTTGATGTCGTGGAGGGTTTTGCCCGCCAGGAAATTCAGGCCGTCCGCGTCGTCCGGGTCGTAGGGGATGGCGAGCGGCGTATCGGCCTCGTCGATGAGCAGGACGGTTTCCATCAGGTTGCGCAGGCCCTGCTGGATGTATTGCCCCATCGAATGCAGATCGGCGGTCAGATCGGCGGTCGCCGGGAAGATGCCCCCCAGCTCTTTGCCCTCGCTCTCGCCCATGAGTTGCTTCCACCATTCGCCGAGGAACCGGAGGCGCGGCTCATAGAAGGCCAGGATCTCGGTACACTTGCCCTTCTGCCTGTAGAGGGTGTGCCGGGCGGCGGCGTATTGCCAGGCGGGGTTCGTGTCGAGGCTGGACGCGTCCGCCGCGTTCCATGCCTCCATAGCCCTCCCGGCGCCCGCCAGCAACGCGTCCGTGTCGATCCCCGCCACCGCGATGGGGAGGAGCCCCACGGGCGTGAGCACCGAGTATCGCCCCCCTGTGCCGTCCGGGATGACGAAGGTCTCGTAGCCTTCCTTGTCCGCCAACGCCTTGAGCGCGCCCCGCTCCCGATCGGTGACCGCGTAGATGCGCCCCCGGGCGCCCTGTTTGCCATACTTCGCCTCCAGGTGCGCCCGGAACAGCCGGAAGGCCGCCGCAGGCTCGGTGGTGGTCCCCGACTTGGAGACGACGCAAACGGCGTAGTCCCTGTCCCCAATCAGGTCGAAGACCTCTTGGGTATGGGCTGCGCTCAAGCAATTCCCGGCAAAGAAGATATCGGGCGTCGTTTTGGGCAACAGGTTGTAATGGGGCGAGGCCAAACACTCGACGACGGCCCGCGTCCCCAGGTAAGACCCCCCGATGCCGACGACCACAAGCGCCTTCGCCTCGGCCTGTATGCGGCCGGCGGCGCTTTTTATCCGTCGGTATTCGTCCCGGTCGTACGCCTGCGGCCACGTCAGCCACTGCGTGAAAGCGGCGCCCGCGCAGGTGCCGCGCCTGAGCGATTCATGGGCGCTACCCAGCTTGGCCTCAAGCAACGCCGTGTTGCCTACGCCTACGCCTACGCCTACGCCTTCACCTTTGCCCTTGCCTTCGCCTTTGCCTTCGCCCTTGCCTTCGCCGTTGCCTTCGCCCTTGCCTTCGCCTTGCTCTCTCAAGATGTCGCCCGTATTGACAGTGAGCATAAAAACCTCCCGGGGTCAGCGTTGAGCAACGCTGTTCAACGTTGTTCCACGTTGCTCAACGTTGCTCTTTGATGCGTTGAATGGTCCTATATTCCGAAATCAGCGACTCCCGGTTGACCGTCTTGGTCCCCTCGAGCAACTCGCTGCGGAAAACCCGTACCGCCCTAGGCGCTTCCACGCCCAGGCTGACTCTGTCCCCTTCTACGCTCAATACCGTCACCTTAACATCTTCGCCGATACAAATTGACTGGTTAATTTTTCTGGTCAAGACCAGCATCCGAGGCCCCTCCTTTTTGGACCAGCTTTCGAACCTTTTCAAAAATTGGATGTCTCAGATCGTATTCGCCGCTGTCCAAAATGACCTGCTTGCCCACATTGTTTTTGGTGTTGATCAGTATGGGGGCCAGCAAATTGGTCGTCATGTTGCGAAATTCGCGCGGAATAACCGCTACAGTGAGAACCAGTACGTCCTCCGTGTTGCCGGCGCCCAGTTGTTCGAAGGTCTCCTCGGGAACCATTGGCCTGTAATCTGGGAAGATCAGATAGGGGTTGATCACGGCTAAGGAAACGTCGGCCGCGTCTAGGGACTGCAACCAGTGGAAGGGATCGGTTTCTTCGGTGGACAGCAGTGCGTAACGCTTGAACGCATCCAAGCCAGGCAGGCCATCTGGCATCGTAATGATTTTTCCTGGCGCAATGTTGATGTCCCCGAATCTCGTTGTGCTGATTCGCATTTAGAAGCCTCCTCATCATCGAGGACCGCAGACATCTTCCGCTACGGTCTTTGTTATATCATATCGCCGGAAAAATCGCAAGTCAGAGTTGAAACTTTTTCTTCTCATCTTCCGGTGGTGTGATTCTTTCTTCTTCCAAGACATTGATATCGATGGACGGATAGGGGTCCATGACGACAGAAATCTGCTGGGGGATGAATTCCGACTGGCCCTCGATGACCTCCCAAGAGGTGTCCACCGAATGGGGCGTCCACTCCATATTGAGCTGTCCGGGCTCGACGGAGATTTGCGGCCGCACGGACGGCATGGCCCGCATGACCAGCGGCCTCGTCTTCACGCCCCGCGTCTGGGCGATCTCGGCGACGGCGTTGCCGCCTTGCTCGATGCGCAAAAACCGCAAGCCTTCCCGCACGATGGACGAAATGGCGTCGAAACCCGACCTCATCGCATTGCTGTAGAAGTCGCTGGCGACATTCAAGGGCGATTTGAGCCCCGAAGAGGCGAAGCATGCGCTCTGGTCGATGTTCAGGCGCGCCGGGCGGCTGTTTACGCGCAAAGCCGCGCGGTTTTGCCGGATGTTCAACGCCAGCCTCTTGGACTGGTGGACGCGCAACTGCGCCGGCTGTGTCTCGATCCTTATGGCGCCTGGGGTCTGATAAATTTGAATCCTGGTCATCGCTATCACCAAAAAACTTACTTGATAAATTATCTCATAAAGTCCACGAGGGTGGGTTGCAGGATCCGCCCGCCCACGCTGAGCGCGGCGCGGTAGACTGCTTCAGCCATGGAGTAGTTCATGATAGCCTCAGCCATGTCCAGATCCTCCACATCGGACTTCATTTGCGTATAATTGATCACATCTTGCGCAAAGCGTTCTTTCATCATATCCAGCCGGTTCTGCCGCCCGCCGATCTCCGCCATCACCGAGAGGACATTCCTCTGCAAGTCCTGCATGATATCGATATAGGGGTTTATCTCCATCATTTCGTCGGAGGAGGCGACCATATAGAATTCTTTGATCCTCTCGTAAATGTTGCGGCCGTCCACCCCCATGAGATTGACGCCGGATATTTGGATGGGCATATCGATGCCAAAGCCGATCTCGTAGTGGATAATATCGTCCAACGCCTCCAACTGCCCCCGGACGGACGGGTCGACCATGCTCAAGCCATTGAAGGTCAGATCGCCGTCGGCATTGACCGCGAAGGGCGCGCTGGTCACGTTATAGCCGCCGAACAGGTACTTGTCGCCCAGCGTCGTGTTGCCGACGATGACGACCTGGGCCATCAGCTCTTTGATTTCGAACGCGGCGGCCTGCCTGTCCTCGGGCGTCTTGACCTCGTTGGACAGCGAGACCGACAATTCGTAAAGCCGCTTGATGATCTCGTTGAGCTCGCCTGCCGCCGTTTCGCTTTGGGTCAGCCAGCTTTGCGCGTCGGACAAATTGCGCTGGTACTGCTCTAAGCTACTGAGCCGGGAGCGCGCGCTCAGGCTTTTCATGACATTGACCGGATCGTCGGACAGGCGCGTAATCTTGCGGCTGGTGGCCATTTGGGTCTGGTATTTATCCATCCTGGACATATTCGTATGCAGGTTCTTATTGAAATGATTGACTAACATGGAATTTGTAATGCGATATGCCATAAAGTACCCCTCCAAGGCGAAGAAACCTAAAAATTAAACTCTATCCCGCGCTACAGCCGCGCAACCCCGCGTAATACCGCCGCGCTACAGCCGCGCTACCCCGCGTAATGCCGCCGCGTAATGCCGCCGCGCTACCCCCGCGCTACAGCCCCACCCTTCCCGTCCGGTTGATGAGGACATCCAGCGTCTCGTCGATGGCCGTGATGACGCGGGCGGCGGCGTTGTACGCCTGTTGGAACCGAATGAGGTTGGTCATCTCCTCGTCCAGCGACACGGCCGAGACGGACATGCGCTGGTCCCCCAGGCTCGACGCGAGCATCATGTCCTGCTCCGCCGCCTGCCTGGCATGGCCCACCTCGGAAGCGAGGCCGGCCAAGAAGGTATTGTAGTACCTCTCAAAGCCGCCGATGACCGCGATATCGATGGCGTCCTTGAGTTTATAGAGCGTCAAGGCTATCTCGTTGTTGCCGGTCTCGAAATCGCCGGTGGCCGGGTCGACGACGACCTGTACGCTCGACGGCGCCAAATAGTTGACGCTCTCTTTGATGGCCGCGGACAGGGCGATGCTGTCGATGGTCAAGCCGCTGGGGTCAAAGAAGTCGACGTTCGTGATGCTGTCATGCTTGACGCCGCTGTTGTCGGTGTACGGCATGCTCCAGCCTTGCCGATGGATCTTGTTGAACTCCCCCACCAGGGCCGCGGCCAGCTTGTCCAGCTGTGCCTTGAAATAGGGGATGCCCTGGACATCCACCGTGTTGCCGTCGCGCAAGTCCAGGTAAGCCCTCAGCGCGCCGTTCGTGATCTTCACGTCGCTACCGGCGTTGGGGCCCGTCGCGAACCTGACGGTGTGGAGCATTTCCTCCGGCGGCACGACGGAAGGGTCGCCGTATTTCTTCAGCATTTCCGCTACCCAGATATCGTTGGCGATGGTATTGTCCGGCGCGGCCACCAAGGTATGGCAATCTATCCCGTCTACGAAGAGATCCCCGCCGATTCGTATCTCCAGCATGGACAGTTCCTGCCCGTTGATGTTCTTCACGCCGCAGAGCACTTCCTGATAGGAAATGTTGAGGAAACCGGAAAGCTCGTCGAGCAACAGATTGCGTTTGTCGCGCAAATCGTTGGCCACGTAACCGCTCAGCTCGTACTTGAGGATGCTTTCGTTGAGCTCCGCGACCTGCTTGCCGATATCGTTGATGCGCAGGGTTTGCGCCACCAGCATCTCGTCCTGTTGCGTCATCAGCGCGCTGAGTTGGTCGTAGTAGCTATGTAGCATGGTCACCATGGACAGCGCCGTCTCCACGACGTTCGTGCGCACCGCGCCGCCGGTGGGGTCTTTTGACAATTCGGAGATGGAACCGAAAAAACTGCCCAGCAGGGCGCTGATACTGTAACTGGAGGCTAGGTTATTAAAGATATCCTCTATATAGTACATTGTGCTGTATCGCGTGTCCCAGTAAGACGCCTCGGTGTTTTTGTTGCGGAACTGGCGGTCCAAGAAGGCGTCGCGGATCTGATCCACCGACAAGATACGCACGCCGCCGCCGGTCATCTGGGTGGCCACATGTAGCCACTTGCTCCCGTTCCCGGGCTCGATGGCCGACTGGATGATGCGCTGGCGCGTATACCCTACCGTGTGCGCGTTGGCGATGTTGTGGGCGGTCACGTCCATCTGCCGCTGTGCCGTAAAGAGGCCCTTGGCGGCGATATCAAAGCCATAAAAGGTGGAACGCATGGAAAAACCCCCGTAAATTTAATCAGTCAATGCAATGCCGGAATCGTCGTCGCGATCATCGTCGCGATCATCGTCGCGATCATCGTTACGATCGTCGTTGCGATGAGGTTCACTATATCTTTTGGTCGATGATCCTGGTTTTGGACGGCGGGCGGACGGCGTTTTGGCCGTCGCCATAGTTGTGGTAAGCGGCCTGCCCGCCGCCCACCGCGGTTTCGAGGGAAAAATTGATATACTCCAAACGGGACTCGATCAGCCGCTTGTTGATCTCATTGATGGTGATTTGCTTCTCCAAGAGCGCCCCCAGCTCGGTGTGCAGATCGGACAACTGCTCCTTTTGACGCTCCGTGCAAAACTCGAAAAAATCCTTTAACACAATCTCCCCGGCGGGGCGGCCCACTTCCTTGGCAAGATCCACGACGCAAGCCTTCCGTACTTTTTCCCAATGTCCCAAGCGCGACAGCAACGTCTCCTCGTTCTTGACGATCTTGTCCAAGGAAGAAACGTCGTTGGAGGTGATGGCGTCCCTCTTGCGCGCGGAGAGCCTAAGCAACTCGCGGTGTACCTCGCGCTCGGCCGACAGGGCCTCGCAAAACCGATCCATCGACTGTTGCATACGTATATTGTCCTCCCAATCTTCATTTGCTATGGCGATAATGCCCAGATTGCTTGGCAACAATCCCCGACAGCGATTCGCCGGGACGACCCCCTGGGGGTCCATCCCGGCAAGTCTGTCTGTCCTTTAGTATTCGCTTGTCATTCGCTTGCTTTTTGCTCGCTTTTCGCCTGTCATTTGCTAAAACCCAAGTTGCTCGAGGATCTTGTCGGCGGTGGCGTTGCTATCGACCTTGTATTCGCCGGATTCGATCTGCCTCTTGATGCTCTCCACCCGATCGGTACGCACGTCAGGGACGTTTTGGGCCGCCTTGAGGAATTCCTCAAACTGCTCCGCGCCCTGACATAGTTCCAAGCTGTCCCTCTCGCAAGCCGGGCTTTCCTGCGTGGGCTTGACGCGCTGGGGTCCTTGATTGTTGCCGGTTGGCGCCACGCTGGCGATGTGATCCACCTTCATGTTACCGTCTCCTTTCATTCCGGCCGACCTCTTCCATGCTGTCATGCGCACAAGACGCCTTGCGGCGCCCCGCCCGGGCCATGTGGCGGCGGGCGAGATTCGTGATGTCGTGAGGCCAGCCATTGCGGGGGTTTTCTCTTCATTCTCTTCTATCTATTATATCGTATTTTTTACACGAAACTAAAGAGCTTTGCGGTTTTATCTCGCACAAACGCAAAAAAAGGCATTATTTTTGGATATATACATGGCTACGCGCGCCTTTCTCCGAGGTTTGCTTGATGTTGTGGGCCGTGTCTTCCAGCGTAGCCTTCATCCAGACCGCGCAATTCTCGCAATAACGCCCGCTCGTGATGGGCGCGTGGCAACGCCCGCAGAGAAGCGCGGACACATTGGCGCTCGATAGGATCAGCCGGCCTTCCCGTAGCCATCCCAGCAGATCGGCCTCGTCGACGCCGGTTTCTTCGCAAACCTCCTCGATGCTGGCCTTGGGGGACTCGTCGAGGAAATTGCGCACATCCACGAAACTCTGGTCGACCTCCCGCACGCAGGCGGGACAGCGGCGATTGCCCTGGAAGTTAAAGATCTTGGAACAGCGATCGCATTGGCGGATGTTCATGGGCTTCTCCTCCTAGGTGCTTCGGAATTCAATATCAAGTCTTCAATATCAGGTCCTGATGGTATTTACGATGCCTGCCATTTGATCGGCTGTCGTGACACAGCGGGATGCCAGCTGGTAGGCGCGCTGTGCCCTGATGAGCCGGGTGACCTCGTAGCTGTAGTCCACGTTGGAAGCCTCCAGGCAACCCTGCCAAACCTCCGTGCCGGCGGATGGGCGGGGCTGGCCCGAATTCTCCGAGGGCGAAAAGTACCCGTCCCCCCGCGCGGTCAACCCGTTACGGTTGTCGAACGCAAAGAGTCCCAGCCGGACGCCCGCGTTGACCAGCGTCCCGTCCTGCATTGCGTATGTCAGGGCGCCGTCCTGCGACAATTGCATGTTGGCCGCCACCCCCTGCACCCGGATGCGCGCGCCATTGGTGTCCAGCAAGTACCGGCCCTGGGCGTCGACGAGGTAATCGCCGCCCCCCTCCACGGAGAGATAGTACGAACCGCCCCGGGTGTACAATATTTCCCCGTTTAGATCCTCCACGCGGAAGAACCCGGGGCCCTCCAGCGCGAAATCCAACGCCCTCTCCGTTTCGAGGCGCGCCCCCTGCCGATAGTCGCGTATGTTCTGGTAGACAAGCACGCCCGCGCCGCGCCGGAGGTTGATCTCCGGCCCGTTTTCGGTGGGGCTTATCATGGTCTGGTACAGGGCGTCGCGGAAATCCACGCGCGTCGTCTTGTAGCCGGTCGTGTTCACGTTGGCGACATTGTTGGCGATAGCGTCAATGTTGAGCTGTTGCGACACCATCCCATGCATCCCGGTGTAAATCGTCTGCAACATACAAACAGCCCCCGCTACACTTTGGCGATGTCGTTCACGGCCCGGCCCAAAGATTCGTCCAGCATGCGCAAGATGCGCTGGTTGGCCTCATAACTGCGGTAGACCGTGATGAGCTGTACCATTTCGCGCGTGGCGTCCACATTGGCGGACTCCAGGTAATATTGCTTCACCTCGACGGTGGTGTCGGCCGGCGGGTTGCCCGCCGGATCGATATTGTAAAACAGCGTGTCTTTTTCCTTGCGCAGGGCGCCGTTGTCCGGGAAGGTGACGATGCGTAGCCGCCCCGCCGGCGTCCCGTCCGCGGCGGTCACCGTGCCATCGCGGCCCACCGTGAAATTGTCGTCGCCGCCCACAACCACCGGGCCGTCTACGCCCATCACGTACATGCCGAGGGGCGTGAGCAGATACCCAGAGCTGTCCACGATAAAGTCTCCGGCGCGGGTGTACCGCTCGCCGCCCGGCGTGCCGATCACAAAGAAACCGTCGCCCGTCAAAGCCAAATCGGTGGCCAGGCCCGTGCTCTCCAGCGTCCCCTGCGTAAACGAGGTGTAGACGCGGTCGATATGGATGCCCGTGTTATGAGGTCCAACGTCGGAGGATTGGTAGACGTACGGATCGGAGAACCGCGCGATAAGCATGTCCCGAAAGGATTGCGATACAAGGTTATCCGCCCGAAAGCCGTTGGTCTCCACATTGGTGAGGTTGTTCGATATCACGTCCATCTGCCTGCTTTGGGTCAGCATGGCCGTCCCAGCGGTATAAAGGCTCCTGAGCATGAAGATTCCCCTTTCATGTCCAAACATTGGTGGCCTTCGCGTGCCGAACACCGTCAATAGGCGCCTCCAAGGCGGCACGCGCTCAATTGTTATATCGTCAACAGCATGGCATGACTTGAGACAATGCAGAATTATACCACGGGCAGGTAGATTACCGCAACAGTTTTTTTGCGGGTCAGGCGAGGCGAGGTGCGGTGAGGCAAAGCAAGGTGCGGCAAGGTGCGGCAAGGCGAGGTATGGCAAGGCAAGGCGAGGCTGGGTGCGGCAAGGTGCGGCGAGGCGAGGCCCCCGACCGGAGCGCGGGAGCCTCGCCTCTCATGCTACATTCACTGTGGCTATGGTTGCTCTGTGGCTATACGGCTACTCTGTGGCTATTGTGTCGGTGCTGGCAGGTTAGGCAAATCCCAGGAGTTTGCCGTTATACAGGTAGAAGTCCTTTGCTTTCCCTAAATCACCTGCCGCGAAGCCCGCCATGGACGCGCCGTCGATTTCGGCTACTTTGTAGTTGGTTCCGTTGATCTTGTAGAAATCACCCGCGGCAAACTCGGTGCAAGTGCCTTTGAGCTTTGTCACGGCGACCAGCGCGTATTGATAGACGAAAGGACCCCAGCCAAGCTTCGCCGCCAATACCATGGCATCCTTGACAGCCAGGTTGGCGCCCATGACGATGTCGGCGGGCTTAACGTTTACCAAAACACTCGCGCTGGTGATTGTCCCGTCCGCCTTCACGTCTGTGATCTTCTCGAACTTGTAGTTCAAGGTCAGCGCGAATTGCACTTTCTTGCCTTTGAGCACGAGGGTGACCGGGTTGTCATCTTTGGTGCCACCAAAACCGCCACTATGATTGTAGTTGATGGCAAAACGGGCACCATCCCAATCCCACTTCGCATCTTCCTTTTTCACCGCAAACTTAGTTAAGTCTTCTTTCGCCGCGCCAACCGTAGTCGCCACGACGGTGTCGGTGTTGGCCAGATAAGGTGCGCCCACAACGTTGCCTTTGACTTCAAAATACTTCAATTCGCGGCCGAGAAACGCAACCGGGGCTGTGGCCTCGACAAACACATCGACCCAATTGCCAGTGCCATCGTCCGCGATAAGACAGAGAGAACCAGAGGTCGTTCCACCGCCATCGATATTCGCCCACGCGTTAGCCACGTAGACGCCCGTCTTAATTTCACCGTCGAAATAGTGTCTGACAACAGTTTCCTGAGCCTTCACGGCCTTGCCATTTTTGTATTCTACCATGCGAATAAACATCATGTTGTAGATCATCTGCGCGGTCTCTTCGCGGGTGATGTAATCGCCCAATTTGCCCATCAGGTGATCCAACTTGTTCAGCAAGAAAGGGTTGTCGTGTTGCCCCAGGCATACGAGGATCTTGTTTTTCCATTCCGCGCCATAGAAGCCTTCGGTGCTCCTGTTGTACCCGATAAGGCCCAGCGCAAAGGCCAGGGCTTCGATGGCTGTCAGTCTGTTGGTCGGGCGGAACAGCGTGGGCGTGACGCCGCCGACGATGCCTCGCGCGTAAGCCCATTTGATGTGGTTGGTGTAGAACCATCCGTCGATGTCAGTGAAGTTGCAGGCGACTTTTGCCCAAGCTTTGGCCTCCCGGTCGCCTCCGCTGTCCACGACGAACATGAGCATGGCCATCTGGCCGCGGCTTAGGGGGTATTTCGGGTCGAAATTCCCCGAGGTCGACCCTCTCATAACGTTCATCTCGTACAGCGCATCTAAGGCTTCCTTGTATTTGGGGTTGATGGTGGCATTGTCCATGTAGTCGTACGCGAAAGCCGGGACCGAGAGCGCGGCGGCCATGACAAGGGCTAGGGTGAGTGCCAAGAATTTTTTTGTATGTCGCATTGTATATTCCTCCTAAATATTATATCGGGGGCAGAACTCCATTTATGCATTTACCATTATAACACAGTTTCCCTCCCCGATAACCGATTCGGGGGAAATGTAATAGAAATGTAACAAATGCTTGCGATGGGCGCGGGCGGGGCCCGTGTACGACGGGCTTGCCCGGGCAAGGCAAGGCAAGGCAAAGCAAAGCAAAGCAAAGCAAGGCAAGGCAAGGCAAAGCAAAGCAAAGCAAGGCAAAGCAAAGCCCCCGGCCGGAGCCGGGGACCTCGCTTCTCATGCTACATTCTCTGTGGCTCTGTGGCACTGTGGCACTGTGGCTATGATGCTACGCCGTGATGATAAAGGCGCTGGTGATTTTCCCTTTGTCGATGTACACGAGGGCGCCGTTGGCGTTCGTTCCTTCAGACAGGACAGCGTCGTCTACGTTTTTCAGGGTACTAGCCGTAATCGTTACGCCCGTGGTTGTCATGGTAATTTCGAAAACCTCGATGCCGTCATAGTTGAACAGGCCTGTGTTGTTAGTGGGTGTGGCGTCATCCGTCAGTGTGGCAAGCTTCATCCCGGCTACGTCGCTTCTCACAAAATCTGTGAGCTGGACGAATCCTTTGTTGTCAGAGTTGCTCACTTCGAAATCATCGGCAATTTTATCTAGGAGTACTGGTATAACACCCGTGACTTTGTCGCCGTCGAGTGAAATGGAGACAAGATCGCCGGAGTCAAAAGCACTAAACTTGTCGTCGGCAGGTGCTCCATTCGCCCCGACAAATTCGCATACTTTTTCGCTTTTGCTGTCAATGTCGTATACGTAGTATTTAATGCCGTTCAGGATATTCGTGGACCTTCCTATAATGACATGGGCCGTGACGGGTTCGGGAACGGCAGGGGCGACAGATCCCAGAAGTTTTCCGTTATAGAGGTAGAAGTCCGTGGCTTTCCCTAAATCCGCTGAAGCGAAGCCCGCCATGCTAGCGCCGTCGATGCCGGCTACCTTGTAATTGGTCCCGTTGATCTTGTAGAAATCACCCGCGGCAAACTCGGTGCAAGTGCCGTTGAGTTTCTCCACGGCGACCAGCGCGTATTTATAGACAGGACCCCAGCCAAGCTTCGCCGCCAATACCATGGTATCCTTGACAGCCAGGTTGGCGCCTATGACGATGTCGGCGGGTTTAACGTTTACCATAACACTCGCGCTGGTGATTGTCCCGTCCGCCTTCACGTCTGTGATCTTCTCGTACGTGTAGTTCATGGCCAGCGCGAATTGCACCTTCTTGCCTTTGAGTACGAGGGTGACCGGGTTGTCATCTTTGGTGCTACCAAAACCGCCACTATGCTCGTAGTTGATGGCAAAACAGGCATCATCCCAATCCCATGTCGCATCTTCCTTTTTCACCGTAAATTTCGTTATGTCTTCTTTCGCCGCGCCAACCGTAGTCGTCACGACGGTGTCTGTGTTGGCCAGATAAGGTGCGCCAACAAGTTTGCCTTTGACTTCAAGATACTTCAATTCGCGGCCTAAGAATGCTATCGGTACCGTGGCATCGATGAATACATCGACCCAATTGCCCGTGCCATCGTCCGCGATAAGACAGAGAGAACCAGAAGTTATTCCATTGCCGTCGAGATCCGCCCACTCGTTAGCCACGTAGACGCCCGTCTTTATTTCACCGTCGAAATACTTTGAGAGAACAGTCTTCTGTTTGTCTTCCACGGCCTTGCCATTTTCGTATTTTACCGTGTTCATGGACATCATGTTGTAGATCAACTGCGCGGTCTCTTCGCGGGAGATGTAATCGCCCAAATTGCCCATCAGGTGACCCAACTTGTTCAGCAAGAAAAGGTTGTCGTATTGATTCAGGCATAAGAGGATCTTGTTTTTCCAGTCCGCGCCAAAGAAGCCTTCGGTGTTCCTGTTGTAGCCGATAAGGCCCAGCGCAAAGCCCAGGGCTTCGATGGCCGTCAGTTTGTTGGCCGGGCAGAATTGCGTGGACGTGACGCCGCCGACGATGCCTTGCGCGTAAGCCCATTTGATGTGGTTGGTGTAGAACATGCCGTCGATGTCAGTGAAGTTGCAGGTGACGTTGGCCCAAAGTTTGGCGTCCCTGTTGCCGCCGCTGTCCACGATGAACATGAGCATGGCCATCTGGCCGCGGCTTAGGGGGTATTTCGGGTCGAAATTCCCCGAT
>WRCJ01000012.1 GCA_009784085.1 Oscillospiraceae bacterium | reverse complement strand
TGACCTCGGGGCGGCATTCCGATCGCTATATGCAATGCGCCCGGCTGTTTGAATACGCCGACAAAGCCGACGTCCTCTGCATGAAGCTGGCCGACGATTTTCAAAACGATGGGATCGACGTGGTGGTGGGTCCGGCGGTGGGGGCTGTGCAGATGGCCTTCGCGGTCAGCCGCCACTTGGGTTGCCGCAACCTTTTCACCGAGCGCGAGGAGGGCGTCATGAAGTTGCGGCGCGGCTTTTCCCTTTCGCCGGGGGACAGGGTCCTGGTGGTTGAGGATGCCGTGTCCACCGGAGGCACGGTCAAAGAGGTCATCGCGTTGGTGACCGCGGTGGGCGCGGTGGCGGCCGGTGTGGGCGCCATTGTGGATCGCAGCGGCGGGCAGACCCATTTCGGCGTTCCCTTCCGGGCTTGCCTGCAAGTGGATCTCCCCTCATGGCCGCCCGAATCCTGTGCGCTGTGCGCCCAAGGCATCCCCATTGCCAAGCCCGGAAGCCGTCAAGTTGCGGGAGCCTGACTTGCCTTTCATCTTTTTTCATCTTCACTTTTCCTTGTTTTCAGGCGTTTGCGGAGCATTATCATCGACCCGGCGACGCCGATTGCCGACAGCACAACCATCTCTACGCCGATGCCCGGCTGTGAGGCCAGCACCATGTTCGCGCTGTTAAAGGCGATATGTAGCAGGATCGGCGCCACGAGCGTTTGGCTCCACGAAAAGGATAATCCCAAGATAACGGCCACGGGCAACACGCCCACAAACTGCACCAAGTTCCCATGGAACGCGGCAAAAAGCAACGCCTGTAAGATCACAGCCGTCGAGGCTCGAAAAGGACCCTGTAGGGCGCGTTGGCACACACCTCGGAACAACGCCTCCTCAACCACCGGCACGACCAGGCAGGCCGCCACGAATCCCACGACCGTTTCCTGGCCGCCCACCGTTCGCATCAATTGGCTATAATCCCGCAAGACGTTGTCGGGGAAGGGTATGAACGTAAGTGCGAACCCGACTGCCACTTGCAAAGAGATCCCCAGGATGATCAAAAACACAACCGATGCCGCATCGACAGGGGCAAGAAGCCCGGCCCTAGTGGGCGGGGGCGTCTGAAAGATCAGGAAGATTGCGAGGCACAACCCCAAAGGCGCGGCAAGAAACAACACGCGAACATGCCAGCCGATTTCCTGTGGCACCGCATACCGCACGAGCCGCTGTATCGCCAGGTAAATGGCCGGGGCGGCCAACGCGATAGCCAGCGCGCGTAGTTTTTCCCTCATGGGACACCTCCGGATTTTTTCACAAAAGGGCGTGGATACATGGAGGATTATCATCAGGCGGAGCAGGATCTGCTGTTCGGCGTACTGGATGCGCTACCCTGTCCCGCCGCCCTGCTCAACAGGGAGGGGCAGCCGGCCTATATGAACCCCAAAGGGGAACTCTGCAAGCTACCCTCCTACGAGGTAAGCGCGGTGGCGCAGGTGCGCGACTGCCTACGTGACGGCGCCCCCCATGCCGGCTGGGCGGAGTTGCGCGCCCTGCCCGACCCTGGCCAGGATGCCCCGGCGGACAGGCTCTCGGGATTTGCCGAAGCGTATCCGGTGCGGGTGGACGGCCACCTGTTGGGCGTGTTGCTCCTCCTGCGGCCCGAGGTGGGCTCCTCGGAGGGATACGACAGCCTGCCCTATGTGAGCGAAGCCATTTTGTCCCTGCGCGCCAAGCTGTCACGGCTGAGCGCCATCGGTGTGCCGGCGTTGTTCCTGGGCGAGCCGGGTACCGGACGCGCCTCCTTTGCCAGGATGCTCCACGAGATTTCCCTGCCGGGCGACCCCTTCTCGCCGGTCGCCTGCCGCACCAAAGAGCAAAGCGAACTGGAACGGGAGCTGTTCGGCGACATCCCGCATCCCGGCGTCTTACGCGCCCTCAAAGGGACTGTGTTCCTGAGCGGGATCGAGGAGTTGCCACTGCCCTTTCAACGCCGCCTGCTGGCCCTTCTGCAGAGCAGGATCTTCCCGGACGGCATGCCTTTTTTGGTACGCCTTTCGGCCTCGGGGCCGCCCGATCTCGAAAACATGGCCGCAAGCGGACGCTTCGACCCCGGCCTCTACGCGCGGCTATCGGTCATGCCGGCGCGTATCCCGCCGCTCAGGGACCGCCCCGAAGATATCCTGCCGGCGGCACGGTGCTTTCTCACGCGGTACGCCACGTTGTCCGACGCGCCGTCCGCGGATTTTTCCAAGGAGAGCTGCCGGATCCTCATGTCCCACACTTGGCCGGGCAATGTCAAGGAACTGGAAGACGCTGTTGTGTCGGCCCTTTCCCAGTGTACCGGGGATGTGATTTTGCCGGAACACCTGCCCGTTGGCACCGCCGGCGCGAAACTTGACCTTCATGAGCAACGGCAAGGCTTCACCAGGCGCCGCATCGAAGAGGCGCTGGCGTTGCACGGGAACACGGTGGAGGGGAAACGCATAGCCGCCAAAGAATTGGGCATCGGATTGTCCACGCTATACAGATTGTTAGGAGAAAAAAAACCAAATCGGAGGGAAAATAAATGAACAACAAACGATGCAAACGAAGGACCCAATGGATCGCCATCCTGCTATCCGCCCTATTCGCGCTATCCGCGCTATTCCTGCTGGCTGGTTGCGACGGCGACGGCGACGGCGAGACCAATACGCCCGATCAGCCCACCGACACCGGCAACGGCGAGAACTCCGACGCGCCCCCCGTCTCAAACGACCCCGAGAACTCCGACGCGCCCCCCGTAGATCCCTCGTCGGCGCCCTCGTCCGCGCCCGTGCGGGAGACCACCGCGCCGCTCAACTATCCAGATATTGGAGACCTGGAGAAAGATGTGCACGAAGCCGTGAACATCGCCTCGTATTACGACGAAAATATTACCCTCCAGATATACAACGATCCCGCCACCGAAGAGCAACTGCGCGAAGCGGGGCAGGCATGGGGCGACCAGCTGGAGGCCCTCTTTCTGGACAGGGTCGTCTCAGGGACCGTGAGCGGGTCGAAGACCATCGAGCTCGCCGGGTTCAACTGCACCGGCATAGAGCTGGAAGCCACGTATGTGTTTGAAGGCTATGCCTATTACGTGGTTATCATCCCCGCCGGAAAGCAGCTTGTCACGGTCACCGGCACTGCTGTCGAGGAATTCGCCTTGGATCTCCGCGAAGCCTTTGACCAGCTGGTGCAAAGCCTGTCCCTATAGCCTTTTCATTGTCTCTATAATTCGGACACTATACCATATCCCCCGCTAAAAGTCAAATCGTCAAGAGGATAATGCGTTGTACTTGAAGTCCTTTGAAATCCAGGGTTTTAAATCCTTCCCCGATAAAACCGTCATGCCGTTCGACCACGGCGTGTGTGCTGTGGTCGGGCCCAACGGCAGCGGCAAGTCCAACATTGCCGAGGCGGTGCGCTGGGTGTTGGGCGAACAGAACCCCCGCGCGCTGCGGTGCGAAAAGCGCATGGAAGAGCTGATTTTCCATGGCGCCGCGCACCGCGGCCCGACGGGCTTTGCGGAGGTCAGCCTGATGCTGGACAACAGTGGAGGGCTGTTTCCGTTGGAGCAAAACGAAGTCTCGATAACCCGGAGGTTGTATCGTTCGGGCGAGAGCGAGTATTATATCAACCGGGTCGCCGTGCGCCTGCGCGACGTGCTCGACCTGTTCATGGACACCGGCTTGGGCCGCGACGGTTACTGCCTGATTGGGCAAGGCCGCATCAGCGAGATCCTGTCCGAAAAGAGCGGCGACCGGCGTCGCGTTTTCGAGGAGGCGTCGGGTATCTCGCGTTTTCGCCACCGCAAGGAGGAGTCCGAGCGCAAGCTGGCTTCCTCCGAGGAGAATCTCACGCGCATCGGGGACAAGATCGAGGAACTGGAACTGCAGATAGGGCCGTTGCGCGAGCAAGCCGACACCGCCCGCCGGTACCTGCGCTTGCGCGACGAGTTGCGCGGCTTGGAAATCAATCTCTGGTTGGATGCGTTGCATAAACTGCGTGTTTCCTATGAAAAGGTCCGGGACAACCACTGGGCCGTCTCCGAACAGCTGGGGGAGAGCCTGGCAAAAGTCGAGAAAACCTATGCGGAAGCGGAGCGTCTGCAAGGCGAAGAACGGGATACCGTCCTGAAATCCGAGGGGACGCGCGGCGCGTTGTCGTCCTTCGAGGCCGAAATCGCCGAATTGGATAGCGCCATCGCCGTGTTGCGCGCCAACGCTTCGCACAACGAGGAAAACCGGAAGCGGCTTCTCTTGGAGCAGGAAGCCGGTCAGGACAGGGACGGGGGCCTGCGATCCCAGATCGAAAGCCGCCGGGCGGATATCGCCGATCTGGGCGCCCGGCAGGCGGCGCTGGAATCCGAAGGGAAGGCGTTGCTCGCGCAGGTCGATGAGATAAGCCACCGAGGCAGCGATGCGTCTGACAAGCTGAACGCCATGCGCATACGGGAAGTTTCCTTGCGCGAAACCGTGTCGTCACTGCGCGTCTCGCTGTCTTCGCAAACGGCGGCGGCGGCGGAGTGGGAAGCCCGCCTGTCGATCCAAGGCGCGGATTTGGAAGTCCGCGCCGCCGGCTTGGCCGAGGCTGTCCGCCAACTTGCGAAACTCGACGGCGAAATCGCCGACGGCACGGTTTCCCTGGAGGAATTGCGCAACGCGATCGACGGCCATACCATGCGCCGGGATTCCCGCCAAAGGAAGGTAGAGAAACTGCGCGAGAAGTGCACCGCGCTGTCGGCCGACGCGCAGGTATTGGAATCCCGCGTCAAAATGCTGCGCGAGATGGAACGGGAATACGAAGGCCATTCCCGCGCCGTGCGGTCGGTGATGCGAGAAAGCGGGCGGGGCGCCTTGCGTGGGATCCGCGGGACACTGTCCTCGCTCCTGCGGGCGGACGACCGATGCGCCGTCGCGGTGGAGACAGCCTTGGGCGCCTCGTTGCAGAGCATTGTCGTCGAGCGCGAGGAGGACGCCAAGGCGGCCATCGGGTTGTTGCGGCGGCAGGACGCCGGGCGGGCTACCTTCCTCCCGCTGACTGCCATCCGGGGTCTGTCGCTGGAGGAACGGGGGTTGGAAAACGAACCAGGCTTCGTGGGCTTGGCCGACACGCTGGTATCGTTCTCCCCCGAATATGGGGATATTGTGCGCAACCTGTTGGGGCGCACCGTGGTGACCGAGTCGCTGGACGACGCCGTCGGCCTGGCGCGGCGGAGGGGCCACCGGTTCCGCATCGTCACGCTGGACGGGCAGGTTATCGCGCGGGGCGGCGCGATGACCGGCGGTAGCGCGAGCAAAAGCGTGGGCGCCCTTTCCAGGAAAAACGAGCTGGAACGCTTGGAAACCAAGCTGTCTGACAAAACGGCGCAGGCGGGGGCGCTTGCCCGCGAGAGGGAGAACGCCGAACGCGAGCTGTCGGCCGCCCAATACGATTTGGATGTGGCGCAGTCCGAGCGGCGGGTGGCCGAGGATGAAGCCTTGTCCCTTCGCTCCGAACGGACGCACAAGGGCGTTTGGTATGACGGGTTGCGGGAAGCGCACAAAGCATTGCAAGCCGAGCGGGACGATCTCGTGGCCCGCCTGGCCGATAGCGCGACGACACAACGGGAACAGCAGGCGGACATCGAGCGCCGCGCGGCGGAGGCCGGCGATCTCGCCGAGCAGATTGCCGCGTTGTCTGAGGGGCAGGCCGATTTGTATACCGAGAGCACCCGCCTGGCCGAAACAATCGCCGAATTGCGCGCCCAAGGCGCCGCCCTCGGTGCCGAGAAGAACGCGGCGGAAAAATCCGTGGCGGATTTGGAAGAGTTGCGGGCGCAATTGGTTGGCGATCTGGACAAACGCAATCTGGCTATCGCGTCCTACGAGCAAAAGATCAAGGGCATCGCGGGGGAAATCCACGCCAAAACGGAGAATCAGGCCGAAAAATCCGCGCGGGCCGCCGAATTGCGCACCCAGCTCCTGGCCTTGTCCGAGCGGCAGGGCGACTTGGAGGGGCGACGCGTCGCCGCCGACCGCGCCGCCCGCGAGTTCAACGAGGAAAACCTCAGGCTGGAGCGTGAATGCGCCCGTTTGGAAGGGCAAAAGGCATCCGGCGAGGCCGAGGAAAAGGCCATCATGGAAAAGTTGTGGGACAACTACGGGTTGACCCATTCGGCGGCGTTGGAGCAACGCACGCAAATGGATAGCGTACACAAAGCCAACCGGCGCGCGGGCGAACTCAAGGCGGCTATCAAGGCGTTGGGATCGCCCAACATCGGCGCCATCGACGAATACGATCGGATATCCGGGCGGTATGAATACCTGACCACGCAACGCGACGACGCCGCGCTGGCTAGATCCGAACTCCTGCAAATCATTGACGACCTCACCGGACGCATGAAGGAGATTTTCCTGGAACAGTTTGCCTTGATAGGCGAAAAATTCGGGCAGACATTCCGCGAAATCTTCAGCGGCGGCGACGCCCGCCTGGAATTGGAGGATCCCGAGGATCCGTTGCACTGCGGCGTGGAGATCAGGGCACAGCCGCCCGGCAAGAAGATGCGTTCGATCACGCTGTTGTCCGGCGGGGAGAAATCGTTGGTGGCCATCGCGCTCTACTTTGCCATCTTCAAGGTACGCCCGGCGCCCTTTTGTGTCCTGGACGAGGTAGACCACGATTTAGACGATATCAACGTGGCGCGGTTTGCGGCTTATCTCCGGCGGCTCTCCGAGGACATTCAGTTCGTGGTGGTCACGCATCGGCGCGGCGCCATGGAGGCGGCCGATATGCTCTACGGCGTCACCACCCAAGAGGAGGGCGTGTCCAAGATCATATCGCTCAAGTTGCAGGATGCCGAAAAGTCGCTGGGGATGACACTGGAATAGGGGCTGGAATAGGGTGACTATGGGGTGACTTTAGGGTGACTATAGGGAGGTGGAATTGGTTATATGGGGATTTTTGACAAGCTGAAAAAGGGCCTCAGCAAGACGCGGCAGACCGTAGGGGGCGCCATCGGCGGCGTGTTTGCGGCCTTTTCGCGCATAGACGAGGCTTTCTTCGAGGAACTCGAGGAAGCGCTCATTTTGGCCGATCTGGGGGTGGACGCCGCCACCCGCGCCGTAGAGACGTTGCGGGGGACTTGCCGCGACCGCAAGCTCAAGGATCGGGAATCGGTGCGCGATGCGCTCATCGACATTTTGACCGGCCTCCTTGGCGTGGGCGACCCATCCCTCAAGCTGGACACGGCCCCCTCCGTCATCCTGGTCGTCGGGGTCAACGGCGTGGGCAAGACCACCACCATCGGGAAGCTGGCCGCCCAGCTGACGGACGGCGGGAAGCGGGTCTTGCTGTGCGCCGGGGATACTTTCCGCGCCGCCGCCGCCGACCAATTGAGCATCTGGGCCGACAGGGCCGGCGTGGACATCATCCGGCAGAGCGAGGGCGCCGATCCGGCCGCCGTCGTGTTCGACGCCTTGGCGGCGGCCCGCGCGCGCGGGAGCGACGTGGTGATCTGCGACACGGCCGGCCGGCTCCACAACAAGATGAACCTGATGAACGAGTTGCGCAAAATCAACCGCGTCATCGATCGGGAGCTACCGGGCGCCGATCGGGAGAACCTGCTGGTCCTGGACGCCACAACCGGGCAAAACGGCCTGTTGCAGGCAAGGGAATTCGCCGACGCCGCCGGGCTCACCGGGCTGGTCCTCACCAAACTGGACGGCACGGCGAGGGGCGGCATCGTGATAGCCGTGGCCGATACCCTCAAACTGCCCGTCAAATACGTGGGCGTGGGCGAGAGCATAGACGATCTCATGCCGTTTGATCCCAGGGCGTTCGTGGAGGCGATTTTCAATGCGTGACGCACCGGCGTTCGTCTTGGCCACCAACAATGCAGGCAAGCGGCGCGAGATGGAGGCGTTGCTGGCCCCTTGGGGCGTGACGTTGCGGTTGCCTTCCGATTTCGATTCCGGCGTGGATTTCGCGCCGGAAGAAACCGGTGCTAAGTTTTTGGACAACGCGCGGATCAAAGCCAAAGCCGCCCTGGCATTGACCGGCCTGCCGTCGCTGGCCGACGATTCGGGATTGGAAGTAGATGCGTTGGGCGGTGCGCCGGGCGTCTTTTCGGCCCGCTACGGCGGCGATTTGTCCCCGGCGGGGCGCAACGCCCTGCTGTTGCGGGAGATGGAAGGCAAGGAAAACCGCGCCGCGCGCTTTGTGTGCGTGCTCTGTTGCCTCTTCCCCGACGGGCGGGAGGTCGTCGCCGAGGGTACATGCCGGGGCGAGATTCTCATGTCCCCGCGCGGCAGCGGCGGATTTGGCTACGACCCGGTGTTCTATGTGCCTTCGCTGGGCCGCGCCATGGCCGAGCTGTCGGACGGGGAAAAAAACCGTATTTCGCACAGGGCAAAAGCCGTGGCGTCGTTGATGCAAAAAATGAGCAAGACAAATGGAAGCCAAGCGGGCAAACCACCCGAAGGCCATGTAGGGAATATAGGGAAAACACCCGAAAGCCATGTAGGCAAACCACCCCAGAGCCTCGTTGGTTTTTTCGGCGGAAGCTTCAATCCGCCCCATAACGGGCATGTGTCCGCCGCGCTTCGCGCCATCGACGCGCTGGGGCTTGACAAGCTGGTCGTCATGACGGCGCGGGAGGCGCCCCATAAACAACTACCGCCCGGCTCACCGCCGCCGGAGCATCGCCTGGCCATGGCCCGTCTGGCATTTGAACACTTGCCCCGATGTGAGGTCTCGGACTGGGAGATACGCCGCGCGGCGCCCACCTATACGGTGGACACGCTGGCGCATCTGAGGGCCGGCGGCGGGATCCCGGTACTCGTCGTGGGGTCCGACATGTTTCTCACGTTGCATGAATGGAAACGCACCGATGAGTTTCTCCCGGTTACCCGGGTGGCCGTGTTGCTTCGCGACGCTTTGCAGGGGGGGCATGTGCGCCATTACGCCTCCTTTTTGTCAGAACGCTACGGCACGGACGTCGACTGCGTCGTACACACGCCGGTGGTGATATCCTCCACCCAGCTTCGCGCCGCGCTCGGAACCGGCGGCGGGCGGGATCACTTGCCGGCCGCAGTATATGAATACATCGTCGCGAACGGGTTATACAGGCGCCCTTGGTGAACGGGTTATACAGGCGCCCTTGGTGAACGGGTTATATCCCGCGCCCTTGGTGAACGGGTTATATCCCGCGCCCTTGGCGTCGCAATGATTATTTTTTTTGCGTGAAAGTGTGAAAAATATATTGCGGTAATGTAAATTTTTTGCGGTAGCATAAATCATCGGAGGTTTTCGAGGTGCTTATTTGATGTTAGACTTGGATGCCCTGCGGCAGGCCGTCTCCCATCGTGTGCCCGCCAAACGTTTGGCGCACACGCTGTGCGTGGAGCGGGAAGCCGACGCCCTCGCGTGGCGATGGAACGCTTGCCGGGAAGATGCGCGGGCGGCGGCGCTGTTGCACGACGTAACCAAGGGACTTTCTGACGAGGCGCAGTTGAAATTATGTAAAGAATATGATATAGTAGCCTCGCAGTGGGAAATGGGAAAGCTCTTGCATGCCCTCACAGGGGCGGCTGTCGCCGAACATGAATTCTCGGCGCCTCCCGCCGTCGTGCGGGCGGTGCGCTGGCATACCACCGGCCGCGCCGGGATGTCCCTACTGGAAAAAATCATCTATTTAGCCGATTATGTGGACAGCACCAGGAGGTTTCACAAGGTACACGTCCTGCGTCAGTTGTGTTACACAAATTTAGAGGCGGCGTTGCTTATGGGGTTTGATCTGTCCATCGAACGGCAGATTGCCACCGGCCGCCTCATATGCCCCGCCACATTGGAGGCCCGCAACGCTTTGCTGACCAACCGAGGGAGCCCCTTACGAAACGCATAGACTTCGATTCAAAGGGAGGGAAAGGTTACGTATGAGTAAAAAAAAGATTATCTTTATCTGCCTTCTGGGTGTGGGCGTCATCCTTTTCGCCATCGCGGGCGTTCATCTCCTGCTGGATTCCGGATCCTGCATTGGCCTTGAGCAAAATAGCAAGAAAAACAATGGTGATGACGATCCCGAAAACGGCGAAGGGGGAGGCTCGCCGCTTCCCGGAAGGGTCGACGACGAACATCGCGAAGGCGTGTACACGTTCATTTTAGCCGGGACAGACAAACATGGTTACCATACCGACGTGTTGATGGTGGCAGCGTTGGATGCAGACAATAAGACCCTCAATATCATGAGCATCCCCCGCGACACCCAGGTGCCGGTGGCGCGAAGCACCAAAAAGGTCAATAGCGCGTGGCTCTTCGGCGAAATCGATCAGCTCAGGGATGAACTGAGCACCGTTATCGGGTTTATTCCGGATTATTATGTTGTAATTGATTTGGATGGCTTTGTGGCGCTTGTCGATGAAATCGGCGGCGTAGATTTCGATGTGCCGCAAAACATGAACTACGAGGATCCGGAACAAGGATTATTCATTCACCTGCAAAAGGGGCCGCAAAAGCTGTATGGCGATCAGGCGATCCAGCTCGTCCGTTTCCGTCGCTACCGCGAGGGCGATATCAAGCGGGTCGAGGTGACACAGAATTTCCTCAAAGAGACCGTAAAACAGACATTAAACGTCAACAACCTTGTTCGGGTCCCGGCATTGGCCAAGATCGTCCGCGAAAACGTAAAGACGGACCTTTCCCTGACGGCCCTCATAGAACTGGGCGAGCATTTGATGAATTTGGACAATGACAATATCGTATTTCACACGTTGCCGGGCGATTACGCCATGTATAAGAAGCAAGCCTATTGGCTCGTTTTCCCCGACAAGGCGCTCGCCCTTATCAACGAAACCATCAACCCCTTTACCACGCCCATTACGGAGGATAACGTCAACTACAGCCGTTTGAGGGATGATTAGTTGATCTGATTTGAAGGATACTCTTGGAGAGGGATAATATAGGAGAGGAGTTCATCTATTTTGCGTCCTTTGGAACTGGCCCTTGCTTTGGCTGGCGCCGCCGAAGATAAGAAAGCGGTAGACATTAAAGTATTGAAGATCGATTCCTTGACCGTCCTGTCCGACTATTTCGTCATCTGTTCGGGATCTTCCTCCACCCATATCAAAACGCTGGCCGAGGAAATGGAACACCGGCTCGAGCAGATGGGCGTCTCGCCGCGCGGTATCGAAGGGCGCGAATCGGGCAACTGGTTGTTGTTGGACTTCGGTAGCGTGGTAGCCCACGTGTTCATGCCCGAAACCCGTGCGTTTTATGGGCTGGAACACCTGTGGGCGGACGGGGAGATTGTGGATCGAGGGGAATAAGTTCATCACAAAATAAGTTCATCAGACTTGACAATCTGCATGCCAATCGGGTATAATTACAGTGACGGGAGACCGTTGGATAAGTAGTTCGCTTCCGGCAACGCGAATCATAAGTATGCCGTGCAATCGTTTTTCGCTTCCGGCAACGCGAATCATAAGTATGCCGTGAATAAGTGTTCAAGTTCCCCCGCTTGTCGGGGGAACTTGCCTATCAGGTGAATGGGTATGGAAATAGTTACGGGCCATATGTATTTTGTGTCGGACGAGTTTTTCCGAGCAGTCGGCGACCCTTATCTCAAAATAAACTACGATTCCACGAAGCGGCCGCACTATTTCGCGTTCAAGGACTTGGCGACATCTCTGTATTGGCTTGTCCCATGTAGTGCGCGAGTGGAGAAATTCGAGTGCATCGTTAGCAAACGGAAGGAACGTGGGAAGCCTTCGGATGGTATTCGCATCCTCAAGGTTCAAGATAAAATGACCGCATTGCTGTTTCAGGACATGTTCCCGGCATTGGAGCGATACATACAAGAGCCCTATGTCCGGGGTGGGCAAGCCGTTCGGATCGCCGATCCGAAGGTGATAATCGACCTTGAGAAGACTGCTCGCAAAGTTATCTCACTATTGCAACATGGCGTTCGTTTCACACCTACGCAACCTGACGCCATGCGGATAAAGAAACTCATGTTGGAGGAACTTCAGAGTAGTCAGTAGGTAGTCCCTCACAAGGGTTTCACCGCCGGTATTGACGCGCCGGACGATTCTGATGCACATTGCCGACCGTGTTCCTTGACACTTATTGAATACACTGTCGTCGATAATTGCGAATCATCGAAGATAATATGCGACCAGCTTAATTGTGGCGACAGTGTCGCCACAATTTCGTAATCGGTGAATCTCTCGGCAAAACGCATCATCCGCCGGAGATTTGTCAGTTCAAATGAACTACCATATTTCCCCTGCCATTGAAGTGACTAGCCATGGGGCGTGTCAACTGCTTCCAGAAATCTATGCACGATTGCTGCGCAATCAGCCCTCGTCGCCGTGCCTCCCGGGTCAAACCTGTTGCCTGGTTTCCCGTTGATCACACCCGCACGGACAAATTTCTCGACAGCCTCTTTTGCATAGCCGCCGATGCGCGTGTCGTCCGCAAACCCTGGATACGCCGTTCGTACGGGTAGCGTCATTCCGGAAAATGTGGCGAAACGATGTAGAATGACAGCCATGTCTTGGCGCGACATATTGTCGTTGGGGCCAAACTTGCCATTCGGATAGCCCAACACAATGTTATTTCCCGCCGCCCATTTCACAGCGTTGGTGTAAAATCTCCCCTCTGGCACATCGTGAAATGGATTAGGCAGATCGTCCACATCCGGCTTGCCCGCCATATAGTACAGAACGGTAGCCGCCATGCCGCGCGTCAATGATGCGCTGGGGCTGAATTTGTCCGTCGCTGTGCCATTCATAAGTCCCCTCGCGTATACGTAGTTTAAGTCGTCAAAGAACCATGCGTTTTCCGAGACATCCTTGAACTTGTTTGCGCCAACGGGGATCTTTGAGAAGGATATGTCGGAAAAAAGAGATTTTACAAACACGAAATCTGCGTTTACCCTGACCATAATATCATCGTAGATAAAATATATGGAATCATAGGCATAGCTTCCGTCATTGTATTCAACTACCAATGCTTTGACAGCACGGTCGGCTAACTGAATAAGCGTTTCATAAACAGCTCCAATGTTTCCTGTCTGTCCTGTAGAATTGTCGATGTTCGGCATATTAGGCGCGATCTGGGCAATTAACCATGAAGCGCCTCTCTGATTCGCTTCGTCTACAACGCTCTTGTCTATATACATTGTCCTTATTGTGATATCGACATCGCCAATTATTCCGAAATACCAAATCCAAGGCTTATTGCACGTTTCGACAGGGAATATCGCAATATTGGAAAACCCTTCCCTATTACGAAACTCTATTTGCTTTCCTTGGTAGTAGGGGACATAAAGTGTTCTTTGCGTCTTTCTTTCATCACAAAACCGCCTAAACGCTCCGTTGTCTGCGCCAATATCCATTTGTCCTTCGATTATTTCCAGGACATCAGGCGTTATATCGATGTGCAAACCACGCCAAAGTTCCGCTATCGATTGATAACTAAAATCGTTGTAGTCACGAGGTTCTTCTTGTGCGTATCCGGTCATTCCAAGCACCATGAAGAAAAGCAGAGTACCGCATAAGAATCGTTTCATTTTTATGACCATTCCTTTCAGACGGTATTGTTGTACGGGCGGGGGTGCGCGGGGGCGCGTGGGGACACGGGCGAGGACGGCGGGGGTGCGCGGGGGACGGGCGGGGACGGCGGGTACGGCGGGACGGCGGGGGTGGCGGTGTAACGGGGACGGTGGGGGCGGCGGGACGCGCGGGGGCGCGTCCCCTACAACGACGACGGGATTTTACGGGTGCGGGTGCGGGGGCGGTGGGGCATCGGGGCATCGGGGCATCGGGGACACGCGCGGGGGCGCGTCCCCTACGACAACCTCCTGAGCCGTTTGTGTTCATCCCAGTTGAAGCCCTCTAAAAACGCCTGCCCCGCCTGCATGCCCTCCCGGAATAGGCCGAGCTTGTCCTCCGGGGTCATGGCAAAGTCAAGCCAATTGTAATTGTCGGTGGGGATGTGCGCGATGAGTTGCCTGTACAGAGGATTCCTCAGGATAAAGTCGTAGTCGGCGTAGTGGCGCATAGCGCCAAACAGGTGGCTCGCGTATTGGCCGACGGTTTTGGCGTCCTTGACCGTACGCCGGCTGCCGCCCAGCCGGGCGCCCAGCGTGGGGGCGCGTGGCACGCCGGGGGTAAAGAACAGATCGATGGGGAAGTTGGACAACAGCCCGCCGTCCGCGAAGGACACGGTGTTGGGCAGTTCCCCCGTAAAGCTACCCAGTTTCTTCCAATTTTCCCCGCTCTTTATCAGTTCGGAGACACCCTCGACGACAAAGGGCTGGAAAAAGATGGGGATCGAGGCCGACGCACGCGCGAAGCAAGCCGGGTTGATTCCGTCCGGCGACGCCCAATACATCGGGGCCATATGGGGGAATATCACCTTTGTGCTGGTGGTGATGTCCGCCGCGACAATCTTCAGGCTGGCGTCGTATTGCGTGATCGCCTCCCCCGTTTCGCGGTGAACGAGGCCGGGGGGCAACGTGTCCGTCAGCCGCCGCAGGTCGGCCAGCGTCTCGATCCCGTTGTCCTTCAGCCTGTCGGATATCCACGTATACAGCTTGTCGCCGGGGTTGAGCCCCAGTTTGGAAAAGATTGGGCATAAGGAGAACAACGCGGCTAAGAAAATGCGCGGCATACGCAGCCGCGCGTCCTTATTGCCCATCAGCCGCGACAGCCTCCGCGCCGTCCAGCGGCCATCCACCATGCCGCCCAGATCCATATCGGCGATAATGTCCGCGAGCTTTTCGCCTTTGGCTTCCATGCGATCGCCGCAACCGTAGGCCAAAAGCGCCACGATCGCCCCTACCGAGCTGCCTCCCATGCCGAGGAAGCGCACATCCGCCTGCTCCAAGGCGTGGATATAGCCGACCAGCGCGATGCCCAGCGTACCGCCGCCCTCCATCACCAAGTCGGTAAACTGGTACTCCCGCCCATGGTCGCGCAGCACCGCGTCCGAGACGCGATAGCGCCCCTGGGCGGCTTTTTCGCGGATTTCCTCCGCAATTTTCATGATACCGGCGTCTTTTGTCAGGTTTGCCTGGTTTGCCTGGTTTGTCTGGTTTGTCATCTTCATCGTCTCTCCTTTTTGCACCGGGCTTGCGCCCGGGCACTCCTTCAGGTATAATGATAAGGAGTTCGTTTGGATTTGTCAATATATCGGTATATCAAGATTTCAAAATATCAAGATTTCACGTGATGGAGGAACGTTTGATGCACATGGCGGACGCGCTGCTCTCCCCTGCCGTTGGTTTGGGCATGGGCGCGGTCAGCGCAGCGGCTGTCGGCGTGACGGCGGCAATGGGCAAGAGGGATGATTTTTCCGAGGGGAAGATCCCTCTCATGGGCGTTGCCGGGGCGTTGGTATTCGCGGGCCAGATGGTAAACTTTACGATTCCCGCCACGGGATCCTCCGGCCACATCGTGGGGAGCGTGCTGCTGTCCGCGCTGATAGGCGGCGGCCCGGCCTTCTTGGCGATGACGGCGGTGTTGACCATCCAATGCCTCTTTTTCGCCGACGGAGGCTTGCTGGCTTTGGGCTGTAACATCTTCAATATGGGCGTCATCCCATGTCTCGTCGTCTGCCCCCTGGTGTTCCGACCCCTGCTCCGGGGCGGCGTCAGCAACCGGCGTTTGTCGGCCGCCTCGGTCGTCTCGTCTGTGCTCAGCTTGGAACTAGCGGCGCTGGCTGTCACGTTGCTCACCTTTCTTTCCGGCATCGCCGGGCTTCCTTTTGCCGCCTTCGCCTCGCTCATGCTACCGATTCACCTGGTTATCGGGCTGGTCGAGGGCGTCGTCACGGCAGCCATCCTGGTTTTTGTCCACAGGATGCGCCCCGAACTCATAGACGCCTCCGCCCCCCTATCCGGCAGGCGGAGGGAGGGTCGATCCGCCAAGAAGGTGCTGATAAGCCTGGCCGTGTTGGCTATCGCCTCCGGCTGTGCGCTGTCGCTGTTCGCCTCCACCCATCCGGACGGATTGGAGTGGGCCGTGGGCAAGACCGCGGAGCGGGCACAGGGGCAAGGGCAGGCGGATGGGCAGGGCGAGGTGCAGGGCGAGGCGGATGGGCAGGCGCAGGGCGAGGGCGAAGGCGAGGGAACCGAACTTGTGGCGCAGGGCAACAACAACAGCGGCCTGCACGACGATGCCGCCGCCCTGCGCGACAGCACCGCCTTCCTCCCCGGCTACGTATTTGCGGCGGATCCCGAAAACGAGGCCGGCGTCGTTGTGTCCGGGCTCGTGGGGACGCTGGCCGTCTTCGCGGCGTCGTGCGCCGTCGGCCTTGTGATGATCCCGCTCGTCAAGTATCGGAAAAAATCAGTCTCGGACGCTGGTCCCTAGGTGGCGGGCATGGCTTCGCGCGTCCGCGAATTGCGGGCGTTGGAGACACTCGCGGCGGGGCGCACGGCGATCCACCGCCTGCATCCCTTCGCCAAAATGCTCACCGCGCTTGTTTTTATCGTACTCACCGCATCCTACGGGCGGTATGATTTCCTTAGGTTGGCCCCCTACCTGTTCTACCCCTTTGTCATGATGGCGGTGGCCGAACTCCCGTACAAATTGATCCTGACGCGCCTCGCGGCGGCCTTGCCCTTCTGCCTGTTCGCGGGGCTTTCCAACGTGATTTTCGATCGCGGGGCGGCCTTTGCGGTGGGCGGCGTCACGGTCAGCTTGGGCGTGTTGTCGCTGGCGACGATACTGATCAAGGCATATCTGTGCGTGATGTCGGCCCTGCTCCTGGTGGCCACCACGCCTTTCCCCGAGCTGATGGCGCAGTTGCGGCGGCTACGCGTGCCGTTGTCCATCGTGTTGGTATTCGAGACCGCCTACCGCTATGTGGGCGTTGTGCTGGAAGAGGCACGATCCATGACAACGGCCTATAAACTGCGCGGGGGCGGCAAAAAGGCGTTGCTCATGCGGCATATGGGCGCCTTTGTCGGCCAGCTCCTGCTGCGTGGGTTCGATAGGGCCCGGCGCGTGCATGCCGCGATGCGCTGCCGCGGCTATTCGTTGCACCGACCGCCGCCCGCGCGGCATCCCTTTGCGCCGGCCGACGCGCTTTTTACGGCGGCCGTCTGCATCCCGGCCGCCGTTTTACGGTTTGTGTGGTAACAATATAGTATTTGTGTGGTAGGAGATATATCTTTATGCTTATGGTGAAGGATTTAACCGTGGCGTACCCTGACGGGAAGGTTGCCGTTGAGGGCGTTGGATTTACATTGCGTCCCGGGGAAACCGCCGCGCTCATCGGCGCCAACGGCGCCGGCAAGACCACCCTTTTCCTGGCGATCGTCGGCGTCTTGCCGAAGAAATCCGGCAGCGTGTTCGCCGGAGGCGTCTTGCTCCGCAAAAACACGTTGCGTGCCCTACGCGCCAAGGTCGGCCTCGTGTTCCAAAACCCCGACGACCAGTTGTTCTCGACAAGCGTCTATGAGGATATCGCTTTCGGGCCGCGCCGCTTCGGCTACAGCGCGGAGGAAACGGACGCGCGGGTGGAGGAAGCGTTGGGGCAGCTGGGCATCGGGCATCTGCGCGATCGATCGCCGCTCAAGCTGTCGGACGGGGAAAAACGCTTGTGCGCCATCGCGGCGGTGCTGGCGCACAAGCCGGAGATTTTGCTCTTTGACGAACCCACTGCCTTCCTGGATCCCCGCGCGAGGCGGAGCTTAACCGGCGTCTTCGCTAGCCTGCCCCAGATCAAGCTCATCGCCACCCACGACTTGGCCTTCGTAGAAGCAACCTGCTCGCGCGTGTTGCTTTTGCAAGAAGGCAAGCTCGTCGCCGACAGGGGGATGGATTTGCTGGGGGATACGGCGGCGTTGGAGGCGGCCGGGCTTTGAGGGTTTGAATTAACTATTATCAAAGGTATCGTTGTTGTAAATCAAGCCCCTTGTTGGATCCAGCAGGATGCTGCTCCCGTTGGGGATGCGTTTCACGGCCTCCTCCACCGACGCGATGACCGGGATGTCCAGCGCGATGGCCGCCGCGACGGCCCCCGAGGCGGAGGGTTCCTCCTCGGTAACGAGGCCGCTGACCCGCTTGAGGATCCGGAGGATGTCGTTGGTCGTCCTGTCGATGACGAGGATATCGCCGTCGGAAAACTGTGGGTACGCATCGCCGTTGCCAAAGACACATGCGCGGGCGGAAACAGACGACGCGCCTTCCCCTTTGCCGGAAGCCAAGACGTTTCCCAGGATATGCACCTGTAGCGCGTTGGTAAAGCCGGTGTGGGTATGGGAACTGCCCGTGATGACGATCAGATCGCCGTCGCCGGCAATGCCGGCTTGCGATACCTTGGCTGCCGCGTCCCGGAACAGTTCTTCCGGGGATTCTTTGTATTCTGTGAGCAACGGCGTGACGCCCCAGCACAACGCCAGTTGCATGTAGGTTTTCACGAGGGGCGTGACGGCGGCTATCTGCACATTCGGCCGGAAACGCGACACCATGTTGGCGGTAACACCGTTTAACGTAACGGCGACAATCGCCACGGCGCCCAAATCGTGGGCGGAGGTGCAGGTGGCGTGGCAGATGGCGGTGGTGATATTCTTTCCAAAATCGCCTGTACAGTTATCTAACTGTTTTTTATAGCGGATGGACGCCTCGGTTTTCTTCGCGATCCTCACCATGGTTTCGAGGCTTTCCACAGGATACTTGCCCGTGGCTGTCTCCCCGGATAGCATAATCGCGCTGGTGCCGTCGTAAATGGCGTTGGCGATGTCGGTGACCTCGGCCCGGGTCGGCCGCGGGTTGCGGATCATGGACTCCAGCATCTGGGTCGCGGTGATGACCTTTTTCCCGGCTGAGCAACATCTGTTGATGAGGCTTTTTTGTACGATCGGGATGTCCTCAAAGGGAATCTCGACGCCCAAATCCCCCCTGGCCACCATGATGCCGTCGACCTCGCGGAGGATCTCGTCCGCGTTGCGCACGCCCTCGGCGTTTTCTATCTTGGCAATCAGCCCGAGGCGGCTATTGCCCAGCTCCGACAGATAATTCTTGACCATCGCCACGTCACTCGCCGATCGGACGAAGGATAACGCGATATAGTCAAAGTCATGGTCGAAGGCAAACTTGATATCCGCGCGATCTTTATCATCCATATAGCACATATTGGTGACGATTCCAGGCAGGTTGACGCTTTTCCGCTCTCCCAAAACCCCGCCGTTCAAGACGCGGCAAACAATGTCGGTCTGGGTGACCTGCTCCACCTCCAGCTCGATGAGCCCATCGTCGAGGAGGATCCTTGTCCCCACCTCCACGCGCGAGGGCAAACCGTCAAACGTGACCGATACCATTTCATTCGTCCCTGCGACCTGCCTGACGGTCAGCGTAAACAACTGGCCGGCGAAAAGCTCCTCGGATTTGCGCTCCAGTGTCGTGATGCGTATTTCCGGGCCCTTGGTATCCAAAAGGAGCGCGACAGGGCGCCCCAGTTCCTCTCTGACCCTCTTGATTGTTTCCGCTTTTTCCAGATTTTGCTGAGGGGAACCATGGGAAAAGTTGATCCGCGCCACATCCATGCCGCCTTGGATCAAACGCCTCACGATATCGGGGGACTCGGACGCCGGCCCAATGGTGCATACAATCTTTGTCTTATGGGTATCCGTAAAATCACCTCAATTACACTTTTTTGTCAATATCCCGCTGATAAATGTCCCGCTGATCGATGCCCTGCTGATCGATGCCCCGCTTGTAAATGTCCCGCCCCTGCGCGTCTATGCCGACGACGAGGGGAAAATCTACCACGGTCAGCGCACGTACGGCTTCCGTGCCCAATTCGGGAAAGGCCACCACCTCCGCCCCGGTGACACAGCGGCTCATCAGGGCCGCCGCCCCTCCCACGGCGATGAAGTACACCCCGCCAAACCGGACGATGGAGGACAGTACGGCGTCGCTCCGCCGCCCTTTGCCGATCATGCAACGCAGGCCATGAGCCATCAGGGTCGGCGCGTACCGATCCATGCGCCCGCTGGTGGTAGGCCCAATGGATCCGATGACCCGGCCTGGCCCCGCCGGGCAAGGGCCGGCATAATACACCACTTGTCCGGCAAAGGGGAAGGGGGCGCCCTCGCCGCCCTCGCTGCCCTCACCGTCCTCGCCGCCCTTGGCTTTGAGTAGCTCGTAGATCCGTTTGTGCGCGGCGTCCCTGGCGGTGTAGACCACGCCGGACAAGTAAACGCTATCGCCTACGGACAAAGCGCGGATATCGGAATCCCCCAGCGGCGTGCGCAGATGTATGTCCACATGTCCACCTCCCCGTCCCTATACTTTGTTATAATACTACGGTCCCATGTCGTGTAACATGGCATCCTATGTTTACGGCCACAGGCAATCCCGCAATATGGGTCGGATAGGTCTCGATGTTGAGGCCCAACGCGGTCGTGCGTCCGCCGAAACCGGCCGGCCCGATGTCAAGCCCGTTGATAGCGTCCAACAACCGCGCCTCCTCGGCTGCCCAAAAGGGGTCGGGGTGGGATCTGTCCAGGGGGCGCGTGAGCGCAAACTTGGCCATCAGCGCGGCCTTTTCCATGGTGCCGCCGACCCCCACGCCCACCACCAGCGGGGGGCACGGGTCGGGGCCGGCCGCTTTGACGGTGTCCAGCACGAAACCCTCGATGCCGTCGATGCCGTCGGCGGGCGTGAGCATTTTGACACCGCTCTTGTTCTCGCTGCCAAAGCCCTTGGGCGCGACGGTAATGGTCAGGTTCCCTCCCGGCACGATGTCATAGTGGATGACAGCCGGCGTGTTGTCCCCGGTATTCTTCCGCTCGATGGGATCGGCGACCACCGAGGCGCGCAAGAAACCGCGCCGATACCCTAGGGCCACCCCGTCATGGATCGCTTGGGCGAGGGATCCCCCCGCAATATGGACATCCTGCCCCAGTTCCACGAAAACGACAACCATACCGGTATCTTGGCAAATCGGGATTTGTTCCTCCTTGGATATATCGGCATTTTTGAGAAGGATCTTCAGAGTGTTCCTGGCAAGAGTTTCCCTCTCCGCCGCGAGGCTGTCGGCCATCCGGCGGCGGATATCTTCGCCCTGTATAATATTGGCCTCCACACAGAGGGAGGCCACATGTTCGGTAATATTATCCGCCATGATATGCCTTATCATTTCATGGAAACCCCCTTTAGAATCTCAAATCTCAAATCCTAGAATCAGGCGCCGACGAGCGAAAAAACCAGCTGTACGGGATTGTGGGCGGCGTTGCGGAAACCCAAGTCGAAGGCGTTCACGGAAGAGATTTCGATATTGCTGGAAACCAAAAACCCGTCCATGACCGCTGTGTAACTCTCGCCCATCACATAGGGGATATCGCCGGCGCGGCGGGTGGGGATATCATAATCCGACGCCCAACGATAACCGGCGGGGAGATAGTCCTCGGGCAGGGGCTCGCACCAATCGGGCGCGTACCGGCGGTGGCCGAAGACGCGGGAATCCGTACCCGGCAGCTGGCCCGCAAAGTCCCCGCCCAAAATGACATAATTGCCTTTTTCCGCTTCCTCTTCCAAAAAAACCCTCATTTGCTCCAGCTGGCCTGCCCGGAGGGCGCCGCCATCGGAGGTGTCGGCGAAGCGTGCGTTGATGAGCACCAGCTCACCGCCGGCCTCCACCGCCATGCGCGTCACCAGGAAGCATTCGTTGGGGGAGAACAAGCGCGTGAAAAATGAGCGGTCGCCCTGAAAACTGACGCGCGTGCCCTCGCGCACCGACACCGAAAGCAGGCTGAGCAAGCCACTCTCCATGTTCCCCGTCGGGGAGGAGAGGGGAAGCAAAACATAGGGCGACTTATAATCCAAGGCAAAGGAAGCCGAGTAGGCGGGGAAAAGCCCTTCCAGCGCCGCCCTCTGATCGACGCCATGGCTGCGGTTGCTATTGACATCGACCTCTTGCAAAAACAGGAAGGAGGGCTTGCACTCGCGCAAAAAATCCGACACCGCGGCCAGGTTGGCCTCCACGTCGGCGCGGCTCCCCGCGCGCGATCGCTGTCCGTCCTCTGTGTAAATATCTTGCGCGGCGTCCATGCCGCAAAACCCGATGTTGAACGACAACAGGCTCAACGTCTGCCCCACGCGGATCATTTGCGGGCCGGCGGAATCGGTCACATCCAGCCTTGTGGTGTCCTCGGGCCTGTATTCCGTGATGAGCGCGAATAAAAGAAGGCACACAGACAGCAAGACGAGTATGCCCAAAAAGGTGAAAATTACCTTCCCGATGGTGGGGAAAGGGCTGCGGCGGCCACTGTAATGCTTGGTTATCATCCTTGTGTTTGATCCCTTCAACAACTATTTCCCGGCCCGCAAGGTACTATTGCACCATTGCACTATTGTGCTATTGTACTATTTCCCGGCGGAGATAAGCATGGCAATCAAATCTTGACGGGAAACGCCCAACAGGCCGGCCTCTGCCAACAAGGGGTCTATGTACTCCTCGCGGAAAGAAGCCTTCCTGGCCTCGATCAGCTTTTCCCGCGCGCCGGCTTCCACAAACATGCCCAGGCCCCGTTTTTTGTGCAATATCCCCCGGGCGGCCAGCAAACCGACGCCCTTTGCCGCCGTTGCGGGGTTGATATGATAAAAAGAGGCATACTGATTGGAGGATGGCACGGGGTCGCCCTCCCTGATGTTGCCCGCTAAAATGTTATCCTCCAGTGAGCGTGTCACGCGTAAATAGAGTTTATCCTCCCGAACCATCGCGACCCTCCAAACGGCCAGCATGGGTATAATATACCACATCCCTATATTCTTTTACAAGGGAAATAAAGAATAATTTTCCACAATAATTTTACCATTGCGCTTGACATTTTCTTGTGGGGGTGGTAAAGTAACTTTAGCACTCTTCGTGCGAGAGTGCTAAAGGGAGAGACCAATGGAATTGTCTCCGCGAAAAAAGAAAATACTGAGGGCTGTCATTGAGGACTACATCCTAAACGCCGAGCCTGTTGGTTCTAAGATGCTGACGGAGCGTAGGGGGATGAATCTGTCCCCTGCCACCATACGCAACGAGATGTCAGGCTTGGAGGCCATGGGGTATTTGGAGCAACCCCACACCTCGGCCGGCCGGGTGCCCTCCCCAAAGGGCTATCGGCTGTACGTCGACGAACTGATGGAGGAGCATCGGCTGACGCTAGCCGAGGTGAGGACTATCAACGCCTCGTTGCATCTTAGGATACAAGAGCTGGATCGCTTGGTATTGGAGGCGACGCAGTTCCTGTCTTCGCTGACGCAATACACAGCGTACACGCTCACGCCCAGCACGTCCGACGTTCGCCTGATCCGGTTTGAGCTGTTTCTGGCCGGCGCCGACGCATTTGTCGTCGTCGTGGTCACCGACGCCCAAGCTGTCAAGAACAAAGTCGCCCGCACAAACCCACTGCCCACCGAAGAGGATCTGCAGCGACTGACCGCCGCGCTCAACCGCCATCTCGTGGGCCCCCTGCTGCGGGAGATCGGCGAAGAGTTGCTGAAAAAAGCGCGGCGGGACGCGGGGCCGGCTGCGGGGCCTGCCGGGGTATACATGGCGACGGTCGCCGAGTTCTTAGACGAAATACGCGAGGCTTTAGACAGGCGCGACGTGGTGCTGACCGGCCAGTCGCATATCCTGGGACATCCCGAATACCGCGACATCCTCAAGGCCCGCAGATTACTGGAATACTTGTCCGACAGGCGGGAGATGACGCGCCTGTCCATGCCGGAATCCAGCGCGCCGGTGCGGTTTGTCATTGGCCCGGAAAATGTGGCGGAGCAATTGCACGACACCAGCGTGGTCATGGCTTCCTATCACATAGGGGAAAACCTGCACGGCTTGATTGGCGTGGTAGGCCCAACGCGCATGGACTACGCCAAGTTGGCCTCGCGCATGGCCTACTTTGCCGAACGGCTGGGCCGGGCGCTGTCCGGCGACAAAGATATTGATGAATGATGGAGGGACGCATATGCCGAAGAAAAAAGCATCGAAAACGGTAATTGAAGTCAACTTGGAGGAACGAAGGCAAGAGCAAGACGCCGCCCCCTTGGAAGACGCGCCGGCTGGCGCGTCGCCCGGTGAGGAAGCGGGCGCCCCGGCGGCGACAGGAACGATGGAACCGGCACCAGAGGGCGACATGCCGGAAGGCGCCGAAGCGGGGGGCGACACGCCGGGGGGCGACACGCCGGGGGGCGACAAGCCGGAGGACTCTGCCGAATCAGGGGATGCCAGCCCGGGGGACGCTAGCGCGGAGTGTGCCGATCCGGAAGGCATCGAGCCGGAAGGCGCCGAAGTTGGTGCGCCCGCCGATCCGGAGGATGCCAACCTGGAGGCTACCAAGCCGGGGGCTTCTGCCGAACCGGTAGGCGTCAACCCGGAGGATGCCACTCCGGAGGTTCCCGCCGAACCAGAAACCCCCGCCGAACAGGAGGGCACCAAACCAGAAGATACCACCCCGGAGACCCCCGCCGAACCCGAAGATACCACCCCGGAGGTCGATGCCCCCGAACCCCCCACCGAACCCCCCGCCGAGCCGGACAGCGGCGCGGCGCGGCAACCGGATCGCAGTGCAACTGATGTGGCCGCGTGGAAGGATAAATATCTGCGTCTGGCGGCCGAATACGACAACTACCGCAAACGCACCCAGAAAGAGCGGGAAAGCCTTTATGCCGGCGCGGTGGCGGATTCGGTCGTGCGGTTCCTGCCCATATACGACAACCTACAGCGCGCGCTGAGTCTGCAAACCGAGGACATGGCGTTTTATAAAGGCGTGGAATTGATCCAGACGGGCTTGCTCGCTGTCTTTGAAAAGATGGGCGTCCGCCCCATCGAGGCGTTGGGGCAGCCCTTCGACCCTGAACTGCACGACGCCGTGATGCACATAGAAGACGATACAGACGAGCAAAATGTTGTCGCCGAAGTGTTCCAAACCGGCTTCGCGCTGGACGACCAAGTGATCCGCCACGCCATGGTAAAAGTGAAAAACTAAATATGACATAATAAAAGGAAAGGGGTAAACATATGCCGAAAATTATTGGGATCGATTTGGGCACCACGAATTCCTGTGTAGCCGTGATGGAGGGCGGGGAGCCGGTGGTCGTCGCCAACGCCGAGGGATCGCGCACCACACCTTCGGTCGTCGCCTTTTCAAAGACCGGCGAGCGCATGGTGGGGCAAGTAGCCAAGCGGCAAGCCATCACCAACCCGGATCACACCATAGCATCCATCAAGCGTGACATGGGGTCGGATCGCCGTGTCAAGATCTATGACAAGAAATATTCCCCCCAAGAAATCTCCGCCATGGTCCTGCAGAAACTCAAAACCGACGCGGAAGGCTATTTGGGCGGCAAGGTCACCCAGGCGGTCATCACGGTGCCGGCCTATTTCACCGACAGCCAGCGACAGGCCACCAAAGACGCCGGCAGGATAGCCGGCCTGGAAGTGCTGCGCATCATCAACGAGCCGACGGCGGCAGCCCTGGCTTATGGGATGGATAAAGAGCATGACCAGAAAATCTTGGTCTTCGACTTGGGCGGCGGCACCTTCGACGTGTCCATCTTGGAAATAGGCGACGGCGTCCTCGAGGTGCTCGCGACAGCGGGAAACAATCGCCTGGGCGGCGACGACTTCGACGAATGCGTCATGAAGTGGATGGTCGCTGAATTTAAAAAGAACGAGGGCGTCGATCTGTCCCGGGACAAGGTCGCCGTGCAACGCCTCAAAGAAGCCGCCGAAAAAGCCAAGATCGAACTGTCCGGCGTAACCTCCAGCTCCATCAACCTCCCCTACATCACCGCCGACGCAAGCGGCCCCAAGCACATGGATATGACCCTGACCCGCGCGAAATTCAATGAGCTGACCGCCCACCTGGTGGAAGCTACCATGGGGCCGACCCGGCAGGCACTCAAAGATTCTGGCCTCGAGGGGAAGGACTTGGCGCGCGTGTTGCTGGTGGGCGGCTCCACCCGCATCCCGGCTGTACAGGAGGCCATCAACAAGTATACCGGCAAGGAACCCTTCAAGGGCATCAACCCTGACGAATGCGTGGCCATGGGCGCCGCTATCCAAGCCGGCGTGCTGGGCGGCGAGGTCAAGGACTTGCTACTTCTCGACGTCACGCCGCTGTCGCTGGGCATCGAAACCATGGGCGGCGTGTTCACCCGCATGATCGAGCGGAACACCACCATCCCCACCAAAAAGACACAGGTTTACTCCACCGCCTCCGACGGGCAGACCTCGGTGGAGGTGCATGTCCTGCAAGGCGAGCGGGAAATGGCCGCCGCCAACAAGACGTTGGGCCGCTTCCACCTGGACGGCATACCGCCCGCGCCCAGGGGCGTCCCGCAGATCGAGGTCACCTTCGACATCGACGCAAACGGCATCGTGCATGTGACCGCAAAGGATTTGGGCACGGGCAAAGAGCAACATGTGACCATCACGGCTTCCGGCAACCTGTCGAAAAAAGACATCGACAAGGCGGTTCGGGAAGCCGAGCAATTTGCCGCCGAAGATAAAAAGCGACACGAAGAAGTCGATGCCCGCAACCACGCCGACCAAATGCTCTATCAGTCGGAAAAAGCCCTCAACGATATGGGCGACAAGCTGTCTGACGACGAAAAGGACACGGTGAAGCAGGCGATGGAAGACCTGCGCGAGAGCGTGAAGGGGCAGGATACCGAAGACATCAAAGAGAAGACCGAGGCGCTGGCTAAGGCTTTCTACGCCGTCAGCGAAAAGCTGTACAGCCAAGTCGGGCAAGACCAAAGCGCCCCGCCCCCGCCCCCGCTCGGTCCGGACAATGATTCCGACGCGGGATCGAACCCTGTCGTAGACGCCGACTTCGAGGTGGTAGACGACTAACACGGCATCGGGCGACGGGACGCGCGGGGGCGCGTCCCCTACACCGCGCCGGGGATCGCCGTGGGGCACCGGGACGCGCGGGGGCGCGTCCCCTACAC
>WRCJ01000011.1 GCA_009784085.1 Oscillospiraceae bacterium | reverse complement strand
GTCCTTCACCATTTCGAGCAGGATTGCACGGACACGTCCTTCGCTCAAGCCGAACAGTTCAGTGAGTTCTGCGGCCGTAACTTCGCCGTGTTCTTCGATATAGCCTACGATGGCATCCTTTTTTCCGCTTGTTTTTTCCGCTTGTTTTCCGCTTGCCGAAACAAGCGGAATAATCGTCTTGAATATGTCACCCTCGATTAACTCAGGCTCTCCGCCGGAGTAGAGTCCTGCGCTCTTGAAAATCTCCATCTCATCCATGTCCTTCCACGGATGGTCAAAAACACGACTCACAGCCATTTTCTTCACTCGTGGAACAAGGTCAAGCCGCATATCCTCTAATGTCGCATAGGGGAATATTTCAGGAAATGCGAACGTAAACCTCGCTAACCGCCGACATCCTAAACCGCCGACATCCTTGCGTTAGGGGCTAGCCTATGGTACAATACGGCTGTAGGTTGGCGAGGGAAAGGGAAGGGGAGAGCGGATGCATTATCATTGCCTGATTGTGGACGATGAGGAGGCGTTATCGCAAAGCACCTGCGAATATTTCAACTTGTTTGGCGTCAGCGCCTTTTGGGCTGCCGATACCGAGGCTTGCCTTCGGTTTTTTCGCGAACACACTACCGACTTGGTTTTATTGGACATCAATTTGGGCGGCGCCTCCGGTTTCGACTTGTGCCGGCGCCTGAGGGAAACTGTCAGCGTCCCCATCCTGTTTATCAGCGCGCGCCGAAGCGACGACGATATGATCCTGGCACTATCCATTGGCGGCGACGATTACATCAAGAAGCCGTATTCGCTGTCCGTCCTGCTGGCCAAGGTCAAGGCTGTCCTGACCCGATACCGGGGCGCGTTCACAGCGACGATTGACGCCGCCGGGGGGCTGACTTTGGACGTCGGCGGGCGATCGGTGATGCTAAACGGGCAAAGGATAGAGCTAAAAGCTTTGGAATTCAAGCTCCTCCACTACCTTGTGATAAACCGCGGCAGGGTAATTGGCAAGGAAGAACTCTTCCAGAAGGTATGGGAAGATGCCATTACGACCGACAACACCCTGAACGTCCACATCCGCCGCCTGCGCGAAAAGCTGGAAGCCGACCCGACCGGCCCCAAATTCATCAAAACCGTATGGGGCACGGGCTATGTGTTCAGCGCGGAGCAGGGCGTCGGCACCGGCACCGGCGCCGGGACCGGGACTGGGAGCTGAGGGGACATCGGGCATGAAGCTTCGTTATTATGCGTTGGCGTTGATAGCCATTATGATCACAGGGATCTGCTGCTCTCTATTCCTGTTTCCCGTGCCGGATGTTTCGGCGGTTATCGCTGAACTCAACGACAGGATACAAAGCGGGCAGACCATTGACAGTTCCGCTTTTTCCGAGATGAAGCAACAGTGGCAGGCCTATCGCGTGCATCTGCAGGTATGCCTTATCGTCCTTTTGTGCCTTGTGGCCGCCACCGCCGGGGTTTTCCTCTATCTTCTCCACCGCAAAGTACTACGGCCTTTTTGGCAAATGCGTGACTTCGCGCAGAGGGTGGCTGCCGGAGACCTTGACCTTCCTCTTTCCATGGACAAGCAGAACGCCTTCGGCGCGTTTACCGAGAGTTTTGACTTGATGCGCTCCGAACTGCAACGGGCAAAGCAAAGCGAGCGCGCCGCCGAACAGTCCAAGCGGGAGCTGGTGGCCTCGCTTAGCCACGACATCCAGACGCCGGTGTCGTCCATCAAGGCTGTCGCCGAACTGATGGAGATCACCATGGACGAACCGTATCGTGAGCGCATGCAGATCATATTGCAGAAGGCAGGCCAGATCCAGACGCTGGTGGCCGACCTTTTTCACGCCACCCTGGAAGAACTCCATTCCCTCCGCGTCACGCCCGCGCCCTTCCCCAGCGACAGGATCGCGGGGATGATACGGCAAGCCGATTACTACGGCAGGGCGCGTATCGGGGAGATCCCGGAGTGCCTTGTTTGGGCCGACCCGATCCGGCTTTCGCAAGTGATCGATAACATCATGGCCAACTCCCTGAAATATGCCGATACGGATATTGATATCTCAGCGGAAGCCGACAGCGACGGTTTGGCCCTCGTTTTCCGGGATTTCGGGCCTGGCGCGGCGCAGGAGGAACTGCCGCTTCTCTTCAGCAAGTATTACCGGGGGAAGCTGGCCGAAGGCAAGAGCGGTTACGGGCTGGGGTTGTATATCTCGCGCACGCTAACCGAGCGCATGGGCGGGCGGTTGGAATGCGCCAACGCCGATCCGGGCTTCGCCGTCAGGCTGTGGCTACAATATGACGGGGGAGGGGTGACGTAGGGCGCGACGGCGGGCCGCGCGGGGGCGCGGCCCCTACGACGCGCAGGATGACGGGGGAGGGTGACGGGCGCAGGATGACGGGGGAGGGTGACGTAGGGCGCGACGGCGGGCCGCGCGGGGGCGCGGCCCCTACGACGCGCAGGATGACGGGTAAATTCCTGAATAATTCCTGAATATTTAATGATCAATTAAGGATCGGGCAAAGACCGGTTAAGAATTGGCATGATAAAATGAAGTCGTCGTAAGGATTCGATGCGTACATGCACACATCGATACCTGCCACGGCTACATTTTATTTAAGGGGGAGCCATGATGAAGGAGTACGCGAAGGAGAACACGAAGGAGTACACGAAGGAGAACATGAAGGAGTGCCTGATTTCCACAAAGAAACTGTGCAAGACCTTTTCCACCAGCGGCGTACAGCAGCATGTGCTGCGAAACCTGGATCTGGAGATCCGGCACGGGGATTTCACCGTGATCATGGGCGCGTCGGGCGCGGGGAAGTCCACACTGCTTTACGCGCTGTCCGGGATGGACAACCCGACCCTGGGCGAGATCACGTTTAACGGGGAGCGGTTGTCGAAGAAAAACAGCGACGCGCAGGCGGTGTTCCGGCGCCGAAACTGCGGCTTTGTGTTTCAGCAGATCTACCTGTGCGACAACATGAGCCTGATGGACAATGTCATGGCCGCCGGGCGGCTCGCCAACAAGAACCGCGCGCAGGTGGCGGATCGGGCGAGGGAGCTGTTCGCCCAGGTAGGGCTGGCCGAAGCGGACTGGCGCAAGTTCCCCGCCCAGCTATCGGGCGGCGAGGCGCAACGGGGCGCCATCGTCCGGGCGCTCATCAACAAGCCCGCCATTTTGTTTGCCGACGAGCCCACGGGGGCGTTGAACTCGGCCTTCGGCGAGGCAGTCCTTGATCTCTTGACCATGGCGAACCAGGACGGGCAGAGCATCGTCATGGTCACGCATGACTTAAAATCCGCCACGCGGGGAAACCGCGTGATCTACTTACGGGACGGCGTGATCTGCGGCGAGTGCGCCCTGGACGCCTACCAAGGCGGGGACGAGAAACGCAAGGAAAAGCTCCTGGGCTTCCTTGCCGGGATGGGGTGGTGAACAACATGAAAAACATATTTCCGTTGACGCTTGCCAATCTGCGCCGCGGCAAAAGCCAGGCGGTCAGCCTGTTCGCCTTTGTCCTGCTGGCGGCGCTCCTGCTCAACATGGGGCTTCTGCTCATGCTGAACTATGGCAGTTTCTTTGCGAAACACGCCGAAGAACTGAGTACGCCGCATCACCTTGTCCTGGAAGAGAAACGCCTGTATTCGCCCGCGCAGGCCGACTACCTGCGTAGCTACCCCGGCGTATTGTCGGTGGAGAGCGAGCCGGTCATTGGACTGCCCACCGAAATCGCCTATGGCGGCGGTATGTCGACGGCGATCATGTTCTTTTCGGACACCGGCTCCCAACGCACGATGAATGGGTTTTCGATCTTCGAGGGGCAAGCCCCGGAAGCCGTGGACGAAATCTGCCTACCCTACATGTTCAATCCTGGCGGCGGCTATCGAATCGGGGATAGCTTTACTGTTTCCGCCGACGGCGCATCGTATACCTTCACAATCAGCGGCTTTACCGAGGAGATCCTGTGCGGATCGCCCAACAACCAAATGTATCAAGCCTATCTTTCCCCCGAGGGATATCGTCATTTGCTCTCACAAATGCCGCATCACGAGGCCATGATACTCCTGGCAAGGCTCGAAGACCCAGAAAACAGCAAAAAACTGGGCGACGATTTTGTCAAAGAATTCCTTTTCAGCAGTGAAATGGCCGAATCCCACGATCTCTTTTTTTGGACGATGAGTTGGAGCGCGGCGAAGATGACGCGCACCATGATGTCGGACATCACCTCGATGATCCTGGTCCTGTTCGCGGCGATGATCGTCTTCATCAGCCTCTTGGTCATGCGCTTTCGCATCCGCAACAGCATCGAGGAGAGCATGTCCAACATCGGCGCCCTCAAAGCGGTCGGCTATACCGGCAGGCAGTTGCTTCACGCGACCGTCTTGCAATTCTTTTCCATCGCCCTTGTCGGGACCCTGGCCGGCATCGGCCTTTCTTACACCACCCTCCCTGCCGTATCCGACATCTTGGAGGCGCAGACCGCGCTTCGCTGGCAACAGGGCTTTGATATGGCCAGTAGCCTCATCAGCTTTGCGCTGATACTGGTTGCGGTACTCGCCGTCACGTACTTTTGCGCTAGGCGGATCCAAAAAATGCAACCGCTTGAGGCCCTGCGGCAAGGGCTTGCCACACACAGCTATGGGAAAAACCATCTCCCGCTTTGTAGCAGCAGGGGGCCGCTCTCTTTGTTGCTGGCGGTGAAATCCGCCTTGCAGGCAAAGGGGCAGATGCTCATGATTTTCCTTATCGTGGCCGCGGTGAGCTTTATGGCCGCCGCCGGCATGTCCATCTATGACAATCTCGGCGTCCACCCGGAAGCGTTTAGCCAGCTTCTGGCCGGGGAAGTGCCGGACTGCGCGTTTGCCGTCCGCGACGCCGAGGATGTCCCGGCGATACGCGCCTATTTCGAGCAGAGCCGTGAGGTTCGCAAGGTGTTCTACCACAGGGATCATACGGTGCTGATCGACGATGTCTCGGTGCTGAATATCGTGGTGGAGGATTTTGGCCTCTTGGAGGGCGGCCTGCTGTACGCGGGGCGTTATCCCAAACATGGCAACGAGATTGTACTCAGCGGGAGCCTGTCGGCCTTGTCGGGCAAAGACATCGGCGATGCCGTCGGCGTCATGCAAAACGGGCGGACGGAGGAGTATTTGGTCGTGGGGAAAATCCAGACCGTCAACAACTCCGGCGTGGCTTGCGCCATGACGATTGACGGGATCAAACGCGCCCAGCCGGATTACCGACCGCGCGAAATGTACGTATATATGCATGACAGCGCCGAAACCGCCGCGTTCGTGGAGGCGGTGCGCGGGCAGTGGGACGCGGAGATGGAGCTCGTCATCGATCTTCAAGAGCTGATGGAGGCGCAGCTGGGTGTGTATGGGACGATTTTCCAGATGGTGGCGGCGGTCATTGTGGTCGTGACCATCCTGGTGATCGTGATGGTGCTGTATATGATGCTGAAAACCGTCATCCTGCGGCGCAGGCGCGATCTGGGCATCCAAAAAGCCCTTGGTTTCACCACCCCACAGCTGATGAATCAGTTTGCCCTGCATTTTATCCCCGTGATCGCCTTAGGCGTTGTCGCGGGGGGCATCGGGGGCCTGTTCGGTTTCAACCCCATGTTCGTGGGCCTCACGCGGGGCATGGGCATCATGACCGCCTCCATGCCCGCCCCCATCGGTTTGACGGTGGTATTATGCGTAGCGCTTATCTTGGTCGCCTATCTCTTCGCGATGCTCATTGCCTGGCGGATCAGGAAGATATCCGCCTGGACGCTGGTGAGCGAATAGGTAGTTGGCGCGCGGGTGTACGCGATGCGCGATGCGCGATGCGCCGTATGCCATGTGTCCCGTACCCCGCGCCCGCGCCCCGTGCCCCTGCCGCCCTTACTCCACGCTCTTCAGGCTCTCGACCATGTCCACCCGGCGCAGGCGGAAACCCGTGATCCAGTTCACGATCAGCGTGAAGGCCACCGTCGTCAAGACGCTCCACAGATAGCTCAGCGCCGATGTCTCGCGGCTAAAGACTATCATGTCGATCTCCGCCGTCGCGACGACATACTGTAGCAAAACCACGCCCAACAGCAGGCCCAGGCCGGCGCCGAGGAGCGATAGCACGAAGGTCTCCCGGTTGATATAATCGGCCACCTCCCGATCGTAGAAGCCCAGCACCTTGATGGTAGCAATCTCCCGGCGCCGCTCCTCCATGTTGATGGTGGACAGGGAGAACAGCACGACAAAAGCCAGCGCGGCGGCCGACACAATGAGGACCGCCACCACATAGCCCAATGCGCCGACCGAATCCGCGAATTTCTCCTGGAAGTCGGTGATGAAGGTGACGCCGGATATCCCTTTGGCGGACAGCAGGTGCGCCGCCAGCGCGTCGTTGTCCGTATCGGGTTTGAGGTTCCCATGCAACACATTGGTATCCGGCGCGTGGCCGAACAGCTGGGTGAAGGTGTCCGGCGTCATGTAGAGGTAGTGCCCGAAATAGTTTTCCGTCAAGTCGGTCACCGGGAGGGAGGCGTATTTGCCCTCGACCACGCGGATACGCAGCATGTCGCCGACGGCGACGCCCATCAGGCGGGCCAGCTTCTCCGAGAGGATCACGCCACCGTCCTTGAGTACCAGGGGTTCCAGCGTGGATGCGTCGCGCAGGCGGATGAAGTCGCTCAAGTTCTCGCTGGTCTGTGGGCAGACCAGCGAGACGCTTTTTTGCACCCCGCCGCCGTCCACGTCCACGGAACGCATATGCAAGGGAAGGTATTGGGACACGTTGCCCGCGAATAGCGGTACGGCCTTCTCCCGCTCCCCCTCGGTGGCCGTGCTGGAGAGCTGCGCCGTCACGTCGTAGATCGTCACGCGGTCGAATTGATTGGTAACCAGCGAGTTGACGGCGTCGTTGAGCCCAAAGCCCGTAAACACCAACGCCGTGCAACCGGCGATGCCGATGAGGGTCATGAGCATCCTCTTCTTGTAGCGAAGTATGTTGCGCGTCGTAACCTTTTGCATGAAGCTCATGCGGCGCCAAAGGGGGCGGAGGTATTCCAGAATGACCTTTTTCCCCACCGACGGCGCTTTGGGCAACATGAGGTTGGCCGGGCGTTCCAGGAGGGACATAAAGCTGACGACCGCGGCCGGGACGATGGTGCTGGCCAAAGCAAGGGCCGTCGCCAGCAGGGAATAGGGCATGTCGACGGGCGCGATGAGCGGCGGGAAGCGATAGAGCATCCCGTAGGCGCTGGCGATGACCCGGGGGAAGAAATTGAAGCCCATGGTCAGGCCCAGCGCAAGGCCGGCAATGGTGGCGAACAAGGCGAAGACGATATATTTTATCGCGATTTGTCCCCTGGCGTACCCCAGGGCCTTCAAGATGCCGATTTGGGTGCGATCGTCCTCGACGGTACGGGTCATGGAGGTGAGGCTGACCAGGGCGGCTACCAGAAAGAAGATGAGCGGGAATAGGTAGCCCACCGCTTCGATGCGGTTGCAGTTCTCCTTGAAATCCGCAAAGTCCTCGTTGGTGTAGAGATCCAGGATATACCACTCGGCGTCGGCCAGATCCGCAATCGCCTGCTCGCCGTCGGCTATTTCTACCTTGGCGTCCTCCAGCTTGGACGTGTTTTCCGCCACCTCCGTGTCGTATTCCCGCTGTCCCTCGGCCAACTCCTCGGCCGCGTCGTCCAACTCTTGCCGCGCCTCGGCCAGGGACGCTTCGCCGTCCGCCCGTTCCCGCGCAAAGTCGTCGGCGTTTTGCTCGTACAGGGCGAGCCCTTCCCGGTATTCTGTGCGGCCGCGCTCCCATGCGGCGCGCCCATTGCGCAATGTCCGCCCTTGCCCGTCCAGTTCCTCTTGGCCGGCTTGGATTTGCCGCCGTGCCGCCTCCAATTCGGCGTGTTGCGTGGCATGGAGTTCCGACAGGTAGCCTATCTGGGCGGCTAGAGCCGCATATTCGGCACTGCCTTCCGGGATGAGCGCCAGCTGCGCCGTGCGTGCCTGGATCTCCGCGTACAGCCCATCGAGTTGCGCCTGCCCTTCTTGCGCATCGGCCTTGGCTTTGTCGAGATCGGCCTGCGCGTCGGCTAGGCGCCGCTCCCCCTGGGTCAATGTCCGGTCACTGTCCTCCAGTTCGCGCCGGGCATCCTCCAGATCCGCCAAAGCGTCATCCAACTGCTGTTGCCCGTCGGCGATTTGCTCATCAAAATCCCGCAGGGCGTCGGCGTACTCGGCCTCGCCGTCTTCCAACTCCCGTCGGGCATCCTCCAGCTTGCGCGCGCCTTCGGCGATCGCTTCTTCGGCGTCCGCCACCTTTTGCTTGGCTTCCTCCAGCAACTCTTCCGCCTCGCTCACGAGTTGCTGTCGCCGCTGGGGCGCCAAAACCTCGCCTAAATCCTCCAGCTCTTTCTTGACCGGCGCGATTACGCCCTCATAGGCTGGATCGAAGCGGGAGTATGCATCCGGGTTGTATATCGTGGTATAGATCTCCGTGTACGCCTCCAAGGCGAAGGCGGAAGGGGGCAGTAACATGAAGGCGTCCACGGAGCCGTTCCCGATACTGCTGCCCCCGCGATTGAACATGGTGGTGTACAGGGGGCTGCGCACCACGCCCACGATGACGAACGTCTCCTGCGCCAGGGTGTCGGACAAGGGGCTGTCGCCGCCCGCCAGCGCGACGACCGTGTCCCCCAATTGGTATTCGGAGATCTCCATGAAGTACTCGTCCGCGGCGGCCTCCCCCGCGTTCTCGGGCAAGCGGCCTTCCAGCAACAGCGGCTTGTTGACCGTCTGGACCCGGGTGTCATAGGACATGAGGTGGATGACCACCGTACGGCTGGGAATCTCCATCAGCACGTCGGCGGTGTAGCCGGGCGATATCTCGAAGAGGGCATCGACATCGCGGAGGGCGGCGATATCGTCCTCGGCGAAACCCAAGGTGGACAGCAGGCGGATGTCGGAATAGTTTTGCTCGTTATAATAGGCCTGCGCGGTCAGGCGCATATCCGGCCCGGTGGCGCGAATGCCCACAAAGAAGGACGAACCCAGCAACACAATGCTGACCATGGCAAAAAAACGGCCAAAATGCCGTTTAATATGCCGAAAAGCGTCTTTTATCAGCGCATTTTTGATCATAAGCCCTTGTACCTTACACTAACACAGCTCGTACTACACTACGCACTACGCACTACGCACTACACTACCATTCGATTTCCGACGCCGGGCGCGGGTCGCTGTTGCGCGTGATGCGGGAGACCTGGCCGTTGCGCAGCGTGATGACGCGATCGGCCATGGGCGTGATGGCATGGTTGTGCGTGATGACGATGACCGTCATGCCTCGCTCCCGGCACGTGACATGCAACAATTCCAATATACTGCGGCCGGTATTGTCGTCCAACGCGCCGGTGGGTTCGTCGCATAGCAACAGCTTGGGGTTTTTGGCCAGCGCGCGCGCGATGGAAACCCGTTGCTGTTCGCCGCCCGAAAGCTGGGCGGGGAAATTATCCGCACGCTCCCGCAACCCCACCACCTCCAGGGCTTCGCGGGGATCCATCGTGTCGCGGCAGATCTGCACGGCAAGCTCGATGTTTTCCAGCGCGGTCAGGTTCTGGACCAGGTTGTAAAACTGGAAGACGAAGCCGATGTCGTGCCGGCGATAGGTGGTCAGCTGACGCGCGGTAAACGTGGAGATCTCGCGGTCGTCCACGACAATACTGCCCGACGTACACCGATCCATGCCGCCCAGGATATTGAGAGCGGTGGTTTTCCCCGCCCCCGAAGCGCCGATGATCACGGCAAACTCGCCCTTTTCCACCTCCACATTGACGCCCGCTAAGGCTTCAATCGTAACCTCACCCACATGGTATGTTTTCTTGACATCCGTCAGGCAAACGTAGCTCATCAATTCACCTGCTCTTCTGGTTATATTATCGTTTTTCGGCGGCCGCGTGGAATTCGGCGCGGGAGGAAGATATTTCCGCGATTACGGTACCCATTTTTTCCTCGGCTTTCCCCAGCAGGACATCCACGTACGCGCTGGCTTGGCGGCGCAGTTCACGCGCTTTGCCCTCGGCTTTTCGTATGATGTCGGCGGACTTTTGCCGGGCCACCAGCAGGACTTCCTGCTGGCTGATCAACTGCCGCGCCCGTTCCTCGGCCTGCTGCCTGACGGTGTCGGCCTCGCGCTTGGCCGCGCCAATGATGTCGTTGCGCGCTTCCACGATGCGTTTGGCTTGCTTGAGGTCATCCGGCAGGGCGTTTGAGATTTCGTCGATTAAGGCGAGCACCTTATCCCTATCAAGAATACATCTGTCCGCGCCAAAGGGCAGGGCAAATGCGTCTTGCACCAAGTTGTACAGAATGGTCAATAGTTCTTCCACACCGCTTGCCATATCCATCATTCTCCTTCAATAAGCTTCTTCCTGACGGCTTCCCAGATGGCAGGGGGCACAAAGGGGGAGATGTCCCCGCCCAAGGCGCCAATCTCCTTGACCAAGCTGGAGCTGAGATACTGGTTGCTTTCCGAAGTGGTTAAAAAGACCGTGTCCAAGTTGTTGTAGAGTTTGCGGTTGACCAGGGCCATTTGGAATTCCAGCTCAAAGTCCGACATGGCGCGAAGCCCCTTGACGAGGACCCGCGCGCCCCGGGACGCGGCGTACGCGCCCAGCAGTTCCATGGAGGTATCCACCTCCACGTTGGAGAGGTCGCGCGTCACGCGCCGGAGTAGCTCCATGCGCTCTTCCACCGAGAACAACGGCGTCTTGCGCTGGTTTTGCATGACGGCCACGACGACGCGATCGAAGATGCCGGCAGCGCGCCGGACGACATCCAAGTGCCCGTTGGTCACCGGGTCAAAGCTCCCGGGATAGATCACAAGATTCATGGATCCCTCCTAAACAAGAAGACTGTCTGGGTGCCGTAGCGATACATGCGGCCCTGCCAGCTGGGCGTGGGCGGGGACAGCGCCGTGCCCGCCGCGCATTCGCACACAACAAGCCCGCCCTCGCGTAAGAGCCCAGCCGACGCGACGAGCGTCAGCGTCTCCGCAAGCAGCGTATCATGGTAGGGCGGATCCATAAAGATGATGTCGAAGGGATCCGGGCGGCGGCGCAAATAGGCGCGGGCGTCGCCCGGGACGACCTCGGCCCGGCCGAGCAAACCGGTGCGGCCCAGATTGTCGCGAATGACCGCCAACGCTTCGGGGTTGTTGTCCAAAAACACTGCGACCTTAGCGCCGCGGCTGATGGCTTCGATGCCCAGCTGCCCCGTGCCCGCAAAGAGATCCAACACGCGGCGCCCCTCGATATCGAACTGGATGATGTTGAAAATGGACTCTTTGACCCGCGCGGAGGTAGGGCGCGTGTCCTCCCCCGGTACGGGGCGAAGCCGGCGCCCGCGCGCCTCGCCGGTGATGACGCGCACAGCGATCCCCCCTCACAGCGGCCGATCTATCTACCCAATTGTATAGTATCCCGTGGATTATGTAAAGTGTTTTTTTGGAAATTTCCCGCCAGGCCCCGCCATGCGATGGCCATGCGATGGCCGTGCGATGGTCGTGCGATTGCCATGCGATGGTGGCGCGATGGTGGCGCGATTGTTTTCCCGTCATACGATTGTTTTCCTTGACTTGCGTCCCCCACCGTATTATACTGTTTACATAAAACAAAGAGAGTGTGATAAATCAATGTTTGACGGAAAAAAAGATGTCTTTGTCGAGTATATGATCAAAAGGAAGCCGTCATTACGATCGCGTTTGATACAACTATCCGTCTGGCCCGCGGTTGTTTGCCTCACCATACTGAGTATGCTCTTCCCCGAGACGGCATTTTTAGCCTTTATCGTCCTGGTGGGCGGCTGTTACGGCGCGTGGCATGTTTTTATCCGGCAAAATGTCGAGTTTGAGTACATCCTGACCAACGGCGAGCTGGATGTGGATCGCATCACCGCCCAGCGTTCGCGGAAACGCCTGCTCACGGTGGATTGCCGCGTGTTTGAAATCCTGGCCCCATGCCGCTCCAAATACGACAAGGAAATGAACGCGCAGAACATTGACCGGCGTGTGGACGCTTCGTCCTCCCCCAAATCCGAGAGCCGGTGGTTTGCGATTTTCCCCGGAAAAGAGAGCAAACGCACCATATTATTTTTCGAGCCGAATCAGCGGATCCTTGATTCCTTGCGGCCTATCCTCCCCCCCACCAAGTTCAAGAAGCAATGATCTTGGTCGATGCCGCCTTCACCTCCCTTGTCCTGCCGCGACGCCCGCGGGACGCCCACAAGGGCAACTTCGGCCGTGCTTTCCTGTTATGCGGCAGCGTGGGCTATGTCGGCGCGGCGAGGCTGGCGGCCATGGGTTGCCTGCGGGCCGGCGCGGGGCTTGTCTGCTTGGGCGCGCCACGCGGGATCTATCACATTTTGGCCGCATCCTGTCCGCCGGAAGTCATGTGCTATCCGTTGCAGGAAGATCGGGAGGGGCGACTGTCACTCGACGCGCTACCCGATATCCAGGATCGGCTGGCATGGTGCGACGCCGCGCTCATTGGCCCCGGCCTCGGGCGATCGGAGTCGCTCGATTGCCTCGTGCGCCTGCTGTGCGACCGACGCGAAGCGCCTCTGGTGGTAGATGCCGACGGCTTGAACGCGCTGTCTGGGCATCGGCCGGAAAGACGCGAAGCGCCCCTTGTGCTTACGCCGCACGAGGCCGAATTCTGGCGTCTCGCCGGCACCGGCGCCGGCGGCGCCGCCGCCCCGACGGATTTCGCGGAGTCCGCGCGGTGGCTGGCTTACGAGACAGGCGCGGTGGTGGTGCGAAAAGGCCACGCCACGCTGACTGCTTCCCCGGATGGCGCGATGTATGTCAACACGACAGGTAACCCGGGCATGGCCAAGGGCGGTAGCGGCGATCTCTTGGCCGGTTTCGTGACCGGCCTCATGGCCCAAAAGGCCGCCGCGCCGGACCTGTGGCGCCGGGTGGATGTGGCCGTGTTGGTGGCCTGCGCGGTGTATTGGCATGGCTTGGCCGGCGATCTGTGCGCCGCGGAATTGGGCGAGTATGCCATGACAGTGACGGACATCGCGGCCAAACTGCCGGCGGGCATGGCGGGCGTGGCGAACGTGGCAAGCACGGCGGGCGTGGCGAACGTGGCAAGCACGGCGGGCGTGGCGAGCGTGTCTGTCCCGGAGGTGGGTTGATGCATCAGCCGCTACGCGCATGGGCCGAGATTTCGCTGGGTGCCCTTGCCCATAACCTACGGGAAATCCGCCGCCTGACCGCGCCGTCGCGCCTGATGGCGATGGTCAAGGCGGATGCGTACGGGCATGGCGCGGTAGCGGTGTCACAGCAATTATGTAAACTCGAAGTGGATTATTTTGGTGTGGCTTCGATTGACGAAGCCATGGAACTGCGCACGGCCGGCATCGAGACGCCCATCCTGATTATGGGGATGACACCCCCGCACTTGGCGCCGTTGCTTGTGGAAAACGCCTTGTCGCAGACGGTATACGACAGCGGGTCGGCCCAGGCTATGTCGCGGGCGGCGGCCGGCGGCGCGCGCCCGTTGCGCGTCCACCTCAAGGTGGACACGGGCATGTCCCGCCTGGGCGTCGTTTGGCGGGGCGAGGAAACCCTATCCGAACTGCTGTCCTTGTGCCGCTTGCCGCATCTGCTCTATGAGGGGTTGTTCACGCATCTCTCAGCCTCGGAGGATCCCAACGATCCCCTCAACATGAAGCAGCTGTCGGATTTCGCTTCGATACGGAAGGGATTGGCCGCCGAGGGCATAAACATTCCCATATACCATTGCGCAAACTCCGGCGCTGTGATACAATTCAACGTAGCATACTTAGACATGGTACGCGCCGGCTTGCTTCTGTATGGGCTGACGCCCGGTGAGGGGTTGCCTTTCGATGGCCGGCCGGTGATGACATTCAAATCGCGCATCGCCCAAGTCAAGGAGATCCCGGCGGGCGCGTCGGTCAGCTACGGGCACACCTATACGGCCCACGAACCCCGTCGCGTGGCTGTCGTATCCGCAGGATACGCCGACGGCTATCACCGACGGCTGTCCAACAAGGCGCATGTGCTGATTGCCGGACGCCGGGCGCCTGTCTTGGGCACGGTATGCATGGATATGATGGTGGTGGATGTCACGGGGATCCCGCAGGCGCAGGCCGGCGATCCGGTCGTCCTTTTCGGGCCGGACCGGGACGGCGCCACAGGTGCCACAGGTGCCACAGACGCCATCCCTGTGGACGAATTGGCTTCCTTGGCCGGGACAATCTCCTACGAGCTGATCTGCGCGGTAAGCAAGCGCGTCCCGAGAGTGTATATAGGATGATACATATATAAGGAGGAATGGAATATGGCTGGGAAAAAATGGGTTGTGGGATTATCCGGTTTCTTGCTGGTGGCGCTTTTATTCGCGGGCTATATGGCCTTGGCGGCCGGATCCGGTTCCCGGGACGATCCGCTGGTGACAGTGAGCTACTTTACCGAAGAGTTGATGCCCAGTTTGAACCGGAGGCTCGACGAAGCCATCGCCGCCAGATCCAACGACTTTAAAAAGGACATGAACCAGCACTACGACACCCTGATGGCTGAGTTAGAAGCGGCTATCAAGAAGTCCGGCGGGGGCATAACGGGCGATCTCAACGATCCCGCCTTCATCGAGAAGGTCGCCAACGCCGTCGCGGAAAAAAGCGGCGCCTCCGGCGCCACCGGGGGCATGGATACGATGCGGCGGGTGGATGTGGACAGCGGCAAAACCATCACGCTGTCCGTTGGCGGCGAAGCGTTGCTCCGCTTGGGTTCGGCGACTTGCGTGGCCACTGGCACACCGGGGCTGGTAGACACGACCGACGGGACCGAGTTGTCGGGCGGCGGCGCCTTGCTCAAAAACCATTTGTACCTCTGCACCGTGGAGGGGCGCGGCATCAAAGCCACCACCGCCATGACCGTATTCATCCGGGGAGCGTATACCATCAGCTGACCCATATGGAGCTGATATTCAATATATGGGTACATGAGTAAAAAAGGGATGGGGCGCGTTGGACATCATTCGCGATATCGTCGAAAACATGGGCCGTTATTGGGTAACGCTCTCGGTGTGGGATGTATTTGACATCCTCATTGTAGCCATTGCCATTTACAAGCTCATACAGCTCATGCGCCGTAGCAATGCCATGCAAGTCCTGCGCGGCATCGTGTTGCTGTTGGCGGTTATGCTTTTGTCGCAAATCATCGGGCTGCGCATGGTCAACGCGGTGCTGTCCAACGCCGTGCAAATTGGGTTGTTCGCCGTCATGGTGCTGTTCCAGCCCGAGTTGCGCAAGATGCTGGAACAGATGGGCGCCGCGCGACTGCCCAGCGCGTTGCGGCAAAAATCCAGCAGCGATATGGGAAATGCCATTGGGCAGACGGTCAGCGCATGCGGCGCGCTGTCCTGGCGGCACGAGGGCGCGTTGATCGTCTTTGAGCGTTCGGTGGTGTTGGACGATATCGCGAAATCGGGCACGCTGATCGACGCCGAGGTGACGGCGGAGCTTCTGAAAAATATCTTCTACCCCAAGGCGCCGCTGCACGATGGCGCGGCGATCATCCAAAACGGCCGCATTGCCAGCGCCGGTTGCATGCTGCCACTGACCGGGCAGATGGATCTCAACCGCGAGTTGGGTATGCGGCATCGGGCGGGCATCGGCATGAGCGAGGATACCGACGCGCTGGTCGTCATCGTGTCGGAGGAAACCGGGGGAATATCGGTAGCGAAACAGGGCACCCTTACGCAGCACCTTACGCCCGAAGGTTTGGATGAAATCTTGCGGCAGGAGTTCATGCCCCGTGACGAGGATGCGCAGCGGGGCTTTTCGCGCCTGTTTGGCCGGGCCAGGGGGAAAAAGTCATGAAAGCTTGGCTGAAAAAGCAGAATATCTTCTACTGGATCCTGTCGTTGGTGCTGGCGATACTATTCTGGCTTTACGTGAGTATCACCCAAGATCAGCTGATAGATAGGACTTTTAGCCCTGTGCCGGAGTTTTTGGGGCAGGAGACCTTGGAGAGCGAAAAGGGCATTGTGATTACGGATGGTTTGAACGTCGCGTTTGAAGTGACACTGCGGGGCGCCGCCAGGGATTTGGCGTTATGCGACAGGGACAATATCCAGGTGCTCATACGCCTCAACGACCTCACCGGGTCCGGCGAAGAGCGCGTGTACCCCGAAATATACCTGCCGGAAGAGGTTCGGGATAAGGTAAGCGTGTTTAAAAAATCCAAGGATTTCTTTGTTGTCAAGACAGACAAGATCGATAGCAAGGTAATCGATATTAAAACCCTCGCCGAGGGGATTCATGTCCTCAAAGGGTACACGCTGGAAAGCATAGAGCTGGACCCCCCGCAGGTCAGGGTGAGCGGCCGCTTGGAATTGCTCAATTTGATCACCGGTGCGCAAATCGCGCCCATCCAAGAGGATTTGGACGGGACGAAGAACTTCATTGCCCATGTGGAACTGGTGCATAGCGAGGGCGCCGATATCCCGGCGGGCGCGCTGACCCTGGCTCCCCAGGAGGTGTCGGTCACCTTGGTCGTGTCCAAGAGCAAAGAGGTAGATCTCTCGGTGGATCTAATCGAAGGGGGCGGCGCCATGGAAAGGCATGTGTCCTTGGACATCCGGCCGCGCTCCATCACGATTACGGGCGATCCCGGCGATATCGACCCGGTCAACTACATTACCTTGGGCAGCATCGATTTAGCCGAGACGAACGATGGCAGCGTTCTGAGATTCCCCATCACACTGCCCAACGGCACCAAGAGCAACGCCGTATCGGAAGCCGAGGTGACCGTGCGCTTCGTCGGCCTTGCCACGAGGAATGTCTACACCGAGAATATCACCATCACCGGCGGCGAGCGCGACGGCTATACCGTGCGTTTGGTGGAACCCGGCTTGCCCATTACCCTGCGCGGGCCCCAGTCCTCCATCGACCAGTTGGCAAATTTCAACGTCCGCGTATTGGTCGAGCTGGCCGACGTGGAACTGATACGGGGGCAACAGAGCGTAAAAGTGCGCGTGATCGTGGACGGCTACCCGGATGTGGGCGCCATAGGATCGCCCAAGGTCACGGTGGAGATGTTGGAAATCCAAGATGACGAACCATAATAGTAACAGTAACAGTAACATTAGCTGGTCAAGATAAATGTTTGGATATGTCCGCCCTATGCGGTGTGAGTTGCGCTTGCGCGAATGGGAGTATTTCAAAGCGACCTACTGCGGCCTGTGCCACGCCCTGGCCCGCCGCTACGGGTTCTTGGCCAGGTTCCTGCTGGGCTACGATTTCACGACGCTGGCGTTGGCGATGGCGGCCTGCGACGACCCGGGGGAATGCACCCGGAAGCGTTGCCCCGCTAACCCTTTTTCCAAAAGACCATGCCTGGCCGGCACGGCTTTCGACCACGCTTCCGATCTGGCCGTGCTTCTCTTCATCAGCCGCCTGCGCGACACGGTGAAGGATGAGACGTTCCTGCGCGGCCTGCCGTCCCGCTTGGGATTGCTGGCCTACGCCCGCGCCGGACGCCGCGCCGCGAAACGCCAACCCGCATACAACGCGCATGTGGCACAGTCGCTTGACCGCCTACGCCTATGCGAGCAGGAGCACACGCGCGCCATCGATCCGCCGGCCGATGCCTTCGCTTCGCTGTTATCCGGTTTGGCCGGCGCCATACCGGACGAGGCCGGGCGGCGCATACTGGGGCGCATGCTTTACCACTTGGGACGCTGGATCTACCTGATAGATGCCTGCGACGATCTGGCCGACGACGCGAAAGCCGGCCGCTATAACCCCATTGCCGCGCGGTTTATGCTGGAAGGCGGCGCTTGGACTCCAGAAGCCAAGTCCGCCGTGCGCGAGACGGCGCAACTGTCCCGCCGGGAGATTGAGGCGGCGTTGCAACTGATGCCCGAGACGCGGCTATGGCCGGTTTTGGAGAATATCTTTGTGTTGGGATTGCCCAGCGTGGAAGAGCAGGTCTTAGGCGGCTCTTTCCAGAAGAGGAGAAACAGGCCTCATGAAAGACCCGTATAGCGTGCTAAACGTATCCCCAACGGCCTCCGACAGCGAGGTCAAAAAGGCATACCGCGATCTGGCCCGAAAGTACCATCCCGATAATTATATGGGCAATGATCTGGCCGATTTGGCCCAGGAAAAGATGAAGCAAATCAACGAGGCCTACGACGAGATCAACCGCCAGCGGCAGAACAAAGGCCCACGTGACGACGCCTCCGGCTGGGGCGGGCCCTCCGAAGGCGGATCGGCGGCGTACGCGCACATCCGCCAGATGATCATCAGCGGCCGTATCGCGGAGGCCGAACAGGCGCTCTTGGGCATAGCCAACCGGGACGCCGAGTGGTACTATCTGATGGGCGGCGTCCTGTATCGCAAGGGCTGGTTCGACGAAGCCGCGCGGCACATGGAAAGGGCCAGCGCCATGGATCCGGGCAACATGGAGTACCGGCAGGCCAGGGACCGCATGAGATCCGGCGCCTACCGGCAGTCGCCCTACGGGCAGGGGTATGGGCACGGCTACCAGCACGGGTACCGGCAGGACCGCGGCATGGACGGCTGCGAATGCTGCGCCTGGATGCTGTGCGCCCAAATGTGCTGCGGTTGTTGCCGCAGCGATTAGCATGAAACGCACAAAGCGGACGGTGTTTTGCGGGCTGATGGCCGCCATGGCCCTCCTGTTCCTATATCTTGGCGCGCTGATACCCGCCGCGCGATTTGGGTTGTGCGCGGTGGCCGGGTTGCCGGTATCGGCGGCCGTCCTCCGCCATGGCGCCGCCGCCGGCTTTTTGACGTGGGCGGCATCGAGCGCGTTGGCGTTCCTCTTGTCGCCCGCTTTTGGCGCCACGCTGTTGTACGCATCGGTCTTCGGCCTCTACGCGCCCCTCAAGGGCATCATCGAGCGACTGCGCCCATTGCCGCTGGCGTGGCTGTGCAAGCTATCGTTCGCCGGCGCCATGGCGGCGCTTTTTGTCGTCGCCATGCGGGGCTTTTTGGCCGAGAGCATCACATTGCCCGAATGGGGGGCGCCCCTGCTGATCGCAGCCGCCGTCGCGATCTTTGCGGCCTACGACCTGGCGTTGTCCAGGTTGCTGGGCGCCATCGGGAAAATCGTCGCCCGCCCACACCCGCCATGATATAGTATATCATAGTATCATTGTATTATATTGCTGTCGTCAATAACTGGCAAATATCAGCAGGCGCTCGTCTTTGCTGCCGTTTGTTGTGCAGGTCGATAACACGAGGAATTGCCCCGCGCCTTTTGGGGCACCGTGTTGGGCAAAATAGCCCACAATGTTGTCCTCGGACTGGCCAAACAGCGAGAATGCCCGATCTCCCACGTCTACTAACCGCACCGCAAAGATTTGGTATAGGCGCACCCCGCCTTCCCGCAAGGTCACGGATATCGTGGGGTGGGCTTGGCGGAAGCTGTCCTGCCTGTAACGATGCAGCGAGGCAAACATGGAGCCGTCCCGCATGTTGTGGCCATAGAGAACCGCAAAATCGGAGCCGAAGCCGCCGCACCTGTAGTCCATAAAGATCGTACCCGAGGGGTTCCCCTTTCCGGAAAAGGTCGTGCCCATGTATCTCGCGTTGTCCTGGCACTGTACGACGGGATAGTCCACGGCTGTCCCGTCAATCTTGATCCAACCGATGTAGTCCGGGTTGATCGCCGACAGATTTCCGGAGTTCGTGTAGGTTTCCGGCGCCGCCGTGACGGGCGTGCCCGTGGTAGGCGCGGGTGCGGATGCTGTAGGGGTGGAATCTGCCGCGGGCGGGGTTGTGGATGCTGTAGGGGCGGAATCTGTCGCTTCGGTCACGGGCGGGGTTGTGGCCATAGGGGCATCCTGTGGCTGCCCGTCGTTTGTGATTATGGGCGCGGGGTCGGCAGATGCGGGGCTGAGCGCGCGTAGTTCGAGGTATTCATCGCGCGCCGCCCGATAATTGTATTGCGTTTCTATCAAAACGACGCCCGCCGTTACGGCGCCTGTGACAAACAGAAAAAGCAAGGTGGAAAACAACAGCCGCCTTGCCCCCGTGCCGTTGCGTTTTTTCAGGCGCTTCCCGCCACTACCACGCCCCATGGGTTTTCCTTTGTTTCCTCCACATTTTACGATCTTCCTCTTCATAATATTAAGGGTGTTATGCTATAGAACACGCAGAATCTTGGTCATATCTCTTTTCGCATATGTGATACGATGGATCTCAATGGTTTTTTTTCTTCCAGGACAACGTAATAGACGAGATAGTTCTTAACGGGCAATGCCCTGTACTCAAATTCCAAAGACAACCCGATGTCATATAGGCGGCACATATAGGGAAACTCTTTCAGGTGGTCAATGCCGGTTTCCAGTGCGTCCAATAATTCGAGCGCGGCTTGCGGCGCGTCCAACGTGTCGGAAATGTAGAGGATGATCTCATTGATATCCCGTTTGGCGACGGGTAGGAAGTCAAGATCATACATCTCGCGCCGCCGCCTTTTGCCGGATCGCCGATCTCAACTCGTCTATAACCTCTCGTTGAGAAAAACGCATGCCGGTGGTTTTGGCTTCCTGCTCGGCTTCTTTCAGCTTGCAATAGATTTCGCTCTCAAACTGCCGACGCTCAAAGGCTTCCATGCTCATCACGACCATGTTGCCATAGCCGTTTTTAGTCAGAAAGATGGGTTCGCCGCTTTCGTGAACCTCACGAGAAATGTCGGCAAAGCGGTTACGTAAGTCGGATACCGGCCTGATCTGTGGCATGCGAAACGCCTCCCTTCGTTTAGCATAATATTATCACAATTGCGCTAAATAATCAAGTCCCTACTTTGCGCGGTTGAAATAGTTGCCATGGTTGAAATAGTGTACTTTTCATGTTAAAATCTACTTGGATTGCAATTGCACGCAATATTTTGTGATTTGCGGAGGTAACCTCGGATGAAGAAGCACCGTAAACTGAAAATCTTCCTTTGCGTACTTGTCATTTTGGCTGTTGGAATAGCGGGGTATACAGGTGTTTCCGGTTGGATCAGTAGCCTTCCGAAGTTGAACTATACATATAACGCTGACCCAAGCGCCGCTGTGGCTTATCCAGACGCAGATTTCGCCGTGATCAGCGACATCCACATCTATGACAGTTCTTTGGGAACCGAAGGCACTGCATTTGAAACAGCTTTGTATTCCGACAGAAAGCTTTTGCTGGACAGTCAAGACCTCCTGGACTATGCCATCAAGGAGATTTTAGACGCAGGCGCCAAGTTTGTATTGGTTCCCGGGGATCTGACCAAGGATGGGGAGCTGGTTTGCCATCAGATAGCGGCGGAAAAACTGAGGCGGCTCATCGATGGGGGGCTGAAAGTCTATGTCATTCCCGGCAACCACGACATCAGCAATCCCGGCGCAGTTTCCTTCTCTGGGGACGATACGATGCCGGTTGCCAGTGCCGCCCCCGAAGACTTTACCCGGATCTATGCCGATTTCGGATACAACGACGCACTGGCACGGGACACGGACTCGCTGAGCTATGTGGCCGAGCCGGTGGAGGGGCTTTGGTTGTTGGCCCTGGACGCCTGCCGCTACCGGGAGAACCAGCCGGGGCATGAGGAGATCGTCGGCGGGAAGATCAGCCAATCCACCGAGAATTGGATAGAACAGGTGCTGGCGGAAGCGATTGAAAAGCATAAAGCGGTGATGGTAATGATCCATCACGGCGTTGTGGAGCATTGGGACGGGCAGTCCCAGCTGCACCCGGACTATTTGATTGAGGACTACACGCATTTTGGGAAGCTTCTCGCGTCGTACCACGTACGTCTGGCGTTTACCGGACATTACCACGCGCATGACATTGCTAAGGGGACCTTTGGCGATTCATATCTCTATGACGTGGAAACAGGGGCGCTTGTCACAGCACCTTGCCCGATCCGATATTGCGCATTAAAAGGCAACCGTTTCTCTGTGGAAAGCGTCACCATTGTTGATAAGCTCCATCCTGGCACCGGCTTCGCGGAGAACGCGGAGGCTTTTGTAAAGACCACTGTGGAAAATGAAGCCATCAAGACGTTGAAGAAATACTGGGTGTCCGATGAGGACGCGGAAACCATCGCGGATGCCGTGGGCGACGCGTTCGTGGCACATTACGCAGGGGATGAGAACCCCGCGGAAAGGCCCGCTTTCGATGAAGGCCGCCTCGGCCTTTGGGGGCGCATCATTTTCGGTACGCAAAAATATGTGGTGGATGGGCTTTGGCATGACCTGCCACCGGCGGATAGCAACGTCATTTTTTCTCTGGATTGATCATTGCTTTGAGCATTCTAGCAAGTCCAAATACTGTTTCAGCCGTTCTTTGAGATATTCGGCAAGCATATTCACCATAGGCGCAGAATCGTTTCCCTTAAAGTAACTGTCAAAGCAGTCATAATATCGCCTTTGGTCTGCAAACTTAACATTGATCGGCGGATACCCGCATTGCATCAGCATCAGGTTGATGATAAGCCGCCCGGTTCGCCCGTTCCCGTCAATAAATGGGTGGATACCCTCAAAATCCAAATGAAACAGCGCGGCGCGCTCTATCGGATGTCGCTTGCCTATGTTAAAGCTATATAAAAGCTGTTCCATCTGAACCGGCACAAGGTATGGTTGTGGCGGCTCTTTATGTGCGCCCATAATCCGCACAGGGATAGAACGGTACACACCCTTATCTTCCGGCCTATCCGTCAGCACAAGGGAATGAATCATCCTGATAATTGTTTCCGTCATCGGCGTTTTGTCGGAAACAAGCTGCTGCACATACAAAAATGCGTCGCGATGGCCTACCGCTTCCAAATGATCTTTGAGCGGCTTTTGGTCGATCGTTACGCCTTCTAAAACCAGCGCGGTTTCCCGAAGCGTCAGCGTGTTTCCCTCAATGGCGTTGGAATTGTAGGTGAACTCTACAAGAAATTCCTCCTGCAAACGCCTTAGTTCGCCTTGTGTCAGAGGGCGGCGTTTCTTCAACTCCCCTTTGAGCGTATCGATGCCGGTAAAGAGCGCGGCGTATTCTTTTGGAATATCAACGCCGCGCAGAGACCTGCCATCTACCGGCTTAACTGCATTTGACGGAATGAGATAGGAGCGGCCTTGCTTCACAACGCCATCTATTTTTCCCTGTTCGCACAGAACACGGACGCGGCGGTCTGATATACCCCATTGTTCCGCAACCTGTTTGACGCTGACATAATCCATGAAAATCACCTGCCCATTCCCGAAAAGCTTACCACATTATCGGAATAATATCAATAGGATTATTGTCATTGTCGAAAGATATCATTCCGATAAAAAGCAAAAAAAAGCAATCGGTGGAAAGCGTCAACTATGACGCGCAAGCGCGCCGGTATACAGTCATTGTACGGGACGGGCGCGGTGACGAGTTCGCGGTATATCTGAATTACGGCGATGGGCAGGCGGGCATTGATACGTCGTTCCTGCAAGGCGACTGAGGGTATCAGGTAATTCAATCAAGTTGATTTATCATCTCCATCGCCTTTATAATCCATTCCAACGCGCCGTCAAAACGGTATCTCTTAAAATCCGCCTCTCTGAGAATGCCCGCAATCTCATCTTTGGGAATATCAAGATTGATAAGCCCATTCAATCCGCCGCGTTCCTCCGCGATCTCCCGCACAGTATCCCAATATGTGCCGGTATAACCGAAGGTGGTGGCATACTTTTCCGGATCGGCAATGGCTTGCCTGACTGTTTCTTCCGTATCCTCATAAAACAGGCTGCGCCCGTTATCATAAAGCGGATAGAACGACTCGCCGGCATTTGTCACTTTAATGGCAATGTTGGAAAGATGCCGGTCGTCCTGCCGGGTGATAAAGTCTAATAGGATCATTCGGGCAATGTCATCTCTGTATTGCGGACGGACGGCGATTAGGTTTTGATATTCATTGCCGGAACGTGCGCCGCTAAACAACCTACGGAAATGCACTACATATTCCGTAGCAAAGTCGTAGAGGAACGCCGAGAAAACCGTGTCTTTATCAGCCCTGTATGCAGGGCAGCACGGAATGCCCAATTTTTGCGCCAATAGATAAACCGCAACTTCAGATTCTACATCCGGGTGAAATGGGCTGATGCGCTGCTTGTAGATACCGTACTGTCCGTTATACACACCATAACGCTTGATGTTGTATCCTTCCGGCGTGTTAAGGCTGTCGCCGGTCAGGTCGATTTTTTGATGGAACACCGAATCAAACACATCGGTGATGATATCCTCGAATCTTTCATTCTCATCATTCGCAACCCAAAGCAAGTCTTTAGGATGAATTCCGCGAGTGATTTCTGCGATCCGCTGAACATCGTAATGTGACAACCCACAGCGAAACAATATCCGCTCAATATCCCGACGATCCTGGCTGACAACACGTTCGGACAGGAATTCCGTGAACTGTTCCGGTGTCCATGATTTTGCGCCACGGGTATAAAGCGCGACAACTTCGTTATAACCCGGGCGGGCAAAAGCGACCGCGTTAGCGTTATCAATGGTTCCGATGACGTCATTATCCCACTTGAGGAAGCGTGACGCTTCACCCACAGATGATTTTCTACCGTCTATGGGTTTCAGGGCATCTGCAGGTATTTTATATGATTTTCCGGCTTTCACGGCGCCGGGGATTCTGTTCTCGCGGCAAAGAACGCGGACGCGACGGTCGGAGATATTCCATTTTTTAGCCGCTTGTTGGGCGGTGATGAATTTCTCATGCAAGGCTATCAAATCCTCTCACGATAATAGTATGGCACGCATTCGGAACAAAGTCAAGTTATTTATTCCGAATGCGTGCCATGTTTTTGTCGCATATTGTCCGGCAGCCTGACGCCGACCGGATCGGCAAGCGCTTCCTTGATTGTGACGAGATAATCCCTCAGAATCTGCTCATGGAAGAATTCTATTTCTCACATGTTGATTTCTCATCTCCTGATAAACAAAGCATTCCGGCATATGGTCATTGACAATGCCAGTTGCCTGCATAAACGCATAAACCGTGGTTTTCCCTAAAACTCATCTGACAGTAAAAAATCCGCAACGTGCATTGTTTTGATTCCTTTATAATTGCCTCCGGCAAATTCATCTGCCCGCAAGACATATTTTGGGTAATTGTCTTTGATGTCAAGCAACCGTTCGTATTCGCGTTCTTCGGTTTCTTTCCTTTCAATCATTTCGGTCACTTGAACATATAGCCTATTTTCCTGTCTCGTCGCTACAAAATCGATCTCACCGCTTGCAAGCTTCCCAATGGTCACTTCATATCCACGGCGAAGCAATTCCAAATAAACGACATTTTCAAGCATAGCCGCAACACTGTCGGGCGTATAACCCAACACGCTATATTTCATGGCGGGGTCGCAGACATAAAACTTTTCCTGTGTTTTCAAAAGCTCCTTGCCTTGTAAATCAAAGCGTGAGCATCGGTGCAAAATAAACGCTCCTACTAACTTATTGAGATAATTATATACCGTTTCATTGTCAATCGCGCGACGTTCTGATTTTAGATATTTTGAAATGGAAGCCGCTGAAAAAGTCCTGCCGATATTGTCAAAGGCAAACTTTACGATCCGTTCTAACTGATCAACCTTCCGGATTTGGTTGCGTTTGACTATATCCGTGAATATCGTTGAATTATATATATCTTTTACTATGGTGTAGGTTTCGTCAACGCCGTATTCCTGTAAATGCGTCGCCGGAAAACCGCCGTAGCGCAGATATCGTGCAAATTCGCTGTGCAATTCATTATATGGAAGTCCATAATGCTGATGTAACGCTTCCGTTAATCCGCTGGGATACCTACCACTATATTCCTTACGAAACACTAGATACTCAGCAAACGACAACGGAAACACGCGAAATTGAACATACCGGCCTGTGAGATAGGTTGAAATCTCGCTTGACATCATGCGGGAATTCGAGCCTGTCACATACAAGTCCACATGAAAATCTGTCATAAATGAATTGACGGCTTTTTCCCAATCCTTAACTTCTTGAATCTCATCGAGGAATAAATAAGTTTTCCCCGTTGGCGATAACTTTTCCTTGACCTCGTCGTAAAGCATTTTTGCAGTCAGATCTTCATATTGTAATGAATCCAAGTTGTATGTCAAAATGCAATCGTCGGAAACACCGCGCTTGCGTAGCTTTTCCGCAACCATTTTAAGAATGGTGGACTTTCCGCAACGACGAACGCCGGAAAGGATTTTCACAAACGGCGTATCAACATACGTCATTATTTTATCAACATAGGCAGGTCGGAAAATCATATCGATCACGCTCCTTCCTATGTATTATACCGCATCTCCTCTACATTGTCAATAGTTATTCGGTTATAACCAGATAAACAACTCAGGCGAATACTGCGTTGCGGTTGCAATGATTTACGCTACCATTTCAGCTGATTCACCAAGTTCAAATACTGTTTCAGTATTGTTCCGCAACCTGTTTGACGCTGACATAATCCATGAAAATCACCTGCCCCTTCCCGAAAAGCTTACCACATTATCGGAATAATATCAATAGGATTATTGCCATTATCGAAAGATATCATTCCGATAATAAGCTAAAAAAAGCAGCGGCAGCAGGACGCAAAGAGAAAGCCCTGCCTTTCGAAAAAATATTTACAAATGTCGAAATTAACCCTTGACAATAAATATCTACTGATGTAGAATAAATTACAGAAGGAAATTTTCGGGAGGGAAATTGCAAATGGACGTAAGAATCTCAGACGCAGAACTGGCAATCATGCGTATCCTATGGCGCGAACAGCGTCCGCTCAAAGTATCCGAATTTCTTGGGGAACTTGAGATTACGAAAGGCTGGAACAGATCGACCACGCACACGTTGGTCGCCCGCCTGCGGGACAAGGGCTTGATCGAGCCATCCGAACGGTATGGCGTCGCGAGGTATATACCGCTCATCACCGAGGACGACTTCATCCTCTCCGAGGAAAAAGCCGTGCTTGAAAAATTCGGGGGCGCGAAAAAGCTCGCCCTGGCTATGGTGCGCAACGGACACCTGACTGACACCGACATCGACGATCTGCGGGATTTCTTCAGGATGGGAGGCGAAGCGAAATGACTGACGTGATCCGAACCCTCCTGATCATGTCGATCACCGGCAGTATACTCGCGCTCTTACTGTTCGCGATAAAGCCGCTTGCGCGTGACCGTTTACCGAAATCGGCGCAGTACTATCTGTGGCTGGTAGTCCTTTTCACGTTGCTTGTGCCTATATCAATGATTGTCGTCCTGCCGGACAACAGCCCTCTGCCGGCCGCGCCGGTGCAATCGGTGGTGGAGCAGATCGTGGTTCCTGCCGCGCCTGTCATTCCGGTGCCGCAGGCACAAACGCCGGCTGTCGGGGCAACGCCGGCTACCGGGCCGACGCAGCCTGCGTCGTTGGCGGAAACAATACTAAACCAAGCTGTTTCCGCTGGGATGATCGCCGTACTCGTTTACGCGCTCGGCGTATTAGGCCTGCTTCTGTACTACCTCATCAACTACAAGAGTTATACCAGGCTGCACTGCCGCCGCAACCGTACCGCAAATGCGGAGGAG
>WRCJ01000010.1 GCA_009784085.1 Oscillospiraceae bacterium | reverse complement strand
TACCGTGATTTCCATAATCAATTTCCTGTACCGCAAAAACCACCCCGATTACCATCAGCCGTTCGGGTTGTATTACGAAAAAGACCCGGAACGGGTGACCGGCAAGTTCGACTATCATCTGCTCGAGATGATCAAATTCCGCGAACTCAAGCCGGACATCGCCAATCCCCTGCACCGATGGTTATACTACTTAGACGCCGGCTACAAGGAGCCGGACAGTCCGATCGTAAAGGAGGCGTTCGACATGGATCAGGGACTGTATCAGTTTGCCCAGCGATACCAGCACAACATCGGCGACCCAAGGACACTGGACGCTTATTATAGTTACATGATGGAATGCATGGACGAACAGGAGCGCATCGACACGGCGGAAGCGAGAGGCATAAAAAAAGGTGAGGCTAAAGGCCGTGCCGAGGGCCGTGCTGAGGGCCGTGCCGAAGGCCGTGCTGAGGGCGAGGCCCGCCGTACCGCCGAGATTGCGAAGAACGCTTTGCGAAAACAAAAGTCCATAACCGACATCATGGACATCACCGGCCTATCCCGTGCGGAGATCGAGGAGCTGGCGAAAGAAATATAAAAAGCTGTGCCCCAACCATCAAGACCGTGTTTCCGGCTTTCAAGCTGGGAACACGGCCTTTTTCATTCCCTGATTACCACTACAATGGGCCGGCGGGACCCGGGGGGCACGTTGCGTATAACACGTTGGATCCGGGGGCGGCGGGACGCGGCGGGGCGGCGCGGGGGTGAACAACGGCGCGTCAAGGATGCCGCGCCCTACGAACGACGACAACGGTCGGGGTAATCGTACGGGTGCGGCGGCGCACGATTAATACGGGGGCGGGGGGAGCGGGGGCGCGTTCCACAATGGACGGGGCAACCGTATGGGAGGAAGGGGCGCGGCGGAGCCCCCGTACGGGGCGGCGGGGATGGTACGGCGTGCGGGGGCGCGTCATCCACAATGACGGGGCAACCGTACGGGTGCGGAGCACGAGGATACGGGCGAGGGCGTAGGGGCAATGGTACGGCGGGACGCGCAGGGCGCGGCGGGGGCGGCGCGGGCGTGAACAGCGGCGCGTCAAGGATGCCGCGCCCTACGAACGACGACAACGGTCGGGGCGCACGATGATACGGGGGCGCGGCGGGCGGGCGGACGGGGCGGGGGCGCGTCACCCATAGGGGCAACATAAAAGCCCACCGGCGAGTGCCGGTGGGCTTTTATGTACATCCATGGATATCAATGGCAGGGGTAGTTTTCGCGCTGGGTCTGGGTTATCGCAATCCAAAACAAATCGCCGCAGAGACCGAGAGGAAAGGAAGCGGGGGCTTCCCACCGAATTGACCCCCGGCGCGGTATGCGGTAAACATACCGCGCCGGGAACCGTCAGGAATCAATAACAATAAAAGTGCGTCACGCATCGTGACAGGGGATTGCTTTAGTTGAGGGGGATAATGCCGAAGCACGGAGTTAAAATGGAAAAAGGAGGAACCATAATAACTGTTTGTTCAAAAACCAGATCTTCTAGTGCCATGGTGCCGCCGTGATCCGCTATAGTTTCACCGAACACGTCAGCCCATGCGTTGAATTGATTGCCCTGGGTTGCGACAAAGCTAAACCCAACTTGGACATCGCATTCCATGTAGGTGTTGTCAAGGTACTTTGCGGCTACATCAGGATCTTGATCATTCAGTACGTCATAGACAGCGTTGGTCAAGAGATCGACGACAATGATGCAATCGATATAGACGCCGGGTTTGAGCCTGAGGTAGTAAACATCGTTGTCGTCCCTCCAGAACGCAGCTTCACCTGTCGCGCCTAAGGCGTCGAGGTTGTTGATTGTGGGCGGTACGATCAGTTGGCCGATGACGGCGCCGTCTACGCCGGGATATCCTGCGGTAACTTCATCCAAGACTCCGCCGAGCCTGTATTCCATAATGTAGTCACCAGTGACGCTATCAACGGGGACATTGTAGGGAAGCCACGCTTCGCTGGGGAAAGCGTCATCCGGGTCTTCCCAGTAACGTGTGACTTCCATGCCAGTAACGAGTTTCAGGATGATGTCCAGGTTTCCGGTATTCTCGATCTTGCCCCACTGGACAGTGATTCCACTAGAATCTTCGGAACCGTTCTCAAAGCCGTCGTCATAGTCATCCCAGTCGTCCAGGCCTCTGATGAACAATGCGCCTGTGTCTTGGTCGTTGGCAATCAGCCAATTCGGGCCGAGGATCTGGCCGGGTTCTGCGGGTGAGTAGTCGTCATCGTTTTTGTCGAAGATGTAGTCGCCGAACAGGCCTTCGATTACGACGTCCAGGTATCCAACTTCGATGACTTCGACGCCTAGGTCGCCTCTCAGGACGAACCACGCCATGGTGGATCCGGCAATCAGGGCGAGGGCTACCAGTATAGACGCGATGCTTGCCAGACACTTTTTGTTTTTCAGGATTTTCATGCGGGTTAACACTCCTTCTTATTGAATCTTTTTCTTGAATTTTTTGGGTTGGTGGTCTTTTGCTTTTCCCGCGCGTTTACGCGCGACTGCGCTATGTATGCGCTTTGACTGCCATAGGCTAGCCCCCTTATGTTACGGTTTTGCGATTTACGGTTCTGCGCTTGTTTTGGATTCTTTCGCGAAGCGAACCAATTTGGTCAGCTCGACGACAATAATAATGAGGCAGGGAACCACTACGATGAGAAGCCCGAGGTTGGGCGGCCGCAAGAAGTCCAGCAGGTACCCGAGTAGCGGCACGGTGAGGATGACAACGCCCCTGACGTCATCATAGGGCACCCGGCGCTCGTCTACGGTGTTGTTGGCGTCGCCTTTGGTAACAAAGGAGTAGTAATCCTCTTCGTACCCCTCCACGCCGGGCTGCGCCGCCTCGAAATTGATGCCTGCCACCCTATGGGTAACGTAGCTGCTGGTGGCAAAAAAGGTAATGACATCTTTTTCTTTGATCTCGTCCGCCGGCTTTTTCAGCGTGAACACAACGGAGCCTTCCGGGATCTCGGGCGCCATGGAACCGGTCTCGACGGTGAAGAGCGAATATCCGAAGAAGGAGGACGCTCCCCCCGCCCGTGCATTGAGGGTTACCAGCACCAAGAAGGCGAGGAACACTAAAAACAGGACGAACACAATGTTTCCGATCCAATTGAAGACTCTGCGCGCACGGCTTTTGTGCTTTTCGTCGGCCGCTGCCTTGCGGGGCTTGTCCTTCGCGGGCGCGGGTTTATCGGGTTGTTCGTCGTGTACAGGTTGCGAAAGTTCGGATTTACCCTCGGCGGGCTGTTCCTCTTCGGGCGGCGCCTCCACCGCCGGAGTGGCAAGGGCGGCAGGCACGGGGCCGGGCGCGGCGGGCGCGGGTCCTGGTTCTGCGGGCGCGGGGCCGGGCGCGGCGGGTGCGGCAGGTGCCGGATCTACCTCGGAAACGTGAGCCTCCTCGCTTTGCACCGAGGGCTCATGATTGTTCTCGTCCAAACGAAAATACCTCCATGATTACAGGAATTTCTCTCCCTCGCATCCTTTACCCAGAAGAAACCACTAGATAAAGGGGCTGTTCGGGAATAATGAACAACATATAGTGCCGCTCCAAGGAAAGGGCATACGTGTATCTATCTTTCAGGTACATTATAGCAGATTATTTCCGCTTTGTAAAGTGGAAATTGTGAATTTCGTGTGAGAACATTCTGGGTGGCAGGTGGGTTTTTATGGGAAGCGATAAAACTGAGGTTTTTGCGCTCCCGTCGCTAAAGTCCGGCGCCTCTCCGATCGACAGATCAAATTTACTTGCCATAGCGCCGTGAAAATGATATAATGATTGACCAGAGAGCCGGGAACCGATTGGACGGCGGGAGGGAAGGTCGCTGCGATGTGGGTTGCGGAAGGCTGGACGGACTATGCCCTGCTGGACTGCTCCCGCGGCGAGCGGCTGGAGCGTTGGGGTCCTTACACCTTGGTGCGACCCGACCCGCAAGTGATCTTGGATGCGCCGCGCCGGCATCCGGGCTGGGAGCGGCCCGATGCCCGGTACGTCCGATCCCCCGCCGGGGGCGGCGTCTGGGACAACCATCATTTGCCCCCCTCTTGGGAGATCCGCTACGCATCCTATGTCTTCCATGTGAGGGCCATGAATTTTAAACATACCGGCTTGTTCCCGGAGCAGGCCGCCAATTGGCAGTGGTTACGCGCATGTGTAGAAGCGGCGAGCCGCCCGGTAAAGGCCTTGAACCTGTTCGCCTACACCGGCGGCGCCACAGTAGCCGCCGCCGCCGCGGGCGCCGAGGTTTGCCATGTGGACGCGGCCCGGGGCATGGTGGCTATGGCGCGGCAAAACGCCGCTTCCTCCGGCCTAGGCGCCAGCGCCATCCGCTGGATTACGGACGACTGCCGCGCGTTTGTCTCCCGGGAGATACGGCGGGGCCGCCGGTACGACGCGGTGATCCTGGATCCGCCTTCCTACGGGCGGGGGGCCGCCGGCGAGGTGTGGAAGCTGGAAGACGATCTGTTTGGGCTCCTCACGCTCTGCGCCGATGTGCTATCGGATCAGCCGTTGTTCGTCCTTCTCAGTTCCTACACGGCGGGTTTGGCGCCCGGTACGCTTGCGTGTTTGCTGAACCATGTGTTTACCGCCCGTTTCGGCGGCCGCGCCCAAAGCGGCGAGCTGGGCCTCCCCATCCAGGGCGCCGGGATGGCATTGCCTTGCGGCGCGGCGGGGCGGTGGACTTCCACAAGAGAGGCAACAATTAAGTGCAATATTATAGATGCAACCCAATAGATGTAGCAATTGATGTAGCAATATAATAGAACAATAGAATGGTGGGGAAGCGTGAATTTTTGGATGCGGTAATCTCTTTTGAGGGTGTTTCTTTCGCCTATGGTGACGGGGCGCGGGTGTTGGACGACGTCAGCATGGCTGTTTTATCCGGTGAGTTCATCGCCGTGGTGGGGCGCAATGGTTCGGGCAAATCCACGCTGGCGCGGCATTGCAACGGTATTTTACTGCCGGATGACGGGCGCGTCTTGGTGGGCGGCATGGACACCGCCGACAAGGAGCACCTCCTGGATGTCCGCCAGACGGTGGGCATGGTCTTCCAAAACCCCGACAACCAGATTGTCGCCTCGGTCGTGGAGGAGGATGTGGCCTTTGCCTTGGAAAACTTGGGCGTCCCCCCAGGGGAAATCCGTCACCGGGTCGACGCGGCGTTGCGGGCGGTGGATATGTACGATTACCGCGAACACGCGCCCCACAGGCTCTCCGGCGGACAGAAGCAGCGGGTGGCCATCGCCGGCGTGATCGCCATGGCGCCCCGGGCGCTGGTGCTCGACGAGCCGACCGCCATGTTGGATCCCCAGGGCCGGCGCGAGGTCTTGGAGATTGTGCGCCGCCTATGCCGCGAGGAAGGCGTCGCCGTGATCCTGATCACCCATCACATGAGCGAAGCCGCCCTTTGCGACCGGGTGGTCGTGATGGATCAAGGGAGAGTAGCCGCCGAGGGAAGCCCCCGCGAGATTTTCTCCGACAGGCAGTGGCGGGAAACCGGGTTGGCTGTCCCCCAAGCGGTGGCGTTGCTGGAGTTGCTGCGGTTGGGCGGCATGGACATCCCCTACGGATCGCTGACAGTCGAAGAATGCGCGGACGCCATTTACCAAGCGCTGGGACAGGGGGCGTGAGGGGCGATGCCCATCTTACAAGCCGAACACTTATCGTATACCTATGGGGCCGGGACGCCCTTTGAGCGGCAGGCCCTGGACGATGTCTCCCTTTCGCTGGAGGAGGGGGAGTTCTTAGGGATAATCGGGCACACCGGTTCCGGGAAATCCACGCTGGCGCAGCATCTCAACGGCTTGCTACGCCCAACCGCCGGGCGGGTGCTCTTCCGGGGGCGCGATATCTGGGCGAATCCCCGGGACGCGAGGAAGATACGCTTTTCGGTGGGGTTGGTGTTCCAATACCCCGAATACCAGCTCTTTGAGGAAACCGTCGCCCGCGATATCGCCTTCGGGCCGCGCAACATGGGCGTCCCGGACGCGGAGATCGGCGAGCGGGTAGCGCAGAGCATGGCCCTGGCGGGCTTATCGTCCGACTTGGCCGACAAATCGCCCTTCGAGCTTTCCGGGGGGCAGCGGCGGCGGGCGGCCATCGCCGGCGTGATCGCCATGGCGCCCGATGTGCTGGTGCTGGACGAACCGACCGCCGGCTTGGATCCCCAGGGCCGCCGGGAGATCCTGGACCACATCCGACTCTATCACGAGACCCGGGGTTCGGCAGTCGTCTTGGTCTCACACAACATGGAGGACATCGCCCGGTATGCGTCCCGTATCGCGGTTTTGAAGCGGGCGCGCCTGTGGATGGAAGGGGCGCCCCGGGATATCTTTTCCCGGGCCGGGGAGCTGGAAGAGGCCGGCTTGTCGCCGCCCCCCGTGACCCGTGTCATGCAGGCGTTGCGCGACAAAGGTTTACCGGTGGACACCTCGGTGTATGCCATAGAGCCGGCGGCGCAGGAAATATTACGAATGAGGGGTTAAGGCCGCTTTGCTGAAGGACATTACGCTGGGGCAATACTTTCCCGGGAATTCTGTCGTGCATCGGTTGGACCCCCGGGCCAAGCTGATTCTCACTTTTATCTATATCATCGCCTTATTCTTGGCTTCCGGCTTCCTGACATATGCCGTGATGCTGGCTTGGCTGGTCTTGGCCGTCTCACTTTCGCGGATTCCCCTCCGCATGTTTTTGAAAGGCTTGCGGCCGCTCCTGTTCATTGTTATCCTGACCGGTTTGCTGAATGTGTTTTACACCGATGGGCGGGTTTTGGCCCAATGGTGGATCTTTCGGATCACCCTTGAGGGGTTGTTGATGGCCGTCCGCATGATTATGCGCATCCTGATGCTGGTGACCGGCACCTTCCTGCTGACCTACACCACCTCGCCCCTCCAGCTCACCGACGCGCTGGAACGCCTGTTGGGGCCGCTGAAAAGGATCCGCGTCCCCGTGCACGAGCTGGCTATGATGATGACCATCGCGCTGCGTTTCATCCCCACGCTCATCGAGGAGGCCGACAAGATCATGAACGCCCAGCGCGCCAGGGGCGCCGACTTCGATTCGGGCAACATCATCCGCCGCGCCCGCGCCCTGGTCCCGTTGCTGGTGCCGTTGTTCGTCTCGGCTTTCCGCCGCGCCGAGGATTTGGCTGTCGCCATGGAGAGCCGCTGCTACCACGGGGGGGAAGGACGCACACGTATGCGCGTGCTGGCTTTCCGGGCGGCCGACGCCGCAATCCTAGCCGCCTTCCTGGCGATTTCCGCGGGGGTGGGCGTGCTGGGGGTCGTGGGGTTTTAATAGAATATGCGAATTGTGTAGAGCGGTTTGCGGATTGTGGTTTGTGATTGCGGATAAGGATTGGTATGGGGTTGCTTTGCGGTTTTTTGCGTTGTTGGTTCGATTTGACGGATCCCAATATCATGGGTGGCAGGTGCAACGGGGGCAGGTCACGGTTTGTCAAGTCTTGCGGGACGCCATCGCGCAGGCGGTAGGGCATCCGGTTTCGTTGCACGGTTGCGGGCGCACCGACGCCGGCGTACACGCCCTGCATTATGTGGCGGGTTTTTCGGCCGACACACGCATCCCCGCGGATAGGTTGCCATACGCCCTCAACACGCGCCTGCCCGACAGCATCTCGGTGCGGCAAGCCGCCGAAGTCCCGGCATCGTTCAACGCCATCGGTTCCTGCAACCGCAAAGAGTACACGTATTGGATGTACCTGGGCCACCACCCCGATCCCTTCCTGTGCCGCCGCGCGCTGTTCTTGCCGGGGGACCTGGATCTAGCCGGCATGGAGAGGGCGGCGGGGGATTTTATCGGTAAGCATGATTTCCGGGCTTTTCGATCGCAGGGCAGCGCGGCGGTCAAGTCCACCGAACGCTTGGTGTTTACCTCTGCAATCCGCACCCAGGGCCGCTATGTCATCTACAAGGTGTCGGCCAGCGGGTTTCTGTACAATCAGGTGCGGACCATGCTGGGCACGTTGCTCTATATTGGGCATGGCAAGTTGCCCCCGGGCAGCATCCCGGATCTTCTTGCCGGCGGCCGGCGCAACCAGGCAGGGCCTACGGCGCCGCCCCATGGGTTGTATATGACCGGCGCATGGTACAACGTGGCCTTGCCCTGGCCGCCGTACCAAAGCCTGGATACTATGCATTGTGAATCGTGAGCAAACGCGAATCGTGCATATAGGGAGGGGGGCGATCGTTTGGATGAGCAAGATCGGACAACGGAGCGGCTGAAACGGCCAGACCGAAGCCAGAGCCGAAACCGGAGCCAGAACCGGAACCGGAGTCGACTGGAACAGCCGGAACAGTCGGCTCAGCCGGATCGACCGAGCCGGTCAACGCGACAAGATCGGCTGAAACGGCCAGACCGGAGCCAGCAGAAGATTGTCTCCATCGATTCGCGGCGGGGCGGCCATGCCCGTCGCCTCCGGCGGCAACGGCGCACCCGCGCTCGCCCTATCCGCGTGATACTTCTCGTGGTGTTCATATCGGTATTGGTTGCCGGTTTATTCCATTTCTTCCTCTACCGCGACCAGCTGTCGGAAACGCTTTTCCGTGACATCTATTCCCGCCTGCGCTACTCTTTCGGCTCTCACAGCGATGAGGTGGCCGAGACCTTTTCCTACGACGATTACATGCTGTCCCGCTTTGCCTCCTTCCAAAACGGCCTGGTGTTGCTGTCTGGCGATCGGCTGGTCGTCTATGGCGGTTCCGGGGATGAGAAGTATGGTGTGGATTGCGGTTTCGCGCGGCCCGCGCTGGCCGTATCCGACCGCATGGTCTTGGCCTATGATCGGGGCGGACGCTCCTTCGTGCTGACCGACAACAATTCCACCATCATGGATGGGGAGTGGGGCGATGTCCTCTACACGGTTTGCATGAACGACGACGGCGCCTTCGCGTTGATATCCGGCGAGCGCGGGTACGCTTCGGTGTGTACCGTGTTTGACGATCGCCAGCGGGAGAAGTTCATTTGGAAGTCGGGCAGCCACTATATCCTCGACGCCGCGCTTTCCCCCTCGGCCGGCCTGCTGACGCTTGTGTCCTGCGAGGGCGGCGGCGACCAGCTGAACGGCCGCGTGACCTTCCTGGATACCGGCAGCGAGGAAAACCCGATTGCCGTGCATGAGCTTCCCGGCACAATGCCTTGGGGCGTGGGATTCCTGGAGGGTACGTTTTGTTTCGTCGTCACCGATGACAGCGCGCTCATTTTTAGCCTTGCGGGGCAACTGCTGGCGGAATGGCGTTTCGAGGACAGGGAGCTTCTGTCCTTCTGCGCCGGCGATAATTTCTTGGCGCTCGCCCTGTCCGGGCAGCGGGACGGCGGCGGGGAGCTGGCCTTCCTCGATGGCGCGGGTTTTTACGGCAAGACAAGCTATTCGGGTCATTTGCTCTCCCTGTCGGCTGCCGGCAAATGGGTGGGGCTCCTGACCGATGGCGCGGTCAGCGTCTATGGCGCGGACACGGAACCCTGCGGGCAGCCCATGTCTGCGGCCGACGCCAAAGCGGTCCTCATGCGCAGCGATGGCGCCGCGTTGCTCCTGGCATCCAATACCGCGACGGTTTTTACCCCCAGCACGGGTTAGCGACGCACAAGCGATGCCAAAACGACGCCCAAGCGACGCCCAAATCGCCCACACGATGCCTAAATCACCCAAATCAGCTAATTTTTGAAGAGGGGACGAAGTAGAGTGGCCCATATCTTGGTGGATATCCTCCTGCTGGCTATCTTGGGATTCACTGTCTGGCAGGGTCATCGAAAAGGGTTTATCCTGACATTGGCCGGCATCCTCGTTCTCGTAGTGTCGCTATGGGGAGCTACTAGTTTCTCGGGGCACTACGCGGACGACTTCGAGGAACGGCTTGTCCCCCTGGTCGGATGGGCTGCCGCCGAGGCTACCGAGGCAGCTATCCGGGAAGGCAACTATACGCTGGATGCCTCGAAAGAAAGCGCGCTGCGCATTGCCGCCGACGCCTTTTCCAGAATGGGCATCATCCCCGAGGAGGCCGAGAAGCTGGCCGACTCGACGATGACGGACATCCTGGAAAACGATTTGCCCCTGAAAGCGGGGATTACCAACACGTTTATCAACACGATGTGCCGCGCGTTGCTGTTCATATTCGCCTTTACCGTGCTGGCCTTGCTTCTGACCCTGGTGGCGCATTTTGTCAGCATGCTGTTCAAGATACCCGGGTTCAGGCTGATCGACACGATAGGCGGCCTGGCGGCGGGATTGGTCTACGGACTTCTCCTGCTGTCAGCTATCGGCTGGTGCCTGAGGTTTTTGGGCATGATTGCGCCGGCGGATTTTATCGAGAGTACCGTCCTTTTGCGCTTTTTTGTAAACAACAACCTGCTTGCCGCAGTCTTGTAACGATTCCTATTTTGGCGGGGGTGGAGAGCCGGTGACCCTTCCGAATGTGTTGTCCCTAATCCGTTTGGGCTTGACGCCCGTCTTCATTGCCGTGTTCTTCAGCCGGTTGCCCAACGCGCATCTATGGGCTGCGCTGGTATACGCCACTGCCGCCTTCACGGATGTGCTCGATGGTTTTTTTGCCCGCCGCTACAACCAGGTCACCAAGCTGGGCCGCCTGCTCGACCCGCTGGCAGACAAACTGATGGGCGCGGCTGTCATCGTCTGCGTGGCTTTGACGTACCCCTCCCTGTGGTGGGCGGCCGCCCTCTTTTTCGTGAAGGAGGCGTTGATGGGCATCGGCGCGTTGATCCAATACAAAAAGATTACCGATGTATTCCCCAGCGAGTTCTTAGGCAAGTTCGCCGTCGCCTTCTTCTTTGCCGCCTGCCTGGCCATCTTGGTTTTGCAGGATCGGCTATCCGGGCCCCTTCGCCAGATTCTGCTAGGCGCGGCCATGCTGCTCTCCCTCATCGCGCTGGCCCGGTATATTTGGCGGTTCGCCGCGCTGCTAAGGAAAAAAAAGGAATAGGCACCGCCTATATGCCCATAAGCCTATATCCGTATGCCCATATACCCGTATGCCTATATACTCATGCCGCAGTAGGCGCCAAACTTTTTAACTCGTAAGGAGAACGTATATGCAACCGACTATTTGCTCTCGTTGTAAGAAAAGGGTGGCCGTCGTCTTTATCACCAAGATCGAAAACGGCCGATCGGAAAACCAGGGCATCTGCCTCAAATGCGCGCAAGAACTCGGCATCAAGCCGGTGGGCGATCTGATCGCCCGGATGGGCATTTCCGAGGACGATCTGGACTCCCTAACCCAAGAGATGATGGATGCCATGGACAACATAAACGAGCTAATGGGTCTCCCGGATGGTTCCGACGAGGTCGAGGAGGGGGGCAAGACGGCCGCCTTCCCCTATTTGAACCGGCTGTTTGGCGGCATCCCCACAGAACCCTCGCCGACGATCGACGGCCTCCCTTCCGGCACTGGCACAGGCAACCCCAGCCGCGTCGGGCGCGAGTCAGACCGGCGCGATACCGAGCCTAAGAACAAAGGGCGCAAATACTTGGAGAGCTATTGCATCTCGCTCAGCCGGAAGGCGCGGGAGGGCAAGCTGGATCGCATTGTGGGGCGGGAAGCCGAGATCAGCCGGGTGGTGCAGATCCTCAACCGCCGCCAAAAGAACAACCCTTGCCTGATTGGCGAGCCTGGCGTGGGCAAGACCGCTATCGCCGAGGGGCTGGCGCAGCGCATCGCCGACAGGCAGGCGCCGGGCCGGTTGCTGGGCAAAGAGGTCTACCTGCTGGATCTGACCGCGCTGGTGGCCGGCACGCAGTTTCGCGGCCAGTTCGAGTCGCGCATGAAGGGGCTCATCGAGGAGCTGCGTCGGCTGGGCAATATCATTTTGGTCATCGACGAGGTACACAACATCGTCGGGGCCGGCGACGCCGAAGGATCCATGAACGCCGCCAACATCTTGAAGCCGGCCCTGTCCCGGGGCGAGATCCAGGTGATCGGCGCGACCACATTCAACGAATACCGAAAGCATATCGAAAAAGACGCGGCGCTGGAACGCCGTTTCCAGCCGGTGACCGTGGCGGAGCCCTCCATGGAGGAGACCATCCAGATCCTGATGGGCATCGCCCGATATTACGAAATGTTCCACGGCGTACTCATCACGCCGGCGGTGGCCCGACAAGCCGTGTGGCTGTCCGAGCGTTATATCACGGATCGGTTCCTGCCCGACAAAGCCATCGACCTCATCGACGAGGCCTGCTCGGATCTCAATCTCAGGACGCCTTCCATCCACGAGGCCGATTGTATCCGGCAGGAGATGGGACGCATCAAGGCCGAGCGCGAAAAGCTGATCACCAATTCCACGCCGGCGGCTTACGAGCGATTGGCGGCGATTAAAAGCCGCGAGATGCTCATCAGCAGGCGGTTGGAGGATCTCACGAAACACGGCCCGCCGGCCTTGACCGTCGAGCATTTGGCGCGGGTTATCGAGCAGTGGACCAAGATACCCGCCGCCAGCATCGAAGCCGAGGAGCATAGGCGGCTGGCCGACCTGGAAGTTCGCCTGAAACGGCACATCATCGGGCAGGACGAAGCCATCGCGTCGGTGTCCGCCGCCATCCGCCGGGGCCGCGTGGGCATCTCCGGCAAGCGCAAGCCGGTCTCGTTCATCTTTGCCGGGCCTACCGGCGTGGGCAAGACCGAGCTCGTCAAACAGCTCGCGTTGGACTTGTTCGATCAACCCGAGTCGCTCATCCGGCTGGACATGTCGGAGTTCATGGAAAAACACGCCGTGTCGCGCATCATCGGCGCCCCTCCCGGCTACGTGGGCTACGACGAGGCGGGGCAGCTCACCGAGAAGATCCGCCGGAAGCCTTACAGCGTCATATTGTTCGACGAAATAGAAAAGGCCCATCCCGACGTATTGAACATCTTGCTGCAAATCCTGGACGATGGCCGTATCACCGACGCCCACGGGCGGGAGGTCAACTTCGAAAACACGCTCATCGTGATGACCACAAACGCCGGATCGGACAGGAAGGACGGTTCGGTGGGCTTCGACCGCTCCCTGACCGAGCAGAGCCGGGAAAAGACCATGAAGGCGTTGCGCGATATCATGCGGCCGGAGTTTCTCAACCGCGTGGACGAGATCATCTCCTTTTGCCAGTTGAGCCTGGACGATTTCAGGCGGATAGCCCGTTTGATGCTCGACGAGTTGGGGCAGCATATGGCTGAGCGACGGGATATGACGCTGTCTTACGACGACAGCCTTGTGGATTACTTGGCCCGCAAGTCTTACACGGTCAAATACGGCGCGCGCAACCTCCGCCGGCTCATTCAAAAAGAGGTGGAGGACGCCATTGTCACGCTGATCATCGACAACTTCGCCGGCAGCCTATCCGGCGTGAGCATAACGGTGAAGGAGGACAAGATCCTCATGCTGCCCATCCCCCATAGCACCCCCATGGTGCGCGGCTCCCGCGGGAAACGTTGAGTCTTCGGGATGCCCTTCTGTCCTGGTATCGCGCGGCGGGGCGAAAGCTGGTCTTCCGCGACGCCCGCGATCCCTACGCCATATGGGTGTCCGAGGTCATGGCCCAGCAGACCCGCATCACGGCGTTGCTGCCCTATTATGAGCGTTTTATGCGCGCCTATCCCGACGTGGCGTCTTTGGCGGGCGCCAGCGAGCATGATGTCCTCAAAATGTGGGAGGGGTTGGGATATTACAGCCGCGCCCGCAGTCTGCACGGCGCGGCCCGGATTGTCAACGATCACTATGGTGGCCGCGTGCCGGACACATGGGACGCCCTGCGGCGCCTGCCCGGCGTGGGGGATTACACCGCCGGCGCCATTTTGTCCATCGCCTTTGGACGCCGCTGTCCGGCTGTGGACGGCAATGTGTTGCGCGTGTGGGCCAGATTGCACGGCGACGACACCGACATTTCCCTGCCTGCCGCCCGCCGCGCGGCGGCTTCATGGGTGTCAGACCTCATGCCGGAGGACTCGCCCGGCGATATGACGCAAGCCCTGATGGATCTGGGCGCGTTGATTTGCGCCCCCAAGAGCCCCCGCTGCGGGGAATGCCCTGTGGCCGGCTTATGCGCGGCGTGGGCAACCGGGCGGCAAGGCTCGTTGCCTGTCCGGCCCCCCAAGAAGGCGCAACGGCGCGAGCACCGGGCGGTGTTGATGGTTTTTGACCCGGCGGGTCAAGTGCTCATGCGGCGGCGCCACGAGGCGTTGTTGCGAGGCATGTGGGAGTTCCCCCCCGCACCGCCGCACGGCATGGATCTCCTGTCCCGGACGCCCTGCGGCACCGCACGGCACACATTCACGCACATCATATGGGAGATGGAGGGGTTCTTGTGCCAAGCCGCCCCGTCCCGGGCGGCGTTGCCCGAGGGATGGGTTTGGGCCAACGCCGACCGGTTTGCCACGCTGGCCGTACCATCGGCTTTCCGGGCGTTTGCCCGCATCGTGGGCCGGGAAATGGGAAAAGGGAAATATGCATAAAGGCGCGTTGCATCATGGTGTTGATGCATAACGGCGTTGATGTATAAAGGTTGTAGTTACATTACAGCGTTGTTGATTAAGGGTTGTTGATGAATTGCAACGTTGTTGATTAAGTAGGGAATAGTTGGGTGGTTGTTTTGGAGAATCGTGTTTTTGTCGCCCGGTGCGACGCTTACGAGGAAGCTGATCTTGCGGTTGGCCGGGTGTTGGATGCCTTTGGCGGCGCGTCGGCCATCTTGGGTGGGAAAAAGCGTGTCTTGGTCAAGCCGAACTTAATCATGCCCAAGTCGCCCGAATGCGCCGCGACCACACATCCCGCTATCGTCGCGGCGGTGTGTGCGGCCTTTATCGAGGCGGGCGCGGAGGTTAGCATCATCGACTCCACCGGCATGCCGCACCGGAAAACCGTGCTGAAGAGGCTCTATGGCAAATGCCGCATGACAGAGGCGGCGGAGGAGGGCGGCGCGGTTTTAAGCTACAACTTGAAAAGCCGGACGGTTCCCGTCCCGGACGGACGTATGTTGCGGGATGTCAGCCTGCTGGCCTCCGTGTTGGAGGCCGACCTGGTTGTCTCTGTCGCCAAGGCCAAGACCCACGGCATGATGGCCATGTCCGGTTGCGTCAAGAACCTTTTCGGCTGTGTCCCCGGCACAGGCAAGCCCATGCTCCACGGCCGGTTCCCCAGACGCCGGGACTTCGCGGGCATGGTCGTAGACGTATGCCAGGCGGTCGCGCCGGGTTTCTCGTTGGCGGACGGCGTATGGGGGATGGAGGGCGCGGGACCCACGAACGGAGACCCCAAGCACCTGCGCGTCGTCGCCGGCGGGCCTAGCCCCTATGCGGTCGATCTGGCGTTGTGCCACCTGATGGGGCTGAGGCTCGATACCGTGCATACCATCGCCGAAGCCGCCGCCCGCAATTTGGCGCCCGGAGACCCCATGCAGCTTGGCTGGATGGGCGACGACCCGGCATCGCTGCGCCAGCAGTTCCGCCCCGCATCCAAGCACAAGGGGGACGCCCTGCCTACAGTCAACGAGAACTGCACCGGCTGCGGCGACTGCGCGCGCATCTGCCCGCAAAAATGCATCAATATTGTCGAAAAGAAAGCTGTAATAGCAGCGAATACAGGCGCCGGCGCCTGCATCCGCTGCTACTGTTGCCACGAATTCTGCCCATTTGGGGCTGTTTCTATATGATGGGGGGCTTCATTAATCGGGAATGATGGTCGTTGTCTCTGACATCGTATTCTCCATTCTGCCAAGTCAAAAGCCCCTGCCGAAGCAGGGGCTTTATTTTCAGCCCTTTTTAACCCTTGACAAAATATCACTGTGGTGATACAATAAACATGAAACGGAGGGCACAACAATGGATTCAATCATGACGATATACCACGGTTCCACAGGAATCATAAAAAAACCGGATTACGGGAAAGGCAATAGCCGAAACGACTATGGTCTCGGCTTTTACTGCACCGAGGATTTGGAGCTCGCAAAAGAATGGGCCTGCGGTGACAAGCGCGGCGGGTACGCAAATATCTACACCATAGACACATCAAACCTTTCCGTATTCAATTTATCCCAGCCGCGATACGGATTCATGGACTGGCTGGCGGTGCTTGTGAATAATAGAGTTTTCTCAATCACGAGCCCGATGGCGGAAGAGGCAAAGGAATATCTCACAGAGCATTTTTTACCTGATCTCAGATCATTTGATGCCATAACCGGTTATCGTGCTGATGATTCCTATTTTACTTTTGCTATGGATTTTTTAAGTAACATTATTTCTCTGCGCCAACTCAGCCGTGCCATGCGGCTTGGGAATTTGGGAGAGCAGTTTGTATTGAAAAGCCAAAAAGCCTTTAAAACAATCCAATTCGAGCGCAGTGAAGCGGTGGACGGCGAAATCTACTATCCTATGCGGAAAAAACGGGATTCAGACGCCCGCGATGAATATCTTAAACGAGAGCGTAATATAACCCGCGCCAGCAGGGATATATTCATGCTCGACATTCTCAGAGAGGAGATGAAACAGGGCGATGAACGCTTACAAAGAAACCTATTTGCATAACGCTGCCGATACATTCGGCAACATGATGAGCTACGCCATAAACGACTGCGGCTTAGACGGCGACGTTTTCCTCCATATGTTTATCACTTCCGGGTTGGCAGAGCAATTCGCGCGCGGCAACCCAAAAATAATCGCAGGAATGAGCGGACTTGATTTAGCAAGCAGAGCAATCCAAAGCAGTACGGGGGAAGTTCCCGCCGCCAAACCTACGCATACGATAGATTACCGAACGGCCGAATTTTGGGCAGGCTGGGCATTGGCGAGATATCAATGGCACTCTGCGAGAAGTTTCCCTGCGATTCTCCGCGCCTTTCCTTTTTCGGAAATAACAAGCAGATATTATCCCTTACACGAAGCGGATATCAGCAAGTTTTACACCGTGGCGGACAGCGTCATTTCCAAGGCAAACCCGCAAACAAATCTGAAACGGTGGCGGGGCGCGGCAGGTTTGTCGCAATCGAAGCTTGCCGTGGAAGCTGGTGTATCTTTGCGTTCAATCCAAATGTACGAACAGCGCAACAAGGACGTAAATAAAGCGCAGGCGATTACGCTTGCCAAAATTGCCCGTGTGCTGGGTTGCGATGTGGAGGATTTGTTGGAAAGCGAGTCGGTGCCAGGCGGGTCGATTGAATAATGCCGCCGATTGGGCGTCGGGGCGTGCGGGGGCGCACGGGCGTACGGGGTCGGGGGGACGTGGATCCTGCAACTGCGTGCAGGATGACGAAGGAAGGGATGGCGGGGGGCGGCGGGACGCGCGGGACGTGCGGGGGCGCACGGCGTACGCGGGCGCGGCCCTAACAACGACGACAAGCGGCGCTCCCGTGGGGAGCACCGCTCATTTTAACATTCTATGAACACCGGAGAAAAATGATTGACAACGTACCTACCTTGTGATAAAATACAGCTCTATGCGATCACGCCGCAACGAGAGACGCCACCGTACCCTACATCCAGCATACCACAAACGAAACAAAAATGCAAGATTCAAAGCAAACAAATCAAACAACTCTCCCCGGCGTGCCATATTGCGCGGCATGCTATTTTCCCAGGCGTACCATATTGTTCGTGTTTCGCGTGTCCAGTAGTTAAGGAGGGATGGATTTGACGGTTAAAGACTTGCGCTGCGGCAGGACCATACGCAAGAACTACGCCAGGCTCGACGATGTTCTCGAAATCCCCAACCTGGTCGAGGTGCAGAAGAACTCCTATCAGTGGTTTTTAGACACAGGGCTCAAGCAGGTCTTTCACGATGTTTCCACAATTACCGATTACACCGGCTACCTGGAGCTGAGCTTCATCGATTTCACTCTGGATGATAACCCCAAGTATTCCGTGGAGGAATGCAAAGAGCGCGACGCCACCTATGCGGCGCCGTTAAGGGTGCGCGTGCGCCTGCGCAACCGCGAGACAGAGGAGATCAAGGAGCAGGAGATCTTCATGGGGGATTTCCCCATCATGACGGAGGGCGGCACCTTTATCATCAATGGCGCCGAGCGCGTCATCGTCTCGCAGATTGTGCGCAGCCCGGGCATCTACTTTGAACGCCGCCCGGAAAAGAGCGTCATCCCGCTCATCGACGCCACGGTCATCCCTTACCGGGGCGCGTGGTTGGAGTATGAGTCCGATCTCAACGATCTCTTCCATGTGCGCATCGATAAGAACCGCAAGCTGCCCGTGACTTCGTTCGTGCGCGCCTTGGGGCTGAAGACCGACGAGCAGATCCTGGAAGTGTTTGGCGAGGATCCGCGCATCTTGGCCACGCTGGAAAAAGACCCTTCCAAAACCGAAGAGGAGTCTTTGGTGGAAATCTACCGCCGCCTGCGCCCCGGCGAGCCTCCGACCGTGGACAGCGCACAGGCTCTGCTACACAACCTGTTTTTTGACCCCAGGCGTTATGATCTGGGCAATGTGGGGCGGTACAAGTTCAACAAAAAACTGGCGCTGGCGCACCGCCTCATCAACCGCAAGTTGGCGTTCCCGGTCGCCGACCCGCTCACCGGCGAGGTGCTGGCCGAAGCCGGCGAGGTGCTCACCCGCACGCGCGCCCTATTTCTAGAAAGAAAAGGCGTGTCCGAGGTCTCCGTCGAGATCGACGAAAAGCCGGTCAAGCTGTTTTCCAACGGCATGGTCGATATGCAATACTTTGTGGACTTCGATCCGGCCACGCTCGGCATACAGGAAAAGGTCCGCTTCGATCTGTTGCGCGAGCTGATCGATCAGCATACCGGCGACGATCTGAAAGAAGCCATTGAGGAACGCAGGGACGATCTCATCCCCAAACACATCATCCTGGAAGACATCCTGTCCTCCATCAATTACTTGTGCGCCTTGGTTTTTGGCATCGGCGCCCTGGACGACATAGACCATTTGGGCAACCGCCGGCTGCGCAGCGTGGGCGAGCTGCTGCAAAACCAATTCCGCATCGGTTTCGCGCGCATGGAGCGCGTCATCCGCGAGCGGATGACCATCCAGGATCTGGATATCGTGACGCCCCAATCCCTGATCAACATCCGGCCTGTCACCGCTTCGATCAAGGAGTTTTTCGGGTCTTCGCCGCTGTCCCAGTTCATGGACCAAACCAACCCTCTCGCCGAGCTGACCCACAAACGCCGCATGTCGGCGTTGGGCCCGGGGGGGCTGTCGCGGGAGCGCGCCAACTTCGAGGTCCGCGACGTACATTACAGCCACTATGGCCGCATGTGTCCCATCGAGACGCCGGAGGGCCCGAACATCGGCCTCATTTCCTACCTGTCCACGTATGCGCGGATCAACGAGTACGGGTTTATCGAGACCGCCTACCGGCGCGTGGATCCGGCCACGCACCGCCTCACCGACGAGGTGGTGTACATGACCGCCGACATAGAGGATGAATACATTGTCGCCCAGTCCATTGAGCCTCTGGATGAGAACGGCGCCTTTGTGCATGCGCGCATTACCTGCCGCCACCGCGACGAGATCCTGGAGGTGGATCGCGAGCGCGTGGATTTCGTGGACGTCTCGCCCAAAATGATGGTTTCGGTCGCCACCGCGATGATCCCATTCCTGGAAAACGACGACGCCAACCGCGCCCTGATGGGTTCCAACATGCAGCGACAAGCCGTCCCGTTGCTCGTGACCGAAGCGCCGCTGGTGGGCACCGGCATTGAATACAAGGCCGCGGTCGATTCTGGCGTGGTCAGGGTAGCGTCCGATAGCGGCGCCGTCTCGGCGGTGTCGGCGAATTCTATTACGGTCCGTTATGACAGCGGGCACAGAAAAACCTATCGCTTGACCAAATTCCTGCGATCCAACCAAGGCACGTGCATCAACCAAAAGGCCATCGTCAGCGTGGGCGATCGCGTGGAAGCCGGCGATGTGCTGGCCGACGGCCCGTCCACCTATCAAGGCGAGATCTCCTTGGGGCGCAACGTTCTCATAGGTTTTATGACCTGGGAGGGCTACAACTATGAGGATGCCATCCTCATCAACGAGCGTCTGGTGCGCGACGATGTGTTCACGTCCATTCACATTGAGGAATACGAAACCGAATCCCGGGACACCAAGCTGGGTTCCGAGGAGATCACGCGGGACATCCCCAATGTTGGCGAGGATGCGCTGAAGGACTTGGACGACAGGGGCGTCATCCGCATCGGCGCGGAGGTTTGCGCCGGGGATATCTTGGTGGGCAAGGTGACGCCCAAGGGCGAGACGGAGCTGACCGCCGAGGAACGCCTGCTGCGCGCCATTTTTGGCGAGAAGGCCCGGGAGGTGCGCGACACTTCGCTGCGCGTGCCGCATGGGGAAAGCGGCATTGTCGTGGACGTCAAGGTGTTTACCCGCGAGGCCGGCGACGAGCTCAACCCCGGCGTCAACATGGTCGTGCGCTGCTATATCGCGCAGAAGCGCAAGATCTCGGTGGGGGACAAAATGGCCGGCCGCCACGGCAACAAAGGCGTCATATCCCGCATCCTGCCCCAGGAGGACATGCCCTTCCTGCCCGATGGCACGCCGCTGGACATCGTACTCAACCCGCTGGGCGTGCCTTCGCGCATGAACATCGGGCAAGTGCTGGAAGTCCACTTGGGTTACGCCGCCCACACGCTGGGCTGGAAAGTGGCCACGCCTATCTTCGACGGCGCCAACGAGCGCGACATCGAGGACACATTGGAGCTGGCCGGCCTGCGCCGGGACGGCAAGATCGTTTTATACGACGGGCGCACCGGCGCCGAGTTTGACAACCCGGTTACGGTGGGCTATGTCTACTTCCTCAAGTTGGCCCATCTGGTCGACGACAAGATCCACGCCCGCAGCACCGGCCCGTATAGCCTGGTCACCCAGCAACCTCTGGGCGGCAAGGCGCAATTCGGGGGGCAGCGTTTTGGCGAAATGGAGGTCTGGGCGTTGGAGGCGTACGGCGCGGCGTATACGTTGCAGGAGATCCTGACTGTCAAATCGGACGATATCGAGGGCAGGGTCAAAACCTACGAGGCCATCGTCAAGGGCCACAACGTGCCGCAACCGGGGGTGCCGGAATCATTCAAGGTCTTAATCAAAGAATTGCAGTCATTGGGGCTTGACATCCGCGTATTCGACCGCAACATGGAGGAGATCGAGCTCAAGGACGAGGAGGAGGAGGAATACGGCAGGCAGGCAGTCGGCGAGGAAGGGGGGCAGAGAGGCCAGCGCGAGTCCTTCGAAGCGGAAGAGGCGGAGGAGGCAGAGAGTTCGGAGGATGACGACAGCGACGACGACGGCGACGGCGACGAAGACAGCGACGAAGACAGCGACGAAGTCGACGAGGAATACGTAGATTTCTTAGCCGACGACGCCGAAGATCCGGAAGTCGCCGACGAGGAAGGCGCCCAAGAGAAACCGGAAGAATCCGATGTGGACCTATTCAACCTGGTCGTGACATAAATAAATTCGTGAATTCGCGGTTTCGTGAGCTTCGTGAGCTTCGTGAATGAATTGCTATGATTGGATAGGATGGGACGCGGGCTGCGGCCTGCATTGGAAAGGATACGCAATATGAGTTACGCGCCCTTTGAAGCGATCAAAATCGGCCTGGCTTCCCCCGACATGATACGCGAATGGTCGCACGGCGAGGTCAAAAAGCCGGAGACCATCAACTACAGGACCTTGAAGCCGGAGCGCGACGGACTGTTTTGCGAGCGCATATTCGGACCCCAAAAGGACTGGGAGTGTTATTGCGGTAAATATAAGAAGATACGTTACAAGGGCAGGGTTTGCGATCGCTGCGGCGTAGAGGTCACCAAGGCCAAGGTCCGCCGCGACCGCATGGGGCACATCGACTTGGCCGCCCCGGTGTCGCATATCTGGTATTTTAAGGGAATCCCGTCCCGGATGGGCCTCATTTTGGACATGTCGCCGCGCCTGCTGGAAAAAGTGCTCTATTTCGCCGCTTACATTGTGATCGATCCGGGGGACACGCCCCTGCAAAAGATGCAGGTGATGTCGGAAAAAGAGTACCGCGATATGCTGGAGAAATACGAAGACGATTTTCACGCCGGCATGGGCGCCGGCGCCGTACACGAACTGTTGCGCGAGATGGACGTTACGGCGTTGTCACAGGAGCTGCGCGCGGAGCTGCGCGATGCGTCTGGGCAGAAAAAAATGCGCATTATCAAGCGTCTTGAGGTCGTCGAATCGTTCCGCATCTCGGGCAACCGGCCGGAGTGGATGATTATGGACGCGATCCCTGTCATCCCGCCCGAGATCCGCCCCATGGTCCAGCTGGACGGCGGACGCTTTGCCACCTCCGATTTGAACGATCTGTACCGTCGGGTCATCAATCGCAACAACCGGCTCAAGCGGCTACTGCAATTGGGCGCGCCCGATATCATCGTCAGGAACGAGAAACGCATGCTCCAGGAGGCCGTGGACGCGCTGATCGACAACGGCAGGCGTGGCCGGCCGGTCACAGGGCCGAACAACCGCGCCCTCAAAAGCTTGTCCGACATGCTCAAAGGCAAGCAGGGCCGTTTCCGGCAAAACCTGCTGGGCAAGAGGGTGGACTATTCGGGCCGCAGCGTCATTGTGGTGGGGCCGGAGCTGAAAATCTTCCAGTGCGGCTTGCCCAAGGAAATGGCGCTGGAGCTCTTCAAGCCTTTTGTCATGAAGAAATTGGTCGAGGATGGCCAGGCCAACAACATCAAGAGCGCCAAGAAGATGGTGGAGCGCAACCGCACCGAGGTCTACGACGCGCTGGAGACCATCATCTCGGAGCACCCGGTCTTGCTCAACCGGGCGCCCACCTTGCACAGGCTGGGCATACAAGCCTTTGAGCCGGTCTTGGTCGAAGGCCGCGCGCTCAAGTTGCATCCCCTTGTGTGTACGGCGTACAACGCGGACTTCGACGGGGATCAAATGGCCGTACACGTGCCCTTGTCGGCGGAAGCCCAGGCGGAGGCGCGGTTCCTCATGCTATCGGCCAACAATTTATTGCACCCGAGGGACGGCCACCCGGTCACCGTGCCCACCCAGGACATGGTGCTGGGTTCCTACTATCTGACCATCGAGCGGGATGAGCCGGGCGCGGGCAAGGTGTTCGGGGACTTTAACGAGGCGCTCATGGCTTTCGAGGCAGGCGATGTCGGCATCCACGCGCCCATCCGGGTGCGGGTCACGCGCATGATCGACGGCGCGCCGCGTACCCGCTTGATCGACGCCACGGTGGGGCGCATCCTGTTCAACGAATCTATCCCGCAGGACTTGGGGTTTGTGGATCGCAGCGACCCCGACCGCTCATGTGACTTGGAGATATCCTTTTTGGCCGGCAAAAAAGAGCTGGGGCGCATCATCGAGCGTTGCATCAAGAAGCACGGCTTCACGCGATCGGCGAAACTGCTGGATACCATCAAGTCGTTGGGTTTCGAGTATTCCACGAAGGGCGCGATCACCATCTCGATCTCCGATATGGTGGTGCCGGAGGAAAAGGCTGTCCTCATCGAAAAGGCGGAGGAGAAGGTGGCCGCCATCGACCGCCAGTTCAGGCGCGGGTTTATCACGGACGACGAACGCTACCGGCTTGTCATCGAGGAGTGGGAGGCCACCACCAAAAAGGTCACCGACGCCATGCAGGCCAACCTGAGCCACTTCAACCCCATCTATATGATGGCGCATTCGGGCGCCAGGGGCAGCATGAACCAAATCCGCCAGCTGGCCGGCATGAGGGGCCTGATGGCCAACACGGCCGGCAAGACCATCGAGATCCCCATCAAAGCCAATTTCCGCGAGGGGCTGTCGGTGTTGGAGTATTTCATCTCTTCGCGCGGCGCCCGCAAGGGTTTGGCCGATACCGCTCTGCGCACGGCCGACTCGGGGTATCTAACGCGCCGCCTGGTGGACGTGTCCCAAGATGTCATTATCCGCGAAATCGACTGCGGCTCTAAGGAGGGCTTGACGGTCTTCGAGATATCCTCCGAGGGTTCGGTCATCGAGCCCCTGGCCGACCGTCTGCTGGGCCGCTTCTTGGTCGAGGATGTCTTCGACGCGCAGGGGAAGCTGGTGTATCCCCGGGGCACGTTGATGGGCGAGGTCGAAGCCAAAATTGTCGCCGACACGGGCGTGCACCGCGTGAAGGTGCGTAGCCTCCTCAACTGCCGATCCCGTTACGGCGTGTGCGCCACCTGCTATGGCGCGAACCTAGCCACCGGCGAGCTGGTCAACGTGGGCGAGAGCGTGGGCATTGTCGCCGCGCAGTCCATCGGCGAGCCGGGCACCCAGCTGACCATGCGCACCTTCCACACGGGCGGCATCGCTTCCGCGGGGGATATCACACAGGGCTTGCCGCGCGTGGAGGAGCTGTTCGAGGCGCGCCGCCCCAAGCGCGTGTCGTTGCTGGCCGAGATCGACGGCACGATAAAAGTCGAGGAGACCCGCAAGGGCGCGGTCTACGTCATCACCATCGCCAATGAAAAAACCGGCGACGTCAGGACCTATCAGACCCCCAGCTCGTCGACGCTGAAAGTCGAAACCGGGCAGGCCGTGAAAAAGGGGCAGGAGCTTACCGAGGGCACGCTGTCGCCCCACGATGTGTTGGCTGTGCTGGGCGTCGAAGCCGTGCAGAACTATTTGATTCAGGAAGTGCAACATGTCTACCGCCAGCAGGGCGTGGATATCAACGACAAGCACATCGAGGTCATTGCGCGGCAGATGATGCGTAAAATCCGTGTGGACACGGCCGGAAGCACGGACTTGCTGGTGGGGTCTATGGCGGACGCTTTTGAGTTCGAGGAAGAGAACGCGAAGGTGCAAAAGCGCATCGACGACGGCGAGCCCGACCTGGCACTTGCTACGGGGACGCTTTTGCTGCTGGGCATTACCAAGGCCTCGTTGGCCACGGACTCCTTCCTGTCGGCCGCCTCCTTCCAGGAAACCACCCGCGTTCTCACGGAGGCAGCCATACGCGGCAAAGTAGACAAACTACTGGGGCTGAAGGAAAACGTGATTATCGGCAAGTTGGTGCCGGCCGGATCCGGCATGGAAATCTACCGGGACTACGACGCCGAGCTGAGCTTACCGCTTTTTGAGGACTACCGCGTCATGGCCTCAGCCGTGACCGTTTGACCGGCCCCCTGGGGACCCCCCTGGGGACCCCCCTGGGGACTCCCTGGGTTTGTTGGCGCCATACGGGTGAATTCTAATTTTTACATTGACTACCCTGGCCATTTGTGCTAGAATGATACAATGCGGGTGCATACCCGCATTGTATCATAGAGAAAAAAACCAAGCCCGCATAGGGAGGATGACATCTTTGTATGAGAGACTTAAAACCAGCCCAAAGGTGGTAGGCGTCAAGCAGACCCGCAAGGCGATCCTGTCCGGCGAAGCCATGGCTGTATATATCGCACGAGACGCCGAGAGGCGTGTGATAGCCCCGATAGTCGATGCCTGTGAAAAGGCCGGCATATCCCCGTTGTGGGCCGACACCATGACGGAACTGGGCACGGTTTGCCGCATAGAGGTGGGCGCGGCTTGCGCGGCGGTGCTGGCCAACGAGTGATAGTGATGCACAGCGACAAGGTACCCAAAGCCAAGGTATCACAAGCCAAGGTACCACAGCGACAATTTGTGTTTTAAGGAATACATTTTCCGTATCCCTGAAACGATATACTATGTAAGAAAGGAGGAGTCCCATGCCAACATTTAACCAGTTGGTACGTCATGGGCGGAAACAGCAGACCTACAAGTCTACGGCACCTGCGTTGCAGAAGGGCCACAACGCGCTCAAACGCTGCGCCACCGACCAGCCCAGCCCGCAAAAGCGGGGCGTGTGTACGGTGGTAAGGACCGCCACCCCCAAGAAACCGAACTCCGCGCTGCGGAAGATCGCCCGTGTACGCCTATCCAACGGCATCGAGGTTTCGGCTTACATCCCCGGCGTCGGCCACAACCTTCAGGAGCATAGCGTCGTCATGATCCGCGGTGGGCGCGTCAAGGATATCCCAGGCGTCCGCTACCACATCATCCGGGGCACGCTGGACACCCAAGGCGTCGGCGGGCGGCGGCAATCCCGCTCCAAGTACGGCGCCAAGCGTCCCAAGGCGGCTACGAAGTGAGTAGCCTGACACAGCCCCGCATGGGTGCAAATCCATGCTGGGCGCCAGTACCTATGAGATCATTTTTGTGAAGGAGGGAAGCTTACGTGCCCAGACGTGGATTTGTACCCAGAAGAGACGTACTGCCCGATCCATTGTATAATTCCAAGCTCGTGACCAAGTTGATCAACGGGATTATGCTCGATGGCAAAAAGGGCGTGGCCCAAAAGGTCGTGTACGGCGCCTTTGACATCATCCGTGAAAAGGCCAAGAAAGAGCCCCTTGAAGCGTTTACCCAAGCCATGGAAAATATCATGCCCGCCTTGGAAGTCAAGGCGCGCCGCGTGGGCGGCGCAACCTATCAAGTGCCGTTGGAAGTCCGCCCCGACCGCCGTCAAACCCTTGGCTTGCGATGGTTGGTTTCGTGCGCGAGGAGCCGCGGCGAAAAGACAATGCGCGAGCGGTTGGCCGGGGAAATTATGGATGCCTGTAACAGTTCCGGCGCAGCTGTCAAGAAGCGCGAAGACACGCATAAAATGGCGGAAGCCAACAAGGCCTTCGCACACTACCGCTGGTAAGCCTGCCATAAGGAGAAGCAACATGACTCTGGAGCGAACACGCAATATTGGCATCATGGCGCATATCGACGCGGGGAAGACGACCACCACGGAGCGCATCCTGTTTTATACCGGGCGCAGCTATAAGCTGGGCGAGGTCCATGAGGGGACTGCCACCATGGACTGGATGCAACAGGAGCAGGAGAGGGGCATCACCATCACGTCGGCCGCCACGACATGCAATTGGAAAGATCACCGCATCAACATCATCGACACCCCGGGCCATGTGGATTTCACGATGGAAGTGGAACGCAGCCTGCGGGTGCTTGACGGGGCGGTGTGCGTGTTTTGCGCAAAGGGAGGCGTGGAGCCGCAGTCCGAAACGGTATGGCGGCAAGCCGATCGCTACGGCGTCCCCCGATTGGCCTATGTCAATAAAATGGACATCATGGGCGCGGATTTTCTGCATGTCATCGAAATGATGCGCGACCGCCTCAAATGCAACGCGGTAGCCATTCAGATCCCCATCGGCGCCGAGGCCGCCTTTACGGGGCTCGTCGATCTCATCGACATGAAGGCTTATGTGGCCTATGACGAGTTGGGCTGCGATATCCGCCGGGAAACGATCCCCGATGACCTCATCGAAGAAGCCGAAGCGTGCCGGCAGAACCTATTGGAGGAGATCTCCTCCTTCGACGACGAACTGATGGAGCTGTACCTGGATGGCGGCGATATCCCCGAGGCGTTGATCCATAAGGCGATTCGGCGCGCCACCATCGACAACAAGTTGATCCCCGTTTTGTGCGGCACGTCCTACCGCAACCGCGGCGTGCAAAACCTGTTAGACGCCATCGTAGCCTATCTGCCTTCCCCGGTAGACGTCCCGGACGTGGTGGGCATGCATCCCGACACGGGCGAGGAAATCAGCCGCCCGGCTTCCGACGACGCTCCGTTTTCCGCGCTGGCCTTCAAGATCATGACCGATCCCTTCGTGGGCAAGCTGTGCTTTTTCCGTGTCTATTCCGGGAAGATTAGCTCGGGCGCCATCGCTGTCAACTCGACCAAGGGTTGCCGGGAGCGATTCGGGCGGATCCTGCTCATGCACGCCAACCACAGGGAGGACGTGGAGGAGGTGGGCGCCGGCGGCATAGCCGCTGCGGTTGGCTTAAAGAACACCACCACAGGCGACACGTTAAGCGACGACAAAAAGCGCATCGTGTTGGAGTCTATGGAGTTTCCCGAGCCGGTCATCCGCGTGGCCATCGAGCCGCGCACCAAGGCCGGCCAGGAAAAGATGAGCATCGCGCTCACCAAATTGTCCGAGGAAGACCCTACGTTTAAAACCTATACCGATAAGGAGACCGGCCAGACCATCATCGCCGGC
>WRCJ01000009.1 GCA_009784085.1 Oscillospiraceae bacterium | reverse complement strand
CCTCCCCACTGCCGTAGTTGCACATGGTGCAACTGCCGGTCTTACGGTAACGGCATCCTGAACTACTCAGCGCGATATGGAGGAAAGAACCCTCCCGCCAAGCCGTGCAAGGCAACAGAAGCTTCCCTTGGGAAGTCTTTTTTATCCATAGATTCGCTCTGGTCAGTATGGGGTTCATTTCGTTAACCCTCCCAAACTCACGTTCAGCGTGTTATTCTGACAAGCGATACACGACGGCCCCAGTTTCATACCGTGACGCTCTGCCGTAACGGACGCCTCAACCGTTATTGCGTAGAGCGTTTCCGACGGCCAAGGGCAGCGATTGGCCATCGGGGTATGGGGTACAGGGCGAAATGCCGAGAGAATCGGTGCCGCACCAATCCGAGAAACGGCATCCACACCGGCTAAAAGAGATTCCTTTGGCTCCAGACCAACAACGAATGCGGTGCGAACATCGCCCGTACGGCCACACAGCCTGACAGCGTACGAGAGCGCATCCATATACGCCCCCAACGGGATTTTACCCTTGCCAGGCATGATCCGGGCCGCGATCTCCCGGTCGAAAATCTCAATGTTAAACCCAAATTCTGTTATGCCAGCATCCACATAGTCCCGGATGTCATGGAGTTTTTGCGGTGGCAAGCACATCAAATATATCGGAATATTGCTATAACGCCGGATGCGTTGACACATCCGTAGAATGGTATCTCTTTCCTCGCCCCTCGCACGAGAGCGCCCGCCAATCAGGATATGTCGGAACGGCAGCTGCGGGACAGCAAAACAAGTATCGATGGTTTCCATGATATCGTCTTCTGTAAAATCCAAGTCCCATGTATAGACTTCGCAAAATCGGCAAGGATTCTTGTGCCTGTTGAAAGTGCAGGCGGGTGAATTTTGCAGTCGCACTCTATCAGCGGAAAAAAAGGCTATATCCTTTACACAATGGGCACCACTCGTTAAGAAGATCGGCAACTCGTTTTCTGCCTGATACGATACGGAAAATGGGAGAACATTTTGATAATAGCATAAATACAGGCCTTTGTTTTCGGCGTATCCCAGAGAAAAAGGTGAAATGCGCGTAAATTTGTTGGACAAGGGGCAACTAATTAAGAAATATTGTTCCAAAATGAGATCAATGTTTACACGCTGATCGAAACGCACCCCTATTTCCCACGTTAGATATTTAACGGCCGAATTTTCCAAGTAAAGACCCTGGTTAATCAGAGAGATTTTGATCTGATCCAGGCCAGCCAAGGTAAGTGCGTGAATCCACGATTCCGACGGAGTCGTCAAAGCAGGATGGGTATAAACAGAGCAATCAAATGTGTCTACATGCGATATGTTTGTCCTGAAAAGCAGGTGGTACAGGTATGCATCAGACTCAGCGGGTTGATCTGGCCGATAGCCATCCCGAGAATTCTCACAGACTTCGGGTACCAAATGCGCCTTGTCCGCCACGAGTTTGGCGTGCAACCCCTTTGCCTCGTTGGTAAAGATAAAGTAACTGTAGGGTACTGCCAATGTAGCGAATGGCTCTGCCTGCGAAATGCGCGCTGCCTCGCCAAACGCTTCAAGATTTAGTTGCTGCAACGAGGGCAAGCCACTTTCCCATAGAGCACGGTTTAAGGTATAGCTGGAACCTTGGAAACGGTTGTTGGCTTCAATTATGAATACACCATCCGACGTGATCAGGGCGTCGAATCCGATCACACCGCGGTATCCCACGGTGCCCAGATGCCCACAGAGCTTGTCAATGCTTTGCCATAGCGCATACTTCCGCTTATTCGAAAAATGCGTATAGGTAATATAATCAGCGCCGCGATATAGAAGGCGGTCATTCGCATGTACAATAATCTGAACAGAGGGTGGCAAAATGATGTGCGAGCCTTCAAAAATCACGCAATGTACATTGACAGGAACATTATGGGGAACGTAATGAGTCACGATATACTTTTCATTCTCCTGCAACAGGGTCAAAACGCGATGAATCGTCTTTCCGCTCACCAAAAAAGTATTTTCACCGCCGGACGACAGGGGAGCCTGGATCACAACTTGGTTGCCACCATCCAGCGCGCCATCAGTCAGGTATCGGATAACACTTTCCCGGTTAAGCACCTGACAAGGTAGCATGGGGACAATGGGAGCCGCCATGTCACGGAATGTCAGCTTGTTATCCAGTGCAAGCATCAACGAGGCGTCATTTAGACAGAGTGTCCGCATTAGGACTGCCTCCGGCGCACCATAGACGAAATTCGGGTTGTAAGCCATAAAGCGAACATCTGGGTCTTCGTCAATTAGGGCAATCTGATGTTCAAGGATAAAAGAGGAAGCTATGGTAGACTCAATATTATGATTCAGCCGTTTGTCGGCTTGCCCACAGTAGGATATGTTGCCGCCAGTGTCGCAGCCGTAAATCGTGATAGATCCAGAAAATAACCCGCCTGTGTAACGGGTATCCGATCCGCGCGCCCCAGTCCAATACAGCTTTCGCATCGTGACAACGCATCCTCCTATCTCCATCTATTATATACAAGATATTATAGCAAAGTGCTTGTCCGTTTTCAAGAGCCAGATGGCATAATCCCAGCTGAATGTAGTGGAAACGGATGATAGCTACGAAGATATAGGTAGCTTGATCTCTCGTTGAACAATCCTGATAACAGGGGCATCACATAACATGGGTATCACATACCCCCGATCTTGTTTGACGAAACACTTATCTTTTGATATAATGGTATCCGCCTACTGATATAGTGGTTAAGGAGGCGGCGTAGCCTTATGGAGTCTCCCGAGCGGTTGCATGATCCCCGCTGGATCCGAAGCCTTTTGGCGCGCCACGGGCTTCACGCCAGCCGCCGTTTGGGGCAGAACTTCCTGTGCGACCCCCATATCCCCGAGGCCATCGTAGACGGCGCCGGCATCGACGCCTCGCATATCGTGCTGGAGATCGGCCCCGGCTTGGGGGCGCTGACCCGGGCGCTATCCCGCGCGGCGGGCCGCGTGGTGGCCGTGGAGGCGGACAGCGCCTTGCGCCCCGTGTTGGGCGAGACCCTGTGCGATTGCGGCAATGTGGCGATTGTCTGGGGCGACATCCTGAAAACCGACATCCCCGCGCTCATGGAGGAACACGCCGCACGCGGCCAGGAACACGCCGCACGCGGCCAGGAACAATCCGCACGCGGGAAGCCGCCCCTTGTCCCGGTGGTGTGCGCCAACCTGCCGTACAACGTCGGGACAAAAATCTTGCGCCGCCTGCTGGACACCGACTTATTCGCGCACATCACGGTCATGGTGCAACGCGAGGTGGCGCTGCGTTTGCGCGCCTCGGCGGGCGATGCGGCTTACGGCGCCATGACGATCCATGTGGGTACCCGCGCCGCCTGCGAAATCCTATTTGACGTGCCGCCCGAGAGTTTTGTGCCCGCGCCCAAGGTAACCTCCAGCGTGGTCAGGTTGACCCGCCGGAAACTTCCCTTGCGCCATCCGGATCTGTTTTCCCGGATCGTGCGCGCCGCGTTCGCCCAACGCCGCAAGACACTGCCCAACGCCCTGTCGACAGCGTTGCCGATACCCAAAACACGCATCCAAGACGCCCTCGCGGCATGTGGCTTGCCGCCCATGGCGCGTGGCGAAACCTTGGATATCGCGGCCTTTGATATCTTATCGGACACTTTATTCACAATGATCGGAGGTTGACAATGAACAATTCTGACGGGCATGTCCCCTATGGAGACCTGGGCATCGTCGGCATGAGCGGTTGCGAAGATCTCGCCGCCCGCGTGGATTTTTACTTGACACTGTGGCGATCTCGCATCCATCCTCCGGGGCAGCTGTCCATGCCGGACGCCCCGAAAATTGGGCCGGGCATATACCAGGTCAAGGCCATTTGCCCCCGCTTCAACACAGGCGAAGGCAAGGCCATCATCCAGCAATCCGTGCGCGGATACGACCTGTTTATCTTGACGGATGTATTCAACTACAGCGTTACCTTTCAGATGTACGGGATTACCACGCCGATGAGTCCCGACGATCACTTTCAGGATCTCAAGCGGATCATCGCGGCTTCGGGGGGCAAGGCGAGGCGCATCACGGTCATTATGCCCATGCTCTATGAAGGGCGCCAGCACCGCCGCTTCTCGCGGGAGTCCCTAGACTGCGCGTTGGCCTTGCAGGAACTCACCAAAATGGGCGTGGACAACATCATCACCTTCGACGCGCACGACGCCCGCGTGCAAAACGCCATCCCGCTCAGCGGCTTCGAAAACGTACACCCCTCCTATCAGATGCTCAAGACGCTCTTTCGATCCTTCCCGGATATCCGGGCCGACAAGGAGACCCTCCTGTTCGTCTCCCCCGACGAAGGCGCGATGCCCCGGTGCATTTACTATTCCTCGGTACTCGGCGTGGACTTGGGGATGTTCTACAAGCGCAGGGACTACACCTGCATGAAGAACGGGCGCAACCCCATCATTCGGCATGAATTCTTGGGCGACAAAGTGAGGGGCAAGGATGTCATTGTCGTGGACGATATGATCTCCTCGGGCGACTCCATCCTCGGTATCGCGCCGATCCTCAAAAACCAAGGGGCGCGCCGCATCATCATGTTCGCCACATTCGGCCTGTTTTCCAGCGGCCTTTCCCGCTTTGACGAGGCATACGAAAAGGGCATCATCGACAAGATCTTCACCACGAACCTCGTCTACCGCCCCGATGGGCTCAAGGACAGGCCGTGGTACTGCGAGGTCGATATGTCCAAATACATCTCCTATATCATTGAGACGCTCAACTATGATCGATCCATCTCCGACCTTCTCGAACCCGCGAAGCGCATCAAGGCGCTCCTGGACAAGCAGAAAAACTAGCCCGCGGTAGCGTTATCGTTAGCCCGCGGCAGCGTTGTCGTTAGCCCGCAGTAGCGTTATCGTTCGCGTTCGCGCTGGCGCCATAGACCCTGACGAACGCACGGGCTTCGCGGATCACGTCCCCGCCTGACAGCCGTAAGGACAGGTGGGGCGTTTCCCCTGCGGCAAAAAGGACGCACCCTTTGTACGCCGGGTGGGTATACAAGGCCGACAATTTTTGCAGGTCAGGCCCTGTTAAGTAAAACAGCAGCCGCCCCTGCCTCTGGGAGATTTCGGAAATCCCCACCTGCGAAGCCTCCGCGCGCAGCAGGGCTATCTGAAGCAACGTGAGCACGCTGCCGGGCGGATCGCCGAAACGGTCGATAAGCTCGTCTGTGAGGTCGGACGCTTCCTCCGCGTCCCGGATGGCGGCGATGCGCCGGTACAGATCCATGCGCTGGCCGGCCGGCGGGATATACGATTCGGGGATGCTGGCGGCCACGGCCAAATCCGCCGTGCAGGTCGGGCGGGGGGGCGCCTTCTCGCCTTTGGCCTCCAGCACGGCATCCTCCAACAGCTTCAAGTACATGTCGTAGCCCACGCTCATCATGTGCCCGTGCTGTTCGGAACCCAGGACGTTGCCGGCGCCGCGGATTTCCAAATCCCGCATCGCGATCTTAAACCCCGATCCGAAGGCGGCGAACTCCCGGATGGCGGTCAGGCGTTTGGTGGCCGCCTCGCTCAATATCTTCCCCCGGCGGTATGTCATGTAGGCGAAAGCGTGGCGGGGGCTACGCCCCACCCGTCCGCGGATCTGGTGCAACTGCGCCAGCCCCAGGCGGTCGGCGTCTTCGATGATCAGCGTGTTGACGTTGGGGATATCCAGGCCGGTTTCGATGATGGTGGTACACACCAGCACCTGCACCGACCCCTTGGACATTTTCCGCATGATATGCGACAACGACTGCTCTTCCATCTGCCCGTGCGCGGCGGCCACGGTCACGCCGGGCAGCATGTCGGCGATACGGACCGCTGTTTTGTCGATGGTCTCCACCCGGTTATGCAGGTAGTAGACCTGCCCGCCCCGCTGGATCTCGCGGCGCATGGCGTCGGCCAAGAGGGACCAGTCATGTTCCAGCACGTATGTCTGCACCGGGTAACGCCCCCGGGGCGGCTCTTCCAGCGTGGACATGTCGCGGATGCCCGAGAGGGACATGCTCAGCGTGCGTGGGATAGGCGTGGCTGTGAGCGTGAGCACGTCGACCTGCCGGGACATCTCCTTGAGCCGCTCCTTGTGCGTGACGCCGAAGCGTTGCTCCTCGTCCACGATGAGCAGGCCCAGGCGTTTGAACACCAAGCCCTTATGCAGCAGCTTATGGGTCCCGATGACAAAGTCCAGATCGCCGGTTCGCAGCTTCTCTTGGGCCTCTTTGAGTTCGCGGGGCGGCACAAACCGGCTGCACAAGCCGATATTGATCGGGAAACCCTCGAAGCGGCGCAGCGCGGTCTGGTGATGTTGCTGCGCCAGTACGGTGGTGGGCGCCAATAGGGCGGCCTGCCGCCCGCCCAGCACGCATTTCATCACGGCGCGCAGGGCGACCTCGGTCTTGCCGAACCCCACGTCGCCGCATAAAAGCCGATCCATGGGGCGGGGCTGCTGCATATCGCCCTTGATCTCGTCGGCGCAGCGCAATTGATCGTCGGTCTCGGGATAGTCGAAGGCTTCCTCAAAGGCCATCTGCCAGTCGCTGTCCTCCGGGAAGGTATGGCCGGGCATACGCGCCCGCTCGGCGTACAGCTGAATCAACCCGTCCGCCAGATCCTTTACTGCGGCCTTGGCGCGGGACCGCGCCCGCTGCCACTCGGCGCCGCCCAAGCGGTGTAGCTTGACGGTGGAATCCTCGCCGCCCCCGATATACTTTGACACCAAATGAAGATGCGTCACAGGCACATACAGCGTGTCGCCCCCGGCATAGGATATGTGGATATAATCGCGTGTCGCGCCGTCGATCTGCATCTTGACGATGCCCGTGAACCGGCCGATGCCGTGATGCTCATGCACCACCATGTCGCCGGGCATGAGATCCGCGTAGGAAGCCAGGTGCGCCCGCATGTCTTTTTTCCCGGCTTTCCCGGCTTTGTGGGCGCGGCGCGGCGACAAGACAATCTGCCCCTCCGACAGCGCGCACAGCTTGATGGAGGGGTACTCCAGCCCCGCCGACAAGGCCCCGACCGACAGCGTGATCTGCCCGGCTATGGGGGGTGCGGCCATGGCAAAGTCGAGCAATGCCGATACGCCCCGCTCCTCCAAGGCTTCCTGCATGTACTTCGCCCGCCGCTCGTCGGCGCATAGCATCGCGACGGCATAGCCCGCCGTGCGGTACTCCTCTATGTCGGCGGCCGCGGTATCCAGATGGCCCGCGTATGAGGGAAGCTGTTTGGCCGCCAGGGAGCTGACGGCGCGGGGGGGCAGGGGGTATTGCCCGGGCGCGATGTCATCCAGAAAGACAGTGGAGAATCGGGACAAGCGCCTTGTGAAGTCGGTGAAGTCCAGGCAAAGCTCGGTCAGCTCCGGCGATAAAAGGCTTCCCGCCAGGAGGCTCTCGATGTCCTGGGACAGCCGCGTGAGCGTATTGTCCACCCGGTGGCGCAACGAGGCTTGCTCGCAGCAAAAGATGATCGTGCCGGGCGGCAGCACATCGAAGGCGGTGCGCATGCCGGGCGCGATGAGGGGTAGGTAACGGTCGGGGCCTGGCAGATCACCGGTTTCGCGCAGGCGTTCGGCATCGGCGCGCAACGTGGCTGCCAGCGGTTCCGCCGCGCCGATGGCCAATTCTTCTATAGCCTCCGCCAATCCAGGGATACCACCGGGCGCCGCCTGCGGCAACGCTTCGGAAACCGGCAGCAGCAAGGCGTAGGGCAATGCGTTCAGGCGGCGTTGGGAGTCGGTGTCCACCGAGGCGAGGGTATCGATTTCGTCGCCGAAGAAATCCACGCGGATGGGGTGGAGCGAATTGGGCGAGAAGAAGTCCACAATGCCGCCGCGATGCGCGTATTGGCCCACGCCTTCGACCTGGTCGGCTCGCTGGTAGCCCGCCCTAGTGAGCGTCTGGGTGAGGGATTCGGGGCAGAGGGGCTGGCCGGGCTTGAGGGGAAGGGACAACCCCTTCAGGGCCTGCGGCGGCAACGTGCGCTGGAGGAAGGCGTCGATAGGCGCGCAAACGACGGGGGCAATCCCCGAGGCGAGCGCGGACAGCGTGTCCAGCCGGGAATGCTCCCATTCCCGGGAGATAGCCTCGGCCGGGAAGAAGACCCACTCGCGGTAGGCCAGCGTCCGGATGTCGGTCTGGGTCCAGGCCGCCAGATCGGCAGCCATCAGGGCGGTTTTCGACTCGTTGGCGCAGATAGCCGCCACAGGGCGGCCGGTCAAGCGGTGTACGGCGGCGATCAAGTGCGCCTGATGGGCATGGGAAAGGCCGCCTAACGCCACGGGTGTGGCGGCGGCGGACGGTGGGTCGCCCGCGAGGCGAGACAATAGGTCTTGTATTTCGGGGAGCTTGGCAAGCTCCCGGCAGAGAGTTAACAAGGGGCATCAGTACCCTTCAGGAATCTTCAGTTATACCGATCCATCGCGTACACGGCGCCGCGGGTGATGATCTCCTCCGTTGCGCCGCAAGCCTTCTCCAAGGCATCCCGGATAATTGGCCCCTCCTCTGGGGAGAAGCCGCCCAGCACCCAGCCCACCAAACCGCCCGATGCGCCGGATGCGCTGACGGTGCCGGGTGCGCCGTGCGTACCCGAGGCGCCGACGGCGCCGCGCGGCGACCCGATGCCGATTTTCACGCGGGGGAACACATCGGTTTGCAGCTGGTACAGGATGCTTTTGAGTCCATTGTGTCCGCCATCGCTGCCCTTTTCCCGTATGCGCAGCTTTCCGGTGGGCAGGGACGCGTCGTCATAGATGACAAGCGTCCGCTCGGGCGGAACCTTGTAAAAGCGCAAGCAGTCGCGCACAGCTTCGCCGCTGCGGTTCATATATGTCTGTGGTCGCAGCAACAGCACGCGAACCCCCGCCCCATGGCCCATGCCAAAAAGGGACTGGAATTTCAACTTTTTTGTCGGAATGCCCCATTTGTCGGAGAGCAGATCCAAAACGAGGAACCCCACATTGTGGCGCGTGTTTTCATACCGGCGCCCAGGGTTTCCTAACCCCACAATAACCCAATCGACACAACCGGAAGAAAAATTCAGCCTATTTTTAAAAATCATGGTTCTTTTTCTTACTATTTCTTGTTTCTTATTTCTCAGATCGCCTGCTGACCCAGCCCTCTTTGTTCACCTGCCTGGCCCTGGCAATGCCCAGCGCGGCGGGCGGCACGTCTTCGGTGATGGTGCTGCCGGCGGCGGTGTAGGCGTTCTCCCCCACCGTAACGGGGGACACCAGGTTGGTGTTGCAACCGATGAAGGCGGCGTCCTTGATTGTGGTGCGATGCTTCTTGCATCCATCGTAGTTGACGATGACGGCGCCGCAGCCGATGTTGACGCGCTGGCCCACGTCGGCGTCGCCCACATAGCTGAGATGCGGGATCTTCGCGTCATCACCGATACGCGCTTTTTTGAGTTCCACGAAGCCGCCGATCTTGGTATGGGAACCCAGCTCGCAGTGGGGGCGGATATGGGCAAAAGGGCCAACCTTGACGTCGGATCCCAGTTTGCTGTCATAAACCCGCGAGGCGTCGATGGTACAGCGGTCGCCCACCACGCAGTTGGACAACAGCGTATTGGGGCCGATTTCGCAATCCTCCCCGATGACGGTCGCCCCTTGGATTATCACGCCGGGCAACAACGTGGTATCGCGCCCGATAACAGCTTCGGCGGAGATAAAGGAACCGGAGGGGTCGAGTATGGCCACGCCTTGGTGCATATGGCGCTCCACGACGGAGGTTTGCATGGCGCGCCTCGCCAAATGCAGATCCAGCGGCGTGCGCACGCGCGCAATGCCGCCGGCGCCGTCGGACACGCGAAAGTCATCGACCGGCAGGCCGGCAGCGCGCATATGGCGCCGCGCCGTGGGAAAGTCGAGACGCCCGTCCAGGAAAGAGAGCACGGTTTCCACGTCGGCGCGGGAAAAGCAATAGGCGCCGGAGGGTTTATCATCGTCGGTCAGCAGTTCTGTCAGTAGCTTTCCCCCCACGGTGTGCGCCAGGGACAACAGCTCGATGGCGCGCCCGGTTAGAAGCGCCGGCTCGGTGATAAACAAGGCCTCGCCGTCGTCATCGGAGAGGAACGAGGCAAGATCCGATACAATATCCGGCGAATGGTCGTCCAGCATAACCAACTCGACGAACGATGGCGCGAAACAGGGCAGGAACAAATCGTCCCGCGACGAACCCTCGCGGACGACGCAGACAGATAAGCCCCCCGCGGCAGCCAGCGCGTCCATCGACCATCGCAACAGGGGCTTGAACAAGACCTCCTGGAGCATCATGGGGTACTTTGACCCGCCGGAGTGGTTATCGTGGCGAATGACAACAACAGCATGCGTGCAAGCCATAGTCTTCTCTCCTAGTCCACGTCCTCGACGATTTTCGCGGGCGGCGCGTCCAGCTGGTCGGGATGCAGGAAAATCTCGTTGAGCATGCGCCAAATGCCGGAAAAATAGAAGCCGTCCGTGATGCGCTCGTCGATGGTCAGCGTAAAATCCAGAAAACGTCTCAGCTCCGGCTGGCCATGCCTGTCCAGGATATATTCCCTTTGTTTGGGGCCAAAAGCCAAAAAGATGGGGATATTGCCAAATTCGTACAGGTGATGGTGTACCGGCGGCAGGTTGATGGAACCCAAGTCGGTGACAAATATACTGCCGTGGAAAGGGCTGAGCGCGGTGAGGGATCTGGGCAGCTTCCCGATGTAGTCCAGCTTCTTGAGAAACCAGACCACAAACTTCAGGATGAACCCGGGGATCTTCCCCAATGCGCCCGCCGCCGAGTCCACATCGTTTGTATCCCCGGCGCCGCGCGCCTCCGCGACGACCTCGGACACCCGCCGGAAGATATCCGCCGCCGTGTCCGACGGATGGCAAACGACCTTGACGACGGTCTCCTGGCCCTCCAGAGACATATCCTTCTTGACCGCGAAGAGAACCTCGATATTGTTGCGGGCGAAGAGCTTCTGGCCGGAGATAAACCGGTTGACCCCTGGGCGCTGCGATACGATGCGCACGTACGCAGCAATAAAGAAGTGTAGCAACCCGAAGCCCTTGAGGCCCTCCACGCGTTTTTGCCTGATGTACGGCTCGCAAGCCCGGATATCCAAGCGGCCATGAAAATAGTTGCTCGCACCCGTACGGGTATCCATGATATAGGCGGTAATGCGGTTGATGGGATCCAGCGATCGCAACTTGCGCCCGTCCTTCCGATCCCCCCACCGCCGTTTGCGCTCAGACATGATTCACTTCCTAAATATGATAAACAAAAATACTGCATACATGCTATCAAAAAGTTTATGGTTTGTCAATGGATTGTTGCTATAGATTTGATTGATCAACATACAACGCCGACAGCGCCTCCGTTATCAGTGCCTCCCGGTCCAGCGGGGCTTCGGCCGCCAAGACGTCTTGCATCCTCGGCTTTGTTTTGGGGCGCCGGGGCGTGAAGACTGTGCAGCAATCGTCATAGGGCAGGATGGATGTCTCGAAGGTGCCGATTTTACGCGCCTGGGTCACGATCTCTTCCTTGTCCATCCCGATCAAAGGGCGCAGGACCGGGCAACCGGCTGCCTGCCCGGTCACGACCAGCGATTCCAACGTCTGCGACGCCACCTGCCCCAAGCTCTCGCCGGTCACCAGCGCACCCGCCCTTACGTTGTGCGCCAGCCGCCCCGCGATCTCCATCATAAAGCGTCGCCCGATCAACGTGGCGTAGCCATCGGGGCATTGCCGCCGGATGGCCTCCTGTATCGCGGTGAAGGGGACGACCTTCAGGGAGGCGCGACCCGTCCAAGCCCCCAGCAGGCGCGCCAGTTGTTTGACTTTGTCCAACGATTCTTTTGAGGTGTAGGGGTAACTGAAAAAATGCACCGGGATGATCCCAAGCCCCCGTTTGGCCATCATATAGCCGGCCACAGGGCTGTCGATCCCGCCCGAGAGCAAGAGGACCGCCCGCCCGCCGCTGCCCGGCGGTAGCCCGCCCGCCCCCAAAGCGGCGTCGGCATGGATGTAGGCATGCGTCTCGCGAATCTCGATCATCACGGTCACGTCAGGGTTTTTTACGTCCACGGATAGATGCCCAAAAGCTTTGTGCAAAGCCCCGCCCACCCTCCGCGCGATTTCGGGGGAGGTGAGCGGGTAATTTTTGTCTGCCCTGCGCGCTTCCGCCTTGAAGGTGGCCGCTTGGGACAAAACAGGCGTCAAGTACGAAATCGCGGCCTGGATGATTTCCTCCATCCCTTTGGCCGCCTGGGCGGCGCGGACAAGCGACATGATCCCGAACACATGGGAAAGCGCGGCATACGCGCCGTCCATGTCCGCGGCTCCGGCCCCGGCCCCGGCCCCGATCGCGGCTCCGACCGCGTCCACGACCACATCCACGTCCTCGTCTGCGACCGCGTCCCCGGCCCCGACCGCGGCCCCTTCGGGCGTGACCGTTATCACCGACTGGCGCGACACAACCGAAAAACGCCCGAAAGGCGCTATCCTCCGCACGGCCTCATGGATGATCATGCCCTCGAAACGGTTGCGGTTGAGGCCCTTGAGTACGACCTCCCCCAATTTTAGCAGGATAACCTCATCCAGGGAAAACACTTCCTTTTTTTCTTTTCTCGCTCTTTTCTCGCCTTAAATATATGCGAAAACAGCCCTTGTGTCAAGACAATTTCACTGCTTTTCGTCCCTGTGCGGGAGGGGCGACAAAGAATTATAGCAATGGGCGATGGATAGCGATAGGGGATGACAAAGGTTAAAATGGGGTATACCTGGGGCTAAAGTTTGATGCCCAACGTGGCGATATTTGCTTATGAGGTTATGCCCGGCTAAGGTTATTCTTTGGGGGCTTCATTAGCCGTCGCGAAGGGGTAGGTGGAATTGCGGGAGACAGTGAGCAACATCCGAGAAAAACTCACCGAGTGGTGGGAGAAAACCGAAAAAAAGGATCGCGCCCGTTTTCTCATCATCACGGGCGTTTGCATCGTTGTCATCATCGTTGCGGTAGTGCTACTCTCGCGCACGCAGTATGCCGTGCTCTACCGGGACATGGATCCGGGGGACGCGGGCGAGGTGCTGGCCGTCTTGCGGGAACAAGGCGTCAGTTATCGGACCGAAGGCGCGGGGACCATCTTGGTGCCGGCCGGCCAAGTGGATCAGCTGATCATGGGCTTGGCGGCGCAAGGCTATCCCAAGAGCGGCTATACCTACGAGATTTACGCCCGGGGCGGTGGGCTGGGGTCGACCGACGCGGAGCGGCGCACTTACGAGCGGTTCGACTTGCAGGAACGCCTCGCCACCACGTTGCGGCAGTTCGCCCCGAGCATCATCAAGGACGCGAGGGTGGAAATCGCCGTGCAGGATTCCTCCAGCGTCATCTTAGCCTCCCAGGTCACCCCCACCACCGCGTCGGTCATGCTGACCTTGCTGTCCGAGCTGAGCGACGAAAACATCGCCGCCATAGAGCATCTTGTGGCGGCCAGCGTCCAGGGGCTGAATCCGGAGAACGTGTATATCACCGATCAAAACCTGCGGCGGCTCAACCATGTGGACAGAAATCTGCTGAATGTCGGCACTGACTACGAAAAGATAGCTTCCGTGCGCGACGATTTCGTACACAGCATCTTGCAGCTGCTCATCCCCATCTTCGGGAGCGACAACGTGCGCGTGTCCGGGCAGGTGGCCTTGTCTTTTGACGAACATGCCATCGAGTCGGTGGTGTTCGCGCCCGTGGTGGACGACGAGGGCATAGACATCTCCATCCGGGAGATCTCGGAGACGGCCAGGGGATACCAAGCCGGCGGCGAGGTCGGCATCGATCCCAACGGGGCGGCGCCTGTTTACCCCGAGGGGTGGGACGGCGTGAGCGACTACACGAACATTACCCGGGAAATAAACCGGGAAGTCAACGAGACGCGGGAGAATATCGTCTATGCCAAAGGGGAAATCACCGATCTCTCCTTTTCGATTGCGATAAACTCCATCGATCTCAGCGATGAAAACCGATCGGCGGACGCCGTGAAGAACTTGGTGGCCAATGTGGTCGGCCTGAGCCGACAGGAGTTTGACCGTATCACGGTGGAATTCAGGCGGTTTGACGGCATCGCGAACTGGGGCGATTTGCAGGCGCAACACGAGGGCGCGATGGCGTTGGATCGGTGGCTGGGATTCTTTAAGACCATCGGGTTGTACGTGATTATCGGGGCTTGCCTGCTCGTGATCATCATCAGGCTCTTCAAACTCATCAGCAAACCCCGGGAGCGCGCCGTGGAGGAAGCCGTGATGATGGCGCTGGAACAGGCCGAGGCCGAAAGCCGGGCGGAGGCCGAGGAGGCGGGGATGGCGGAGATGGCCGAAGCCGATCCAGAGCTGGAAAACTTGGTCAGCCTTGTCGCCGATCCGGGCGGGGAGGAGATCACGATATCCAAGACCGACTCCCGCCACCGCGTGGAGGAATTCATCGATAAGAATCCGGATGCCGTGGCCAACCTACTCCGCAATTGGCTGTCGGAAGAAAAAAAGCCGTCGACAACGAGAAAACGATGACGATAATGATAACGATAACGATAACGGGGGCCGCGGGCCAGGGCCCGTAAGCTGTAGGCCAGGGGCCGCGTAGACCGTAGGCCGTAGGTTGCAAGCTATATTGAGGTGGTGAATCGCAATGTTGGAGGATCTGACCGGCAAGGAAAAGGCGGCTATCCTGCTTATCGCGCTGGGAAAGGAATACAGCTCTAAGATATTCAAGCATCTGCGCGACGACGAGATCGAACAGCTCACGCTGGATATCACCAACGTGCGCCGCGTGGACGCAGATACCAAAGATCAGGTTTTCGATGAGTTTTACGAACATTGCCTGGCGCAGAATTACATCTCCGAGGGCGGCATCGACTACGCGCGGGCGGTGTTGGAAAAAGCCTTGGGTCCCGAGCGGGCGTTGGCTCTCCTCGGCCGGCTGACGTCCTCCTTGCAGGTGCGCCCCTTCGATTTCGCGCGGAAGGCCGATCCCAACCACCTGCTCAATTTCGTGCAAAACGAGCATTCGCAGATCATCGCGCTGGTGTTGTCTTACCTGGAACCGGCCATGGCGGCGGCCATCCTGTCCAAGCTGGAGCTGGACAAGCAGACCGAGGTGGTGGCGCGTATCGCCATGATGGACAGGACATCCCCCGAATATGTGCATGAGATCGAGCGGGTGCTGGACAAGAAGCTGAGTTCCCTCGGCTTGGAGGACTACACGACGGTGGGCGGCATCCAGTCCATCGTGGACATCTTGAATGCGGCGGATCGCGGCACCGAGCGGCGCGTTTTGGAGACCATGGAGTTGAAAAACGGGGAATTGGTCGACGAAATCCGCCGAAAGATGTTTGTCTTCGAGGATATCGTCAAGCTGGACAGGCGGGCCATCCAGCGCATCCTCAAGGAGGTCGAGAACGCGGATCTCACCGTGGCACTCAAGAACGCGACGCCCGATGTCTCCAAGATCATCTTCGAGAACATGTCCAAGCGTTTGCAGGACATGATCCGCGAGGACATGGAGTTCATGGGGCCCGTGCGCGTGCGCGACGTGGAGGAGGCGCAGCAGAAGCTGGTCAACATCATCCGGAAGCTCCAGGATGCGGGCGAGATCATCATTTCCCGCGGATCGGAGGACGAGATCATTGCCTAGCTTGATCAAAGCCACCCGTGTCATCATGCTGGCGCCGCCCGTGCGCGAGGTCAAGGCCACCCCGGAGCAGGAAGCCTCCGACGAGTTGCGCGAGAGCGATCTGGCGAGCGCGCGCCGGGCCGCCGACGAAGTGCTGGCTGTGGCGAGGGAGGAGGCTTCGCGCCTACTCCGGGAGGCGCGGGACGAGGGTCTTGCGATTACCCGCCATGCGGAAAGGGAAGCCGAGGGCGCAAGCGAGAAGATCCGCGAGGAGGCGTACCGGCAGGGCCTTGCCCAAGCGCAAACCGAGATCGGCGATCTCTTTTCCCAGGCGCAAACCGACATCGACGCTATCTTGCGGGAAGCCAACCGGATGAGCGAGGAATTGCTGGACGATCTGGAGCCGCGCATCTTCAAACTGGCCCTCGAAGTCGCCGAAAAGATATTGGGCTACGAGCTGGATCACAACGAGAGCGCCTTTATGTCCATGCTCAAGGAGGCCCTCGGCAATGTCAAAAACGAAAAGCGCGTCACGTTGCGCGTCAACCCCAGCGAATATGTCCGCTTCTTCAAGTCCAGCGAGGCGACCATCCACACCCGAAATGGTTCCCTCAAGGCCGACGTGGTCAACGACCCGACCATAGACTACGCCGGTTGCCTCATCGAAACCGAGAGCGGTGGGATCGACGCCGGCGTGGGCGCCCAGCTGGCGCAAATCGGAAAGAACTTGGGGATTGGGGGATAGGCGGGCCATGGGAATAAGCCTGAGCGCGGACAACCTGGATTTCGACAAATACAGCTTGCTGTTGCACAATATGGACACGCTGAGCTATTCGGGCAAGGTACACATGGTGGCGGGATTGACGGTGGAATCCAACGGGCCGGCTGTCAAAATCGGCGAAATGTGCCGCATCTACACGCTTAGGGGGGATCAGTTCATCCAAGCCGAGGTGGTGGGGTTCCGGGGCAAGAACATCCTGCTCATGCCCTATGGCAACGTGAGCGGCGTGGGGCCGGGATCCCGCGTCGTGTCCACCAACCGCACCCTGCGCGTCCCGGTCAGCATGGACTTCAGGGGCCGCGTGCTCGATGGCTTGGGAAACCCCATAGACGACGGGCCGGAAATCTTTACCACGGAATACTATCCGGTGGACAACACGCCGCCGGGCCCGCTCTCGCGCCCGCGCATCAAAGAGATATTGCCTTTGGGCGTGCGTGCCATAGACGGCTTCCTCACCTGCGGGCGCGGGCAGCGCATCGGCATTTTTGCCGGATCCGGCGTGGGCAAGTCCACGTTGCTGGGCATGATCGCGCGAAACGCGCGTTCCGACGTCAATGTGATCACGCTTGTGGGCGAGCGTGGCCGCGAGGTCAATGACTTTCTGCAAAAGGACTTGGGCGCCGAAGGCTTGGCGCGATCGGTCATCGTGGTAGCCTCATCCGACCAGCCGGCGCTCATCCGGGCGAGGTCCGCGTTGGTGGGCACCAGCATCGCGGAATACTACCGGGATCAGGGCCTGAATGTCCTGCTGATGATGGACTCCCTCACCCGCTTCGCGATGGCGCAGAGGGAGATCGGCATGGCCATCGGCGAGCCGCCTGTGGCCCGGGGCTACACGCCGTCGGTGTACGCGGTGATGCCCAAATTGCTGGAGCGCACGGGCAACTCGGACAAGGGTTCGATCACGGCCCTCTATACTGTCCTGGTGGAAGGCGACGATCTCAACGAGCCCATCACCGACACGGCGCGGGGCATCCTGGACGGCCACATCGTCCTGTCGCGCCATTTGGCCAACCGCAACCACTACCCGGCCATCGACGTGCTGGCCAGCGTCTCCCGCCTCATGCCGGATATCGTGCCGTCGGCGCATTTCGATGCCTCCAACGAGCTGAAAAACCTGATGGCTGTCTACAAAGACGCCGAGGATCTCATCAACATCGGCGCGTACAAGAAGGGTTCGAACCCCGAGATCGACCGGGCCATCACGCACAATAAGAAGATTGACGAAATCCTGTTGCAGAAGGTGGAGGAAATCTGCGCTTTCGACGACACGGTAAAACAGGTGATTACGCTGGAAGAAGGCGCATGAAAAAATTCAAGTTCACGCTCAAATCCCTGTTGGATCTCAAGCTGGCCATGGAAAGGCAACAAAAGGCCGAGTTGGCGGAGGCGCGCGCCAGGCGCGACAGGTTTGTGCGCGGCCTTATGGCCATGGAGGTGCGGTTCGACGAGCAACGCCGCGAATACGGGCGCGTGGGCGGGCCGGCCTGCCACAGCCCGGATTTGGCCTTGCGGGACATGGGGTTTCGCGCATTGTTCTTCCATATGGATGAGCAGAAAGAGAGGATCCGCGTCGCCAAAGAGGAAGGCGATCGGATTCAGAAAAAGCTCATTGGTTTGATGACCGATCGCAAGATCTTGGAAAAATTGCGGGAAAAACAACGGGAACGCCACCGCGAGGAATTGCAACGCGAAGAGGCGGCCATGATAGACGATTTCCTGACCAATCAATTGAGGTCGTAGGGGCCGCGGGCGCAATGAATGGCGCCCCTACGGAAACGGTGACCACGTCATCCCCACACCGTCATCCGGCGCGTTGTAGGGGCCGCGCTTGCTCGGCCCGCCGCGCCCCCGTCATCCCAACCCCCGGCACCCAATGCGGCGCGTCACGGATGCCGCGCCCTACGACAACGGGCACCCAATGCGTTGTAGGGGCCGCGCCCCCGCGCGGCCCGCGCAGGATCCACGTCCCCCGGCGATCCACGTCATTCCAACGCGGCGCGGGGACGGCGGGACGCGCAGGGGCGCGTCCCCTACAACGGCAACGGCAACCACGTCATCCAACCCCCGGCAACCAACGCGGCGCGTCACGGATGCCGCGCCCTACGACAACGGCACCCAACGCGTTGTAGGGGCCGCGCCCCCGCGCGGCCCGCGCAGGATCCACGTCCCCCGGCGATCCACGGCACCCAACGCGGCGCGGGACGGCGGGCCGAGCAAGCGCGGCCCCTACGGACGGGGGACGCGCGGGGGCGCAATCCACGCGGCGCGTCACGGATGCCGCGCCCTACGAAAAATGGTATCGAGGAGGCTATGCGCCATGGCGAGGATCAAGACGTACAAGGGGATCCAACCGGATCAACCGGATAGCGGCGAAAAGGGGGCAAAACGCCGCAAAGACAAAAAGGCAAAGGGCGGATCGACGCTCACGGGCGTCTTGGCGACGCTTCTGGGCTTCCTCGTCCTGTTTGGCGCGCTGGCCTGTTTGTACGCATTCGATCTGTTCGGGACACGGGGTTTTATCATCGATGCTTTGCATGCGAAAGAGGAAGCGGCGGAGCGGGACGCGGCAAAATTGGCGCAATGGCAGACGGATTTGAACAACCGCGACGAGGAGTTGGCGCAACTGGAAAAAAAACTAAGCCAGCGGGAGCAGGGAGCGGCGCAACGTGAAGCGGCTGTAAGCGAAAAGGAATCCGATCTCGTCACCCGCGAGGCGGCGTTGGAGGAATCCGACGCTCAACTTCACCCAAATAATATCGATATAACTAGCGTGGCTAGAGCCATAGAAAAGATGAAAATAGAGCCGGCGGGCGCCCTGTTGATGGCCATGTCCGACCAGGACGCCATGCTCCGTTTGTTTTCTTTGCTCAAGCCAGCCACGCAGGCGGCTATCTTGGAGATCTTGGAGGCAGAGACAGCCGCCGCCCTAGTGCAAGCACTGTCATAGGCACAAGGATTTAGGCACTTGATAATAGACATTTAAGAGGAGGTCTTCCATGAATGACACACCGGTTCCCTTATTGAGCAAGCCCTCGTCTCCGGTTGCCACTGCCCCACTCGGCATGAAGGGGCGCGACAAGCTGGAGCACAAGGAACACACGATCCGCTCTTTTGCCGAGGTGGCGGATGAGGCAGCCGCCCGGAGCGCGGCTGGGAAACCCGAGAAGGCGGCCGGCGCCAGGGACTTGGCCCCGGATCGCTGGGAGCGCCGGGAGATCCCGGAAGAGCCGGAGAAGCCGGAGAAGCGGACGGAGATGACGGAGATGAAAGAGCTACAAGCAACCATGGCAACCCTTTCCCTGACGCCGGCGCCGGCGTACATCCAGGCGTTGGCACAGGAAGCGGAAACGGCGCCGGCGGGACCCGCGGCGATGCCGGCAACCGAAACCATACAACAAGAGGATCTCACGCCCCCGCATCCGTTTGCCCATGAAAGCCCGACGGGGTCCATCCCGCCGGGTATCGTACACGAGGAGCACAGCGACGGAGGCGTTGCATCAGATAAATGGCCTATCCCCCCCGTCATGAAGGAAGCCCTTCTGGAAACGGCGCTTGTTTTGGACGCCCCAGGGCAGGGCGGGCAGGGCGACGGCGTTTCGGCCCTTGATGTCTCTCTACAGGACATGTACGCCCGGATGAAGGCGTTGTCTACCCCCGTCTCGCTGGCCGGGGAAACGGCCGGCGCGCCCGCGCCGGACATTGCCGGTGGGGAGCCGGCGGCGGCATACGTCGCGCAACAGGGCAATCCCGCGCCGCCGGAAGCCATCGCGCCGGAGGCCGCCGCACCGGGGGGTCAGGCGTCAGCGGACGACGCTGTATCCCAGGCCAGCTACGCAAACAGGCAGGGCGATACGGATACGGGTACGGATACGGGTACGGGTACGGGTACGAAAGATGCGGCACAGCCCGAATTGCGCAAGCCATCCGACGCGCCCCTGCACCCTAAGACGAGGCCGATACCCGCCTGGGACAACCAAAACAACTTCTTCTCGCTGGCACAGGCAATCGACGGCGTGGGTGGCGCCCTGGCGCCGGAGGGCAACGATATGGCGTCGCGCATCGTCCAGCAGATTGTCGACACGACGCAATCGGCCCTATCGGGAAACATTTCGCAAATCCGGCTACAGCTAAACCCGGAATTCCTGGGGCGCGTCAGCATCATGCTCACCGCAGGCGAAGACGGCCTGTCGGCGCGTATCCAGGCGCAACACAGCAATGTGCTGGACATTTTGGCATCCAATCTGTACAAGCTCGAGTCCGAACTGCGGGATCTCGGCATCAACATGAAATCCATCGATATCACACAGCTGGGCATGCAGGGGGGCATGGCGCCCGGGGAGGGCCGCGACGGGCGTTTCTTCCGCCGGAACCCGGAATCCGATGGCGCCGGAACGACCAAGCCCATCACCATGGCCCGCTTCCACCAGTCGGCCCGGATCCACGGCGGCCAGGCGGCGGACCTCAACCTGATAGGTGGGTATGCCAACCCTTACGAGATCACGCGCGATACCGGTGTGGATTTCCGCGCATAAAACGCATAAAACGCATAAGCCGCACGTAAACCGGGCGCAAACCGCACGTAAACCGCGCATAAAACGCATAAGCCGCGCATAAACCGGATGAATTCCAGACGGAGGGACAACGAACGATGGCAACAGTCAATGGCGTGACAAATCTCAGCGACCTCTTGCTGACCAAGCAGAACCGCGTCGTCAACAACGAGCTGGGGAAGGACGAGTTCCTCAAACTCCTCGTGACCCAGCTACAATACCAAGACCCCCTGGAGCCCAGCGACAACGGCCAAATGATCGCGCAACTGGCGCAATTCTCGTCGCTGGAGGCCATGAACGGCCTGAGCCGATCCTTTGCCCTCTCCCAAGCCTACGGCATGATTGGCATGTGGGTCATGGGCAACCAGCGCGTTTCCGGCAACGTCGCCTACGAGGTCAGCGGCCGGGTGGACTCGGCCGGCCTTGCGGACGGGCGGCCCTATGTCATGGTGGGCGACGCGCTCATCTGGGCGGAGGACATCTTGCAGGTCTTCGACAGCAATATCTTGAGCGGGGATCTGTCTTCCCTGCTGGCCGGATCGAACATGATCGGCAAGTCTATCAAAGCGGAAATCGGTTTGGGCGCGGATCGGACAGAGGTATCCGGCCTGGTTTCCCGAATCGTCATCAAGGAAGGCACGCTCTTCCTGCAGGTCAACACCGGGGACGGCGAGATAGAAATACTCCTCGCCCAAGTCACAGAAATATCATAAAAGAAAAAGAAAGGTAGTTTGCATGTTAAGATCAATGTTTGCCGGGGTGTCCGGCTTGCGCAACCACCAGCTGAAAATGGATGTCATTGGTAATAATATCGCCAATGTCAACACCGCCGGCTACAAAGCCAGCCGCATTGTCTTCCAGGAGATGTTCAGCCAAACGATCAACAACGCCTCGGCCCCCTCCGGGAACACCGGCGGTGTCAACCCCAAACAGGTGGGCCTGGGGGTCAGGACCGCGAGCATCGACGTACAGCACTCCACGGGTAGCGCCCAGAGCACCGAAAACCCGCTGGACTTTATGATAGACGGCGAAGGTTTCTTCGTTATCCAGGACGGGACCGAGATCTATTACACCCGTGCGGGCAATTTCTACCTGGATACCGAAGGCTACCTGGTGACCGCCAACGGCGCGTACGTCCTGGGCTTGGGCGGCCAAAATGTCAACGCGCTGACCGGGGAGGTGACGTATCCCGCGGGGGGCACCAAAACGAAGAGCGTCGATGGGACCTATTCCCTGGCAAACTTGTTCACCAGCCGGATCCCGGACACGGATTACTATTCCAGCTACACGATCGACAAGAGCGGGACGGTGTACGCGATAGAGACCAACGGTAGCGCGCTGGTCACGATCGGCCAGATTGCCATCGCCACCTTCGTCAACCCCGAAGGGCTTACCCGCGTAGGGGACAACCTGTACGTGAGTTCGAGCAATTCGGGGACGCCCAGGTACAAGGAGCCGGATACCGAAGGCGCGGGGCCGTTGCTGGGCGGGACGTTGGAGATGTCCAACGTGGATCTCTCCCGCGAGTTCACGGAGATGATCATCACACAGCGTGGCTTCCAGGCGAATTCCCGGGTGATCACCGTGTCGGACACCTTGCTGGAGGAACTGATAAATCTGAAGCGATAGTGAAGAAATAAAGAAAATTTACTAAATCTTCAAAAGTCATCTTTACAAAATAGACTTTGCTATGATATAATGCTATAGCGTTAGATTTTTACAAGATATATCGTTGCTCGGTACTATTGCCAAATTCCTTCAACCACAAACCTTTACCAGGTTTCCTCTCATAAATCAGAACAACATTCCCAGGCATAAAGGCGTACGGGGTAGGGTGAAAACTCTATCCCGCACGTTTCGATAAGGCAAAAAATCCTTCAAATTACCAGGAATATTTACCGCCGCCGCGTCCGGTTTCCGGCAAGGCGACGCGGGTGGCAGGAGGTGAGGCCCCTTGATCCAGGTATCGCGCATCAATGGCAAGAGCTATTTCCTCAACCCGCACCTCGTGGAATGCATCGAGGAGACGCCGGACACGGTCGTCACGCTGACTACGGGGAAAAAGGTTGTGGTGGATCAAAGTGCGGACGAAATTGTGGAGGCAATCTTGCGGTACCGGGCGGAAATTGCCGCGCGCCTGCCCCTGATCGTCACAGGGGACGAGCGTTAACAGCCATGCGAAGGAGGCATAACTTTGAATCGCAGGAAACTTTGGGTCTCTGTGCTACTTTTGGCCCTGTTGCTTGTCGCCGTGCTTTCCGCTTGCGGCGGCGACGAGGCGGGGGGCGAGGTGGACGAGGAGCCTTACGATCTCAACACCCGATCCTATGACGCCGGTTCTTTCGTGACCAACGTCAAGGATAGCTCGATGGTACTCAGTTGCTCGTTTACCATCGACGTCATCAGTGAAAAACTGTATGAAACCTTGCAAGAGAAGGACTATGTCGCCAGGGACGTCATCAACAGGCGCCTATGCGAGCTCACCGAGGCGGAGGTAAGGTCGGCGGATTTGACCGCGCTTTCTGAATCGTTGGTGAGCGCCCTCAACGAGTCCATGAACACGAAGGGATTCTACAAGGTGTATATCGAGAGTTACGTTTACCAGTGAGTAGTGGTTAGTGGTTAGTGGTTAGTGAGTAGTGGCTAGTGAGTAGTGGCTAGTGAGTAGTGGTTAGTGGCTAGTGGCTAGTGGCTTGGCTACGATCTGTATGGTTTAAAGGGGGTGGGTTCTTGGCGGATGTTCTCTCACAAAGCGAAATAGACGCGCTACTGCAAGCTATCAATACCGGGGAAGTGGACGTGGACGCGACACAGGATAACGTTCCGCTCGGGCAAGCGGCATCCTACGATTTCCGCACAGCCAACCGGTTTTCCCGCGAGCAGATCCGGACGCTGGCCCTGGTCTATGAGAATTTCTCCCGGCTCTACTCAACCTATTTGTCCGGCACGTTGCGATCCATGTGCGAGGTCAGCGTCGTCGGGGTAGAGGAGCTGAAATACCATGAATTCGTAAACGCCCTGCCCACCTCGGTGTTGTTGTCCGTCATCGCCATGCCGCCCCTGGTGGGGCCGACCCTGCTGGAGGTGCCTTCCAGCTTGGCGTACGCGATGATCAGCCGCTTGCTGGGCGGTAGCGGGGGCGAGGATAGCGAGATTACGCGAGGCTTTACGGAAATCGAGCTGGTTCTCTTCGAGCGCATCACCAGGCAATTTATCGGTTTGTTCAACGAGGCGTGGCAAAAGGTCATCGACGTCAGGGCGACGCTGGAGCGGTTGGAGACCAGCGCGCAGTTCGCCCAAATCGTGGCCATGGGGGAAACGGTCGCCGTGGTGACGATGAACGCGCGCATCGGGGACACCGAGGGTTTAATCAACTGTTGCCTGCCGCATTTGGCCCTGGAGCCTATCGCCAAGCAACTCAACACCAAAGTGCTCTTTCAAGCCGGCGGGGAGCAATACCGCGATTTCCCGCCGATTACCGAAGACATCAAGCAACTGATTCAAAAAACACAGTTGCCCATCACGGCGGTTTTCAACAACACGGCTGCCCCTGTGTCCGACATTTTGGATCTTCGGGTGGGAGATATCTTGCCGCTGGAGCATAGGGTGAGCCAGCCGCTCACCGTGAAAGTCGGCCACCTTGCCAAATTCCGCGCCTCATTGGGGACACAGGGCAACAGGTACGCGGTGATGATTTCCGGTTTTATCCGGGAGGAGGATATATGCGATGAGTAGTGGTTTGTCCCAATCGGAAATCGACAAACTGATCCAAGGGGAAGCGGGCGCGTCGCCCGCGACGCCCGCGACGCCCACAGCACCCGCAACGCCCACAGCATCCAAAAAGCCCGCAAAACCCGCGAAATCAGCGGCGACCGCGGTACCCGCGACGACCGCGGCGGGTGACGCCCCCGACGCGCCCGACACCCCGAACGGCGGCGCGCTGTCCCCCAGCCAGATCGACGCGATGGGGGAAATCGGGAACATCAGCATGGGCACCTCGGCGACCACGCTGTCCGCCATGATCAACCGCCGCGTGGATATCACGACGCCCAGGGTCGTCGTCACCACCTTGCGCGATATTTCCAAGAATTACCCCCTGCCCTTCGTGGCGGTGCAAGTGGAGTTCACGGAAGGGCTGAAGGGCACCAACATCCTGTTTTTGCGGATGGAGGATGTCAAGATCATCACCGACTTGATGATGGGCGGGGACGGAAGCAATACCGACATGGATCTCAACGAGATGCATCTCTCGGCCATCAGCGAAGTGATGAACCAGATGGTTGGATCCTCTTCCACCTCCCTGGCGAAGCTTATCAATGCCACCATCGACATCTCCCCGCCCACCGCTTACGAAATCAACCTGTCCGAGGACGCGACCCGGGCGCCGTTCAAGGATATGGACAGCCCCTTGGCGCAGACATGCTTCCAAATGGAAGTGGAGGGCCTGATCAAATCGGAGATCATGCAGGTCATGCCGGTGGATTTTGCCATCCAGATGGTGGAAGGGTTGTTGGGCGGTGGCGCCATGGCCGCCGTAGAGAAGCACCTGCCTACGACGGAAGAGGCTCTCCTGGGCGCCAAAACCGCGCCTGCCGCCGCCGCGCAATCGCCATCGTCGCAATCGCCATCATCGCAATCGCAATCGCCACCGCCACCATCGGCGTCATCGGCGCCGCCCCGGCCCAAGTCCCGGCCCAGGACCCGGCATCCGGAACCCGCCGCGCAGAAATCCGTGGAGGTCACGGCGGCGCAGTTCCTGCCGCTCGACCCGGAGGACGAGGAGGCGCGGGAAAACGAGGAAAACATCGAGTTGCTGATGGATGTCCCTCTACCCGTGTCGGTCGAACTGGGCAAGAGCAAGAAGGCGATCAAAGAGATCCTGGATTTTAATGTGGGTTCCATTATCGTCCTCGACAAGATGGCGGGGGACATGGTGGACGTGGTGGTCAACGGGAAACTGATTGCCAAGGCCGAGGTTGTGGTCATCGACGACAGCTACGGCGCCCGCATCACAGATATCGTCAAACCGGCAAAACGCCTGACGAGCTAACAATGGGAGGTTACTATGGGTAACAAGGTATTATTGGTGGATGACGCCGCTTTTATGCGCATGATGATCAAAGAAGTGCTCACCAAGAACGGGTTCGACGTGGTGGGCGAGGCGGAAAACGGCGCCGTGGCCGTGGACAAGTTTTCCGAGCTTTCGCCCGATCTGGTGATCATGGATATCACCATGCCCGAACTCAACGGCATCGAGGCGCTCAAGCAGATCAAGGCCAAAGACGCGAGCGCCAAGGTGATCATGTGCTCGGCCATGGGCCAGCAAAGCATGGTCGTCGAGGCCATCCAGGCCGGGGCCAAGGATTTCATCGTCAAGCCCTTCCAAGCGGACCGCGTCTGCGATGCTGTACGTAAGGTGCTGGGGTAAATGAGACATGTGTGGCTGATCCTTGGCGGCGCGTCGCCGTCGCCCACGCCGCAACCCCTCGAATCCGGCGGGAACCTCTGGCCCCTGCTGGGGGGGATCCTGGGTTTCGTGGCCATCATGGCCCTCTCTTGGCTTGGATTGCGCTATTTGTCGAAGAGGAACCTCTTTGGCGCGCGGGGGCGGTACGTGCAGGTCTTGGATCGCGTGGCGACAGGCAGGGATAGCATGATCCTGCTTCTGCGCGTGGCCGACAAGGTGCTCATCACCGGGGTCTCCAAAGAGGGCTTCCGCACGCTGGGCGAGGTGGATCCCGAGGCGTTGGCCGCCGAGGGGGCCAAGCAGGCGGACGCGCGGGCGCCGGGGTCGGCGCGTGACGCAACCGCAACCGCCGCAACCGCCACCTCCGCCACCTCCGCCACCGCCGCCGCCCCCAACGGGCGCCGGGGCTTTTGGGGACGTTTCGCGCATAATATGGGCGTGTTCAGCGGTGTGTTGCCCAAAGGCACGCCGCCCGCCCGCCCGGAGACTGCCTTGCAGGATGAGGCGGCGGCCCCTTCTTTTGGGGAAGCCTTGCAAAAAGCCGAGGAGGCGCAAGCGGCCGAAATGCCCCAGGCGGTCCAGGCGGCCCAACAGGCCATGCCGCCCGGGGAGGACCAGCCTGCGCCCCCCCAGCCAACACACCCACAGCCCACATCACAACAACAGTCTGCGCCGCCCCAGCCTGCGACGCAACAACCGCCCGCGCCGCCCCAGCCCGCGCCCCTGCCCGATTACAACGAGGCCATCCGCCGCATGAAACAGTACAGCCGCATGGAATCCAGAGCCGTAAGGCGGGAACCCACGGCGTCTGAAAACCTGGCCTTCGTGCGCGCGGCGCGGGTCTATTCCGAAAAGGAAAATCAGGACACAGGGGAGGAGGAGATCGACTCTTTGGCCGGCCGCATCAGCCGGCGGACGCAACGGCTTTCCCGCCGTTTTGAGGGAGAAGGAGGGAGTGGCCTTTTATGAAGAAGAGGCGGTATGTCCGGATCGCCCTTATCCTCATATTCTTGACATCCTGCCTACTGCTGTTCTCGCCGAACGCTTACGCCACAGCCGAAGGGGGATTGTCGCTCACCGAAGAGGATATCGCCAAAATCGTCGACAGCCTGACGAAGGATGGCGACATTTCGGGCATCCTCTCCGGCGACGCTACTGCGGAGGAAGCCACGGGCACGGTGGAGATCATCCTGCTTTTGACCGTGTTGACGCTGGCGCCCTCGATCCTGATCATGGTCACCGCCTTTACCCGCATCGTCATCGTGCTGAGCTTTACCAGGAACGCCATGGGTACCCAGCAAATGCCCCCGAACCAGGTCATCGTGGGCTTGGCGTTGTTCCTGTCCCTGTTTGTGATGTACCCGGTGTATGCCGAGCTGGTCACCGATGTCTGGGAACCCTACCAAGCCGGGGAGATCGAAACTATCGGCGAAGCCTTGGACCTTGCCAAGAAGCCCATCCGGGATTTCATGCTGGAGCAGATCGACCTCCAGGGCAACCAAGGGGATTTGCGCACCTTCATGTCGCTGGCCAACATGGAAAACCTGCCCGAGACCGTGGACGAGATCCCCACGCATGTGATCATCCCGGCGTTTGTCACCAGTGAAATCAAGACCGCTTTCCAAATCGGCTTTATGATATTTATCCCCTTCATCGTCATCGATATGATTGTGGCCTCGGCGTTGATGTCCATGGGCATGATGATGCTCCCGCCGGTCATGATCTCCCTGCCGTTCAAGATCATGCTCTTCGTCTTAGTCGACGGCTGGAACCTGACCATTACCAGCTTGGTCAGGACGTTCCAGCGATAGCGGGAGAGGGGGGGGAGATCCGTGAATTCCGGTGAGGTTGCGACCATCATCCAGGACGCCGTCATGACCATTTTGACCGTCTCGTTGCCGCTTCTGGGCGTCGGCCTTGTCGTCGGCTTGATCATATCCGTCCTGCAAGCCACCACGCAGATCAACGAGCAGACGATCGTCTTTGTCGCCAAGATCCTGTCGGTCTTTTCGGCCCTCATCCTGTTTGGCCCCTGGATGCTCACCCGCCTGCAAGAATTCACCTTGCGCGTATACGGGTATATCCTGACGTTACTGCGATGACGGATATGGGTTTGGAAATGGATATGGGCATGGGTATGGATAATGTCATCCTCTGGGTGGCGCAGTTCGCGCTCATCCTCATCCGCATGACGGGGCTGTTCCTGCTCTCGCCGGTTTGGGGCAGGGCCAATGTCCCCGCCCGGCTCAAGATAGGCTT